>NYYJ01000102.1 GCA_002686755.1 Verrucomicrobiales bacterium
GCCGATACTCGAAGCGCCGCCAGTGACTACGGCAGTTTTTCCCTGTAATCCTAGATTCATCTTGACTAGACCTCGCAGTATATTTTTCAGACCTTTTGACAGCAGAGCGATCTTTTAGCTTTTGTCATCACTTTTGGACTTCTTTGCGCGCTGTTCGGCAAAGAGACGGATACGCTCTTCGATCTCTGGTCCAGCGAGCGAACGTGCCCGCTGGAAGCAGATCTGCTCGAGCATGAGCGCATCGCGGATCGGCAGTCCCGCACCCAGTTGGACCGATTCCTTGACCAGCCGTACCGCGGTCTGGCCGTTCTTACAAATCGTCTCGGCAAGATCAAGGGCCGTGGCAAGCAGTTTCTCGCTCGGGACGACCCGCTGGACCAGCCGCATGCGCAGCGCTTCCTCTGCATCCACCGCCTCACCGGTGAGTAACATGTAGTAGGCATCGCCAGCGGCGAGTAGCCGCGGTAACCACTGCGTACCACCACCGCCGGGCATAGCCCCGAGACGCACTTCGGTGAGCGCAAAGCGTGCATCCGTCGCTGCGATGCGGATGTCACAACCGAGCGCTAGTTCACAGCCACCACCGAACGCGTAGCCGTTCACTGCGGCGATGGAAGGTTTGTTGATGCCAAGTGAATTCGGTGTCACCCACAGATCCAAGCGCTCCTGCGCGTCCCACTCGAGAAACTCTGCTGCACCCTTGACGTCGACACCGGCGGAGAAGGCTCGCCCCTCTCCTGTGTAGACCAGTACCCAAAGGTCGTCATCGTCAGCAAACTCTGCAAGGCGCTCTCGATGAGCACGCATCATGTCGAGGTCGAACGCATTGAGAGCACTCGACCGGTTCAGGGTCAATAAAGCGACGTGTCCACGTCTCTCCCACTTCACGCTTGGGTCTGTCATGGCCTGCCTATTGGTGTCGTTCGCCCGCGCNAGTGNCNCGCGATCAGGCGTGCTCCTCGATAAACCGNTGGACGAGATCGTTGATGCTCNGGTCTGCCTCCATGTGTACACAATGNCCNGCACCCTCGATNACGTGGATCNTTGCACCCGGAATCGCATCGGCAATCAGCTGCGATGCCCGTGGNGGGCAGTACGGATCGAACTCCGCTGCAATGACCAATGTAGGGCANGAGATCTCACCGAGGTTTNNTGCCAGTGAGCCATCNGCCAGCGAACGCATTGCACGGCACGCATTGAGATAGCCATCTGGGTCGCTTACCGAGNNGCTNCGAATACGATGGTANTCGGCGAGGAGGTCCGCATCCTCACTCACAATGCAACCACGCGCATCACCGGCACTGAGCGTGGCCAGTGCCTCAAGACCACCGTTCGTGACCTCACCTATNCGCTTGTCNAAAAATTCAAGGCCAGCACGCCCAACAGTACANGAGCTCGCGATGAGGACAAGCCCACGGGCAAGCGCAGGAAAATCAAGCGCAAAGNGCTGGGCGATGACTCCACCCATAGAGAACCCGACCAGCCANGCAGGCCCGGTTTCGAGTGCGCTCATGATCTGTGCGANATCATCTGCCATCTGTTCGACCGTNCCATCACCCGCACCGACCGGGCTGGCACCGAATCCGCGTACGTCATACGCCACCACGTTGAACGAAGTCAGGGCAGCAACCTGTCGCGCCCAGACTTCACGTGTATCCGACAATCCGTGGATTAGGATTACCGTCTCTTTNCCAGTCGCAGTTGGCATGATAGCGCTCGCTATNCCGCCGAGGCATTCAGNGGNGCGATGATGCCCTCGTGGATGGCTTCCATGCGCTGCTGGCGTCCACCCGCACGGAAGGCGAGAGTGACCCGGTTCAATCCGAGGGGCTCGAGGTTACGGATCTGGGCCAGGCAGTCGTCAGCTTCACCAACGAAGGAGAGGTACTCGACCAGTTCGGTCGACACCGATCCTGCGTGCCCGGCATGCTGTGACATGTGCTCATGCCGATCGTAGGCTTTGCCGGCGGCCTTGAATTCGTCCTCGAACGGGCGCAAAAAGTCCGGGAGTTCACGCCACTTATTGAATGTCTCCGCCTGTGAGGCAACCCAGTGGCGNACCTCGCCAACAGCCTGCTCCCGATCATCGGCCAGGCCGATAGCTGCCCACAGGTCCAGGCTGATATCGCCCATGTTGCGCCCGGCCTCCTCGGCACCGCGTCGNACGTGATCGATCTGCCAGGCCGTGAACTCTGCATTGGCACCGCCCATCAGGATCACACCGTCTGCAACNCGGCCAGCGAGACGCAGCATGCGTGGNTGATTTGCTGCGATGTAGATCGGAATCTTCCCGGTTGCCGTNACCAGACGGTAATTGCTGCNATCGCTGCCTTCGACTTNTTCACCNGCACACAGGCTGCGGATATCGACTATGGCCCGCTCNAATTGCTTGATCGTAGAGGGTTTCTCGCCGACAGAGTAGACAGCCGTCCACCCCGTACCGATTCCAATCACGGCACGATCGTCGCTCAACTCCTTGAGCGCAGTGAAGGTGTTTGCAATAGTAGTTGGGTGGCGGGTNATTGGATTAGTGACCCCGGTACCGAGCAAAATCTTGGAGGTGTTCACCGCACACAGAGTGAGCGCAGCAAAGCAGTCCTTCATCGAGAGNTGGACGTCTGCGATCCAGGNGCTGTCAAAACCGAGCGCCTCGGCGCTCTGAACCACTTCGACTGTATGCTGGATCGGCTCGCGCGAACTAATACCGAGTGATACACCAATTTTCATAACTCCCCCATTTAACAGTTAGTTCATTCTCTGCGAACCACGGCTCTCGATACAGTCAGTTGTACTAGGTGCCGTACTGCAGGACAGAGTGGAAACCAAGTCAGAAGCAACCATGCCGCTGCGGTCCTTCCGCGTCCCCAATATAACCGATCGCAGCCCGGCTTTGCTCGGACGACACAGTATGATACCAGTCACGCTCTCGATCGCAACGACAACCCGGCCACAGAAATCGGTAGGATTTAGTCGGCTGTGCGATCGGGCGCCAACACGCCCTTCGCACAAAGTGATCGCCACACCCACTCCGGTGTCATCGGCAAACGCCACTGACGAGCCCCTGTCGCATCGTAGATGGCGTTGGCCACGCACGCTGCGACNGGGATGATCGGTGGTTCAGCGATCGTCTTAGCGCCCCGTGGACCTTCTTTTTCGAAGGTCGGGGTGAAAATGCATTCGATCGGTACGGCGTCGGCGAAGGTTGCCACCCGGTCGTCGAGGTAGCCGGGGTTCTGCATATGNCCACGATCATCTACCAAAGTNGTCTCNGCAAGGGCAAAGCCCAGTCCTTGGACAACACCGCCNACTACCTGTCCGCGAGCNCGCTGCGGATTGAGTACCTGGCCAGTGTCGTGTGCAGCCCAGTAGCAGACAACNNTGGTGAGNCCTGTGGCNGTATCAACGCGGACACAGCATCCGTGAGTAGCATAGGTGTAGGCGGGCGAGATATTCCCGTAACCACTCTCATCAGGCACAGTGACGTGGTCTGGTTCATAACTGCCGGTGACACGNAACTCCNTGGTCCGGTTCGCTGTTACTGCTGCNTCGATCACCGACGCGATAGCGGTGTCGGNTGGAAGCCCGATGTCAATGGCGAGNNGGCNNCACAACTGTGCAAACCGTCGACTTGCATCCAGTGCCGCGCGGCCNCCGAAAAAGGCCGTACGGCTTGCAAAACAGCCAAGACCATGGGGTNCGGTCGCGGTATCACCGAGCACTAGTCGAATTCTTTCACGATCAAGCTCGAGGTGGTCGGCGACGATACCAGCGAAAAGATCCACCGTGCCACAGCCGATCTCGACCTCGCCCGACTCGATGCGCAGCACCCCATTGGGCTCTACCGCAAGTGACATCATGTCACGATCGAATCGGTGATCGTAACCGCGGTTGCTGATGGCNTGGGTGGCNCCGGCGATGCCGTAACCAAANCGATAACGGTCGCTGGTCGGCATCGGATTTTCGCGCCGATGTGTCTGGATACGCTCCTTGATCGCATCGAGACAATCGTTGAAGCCACANCTGCCCACCTGCCAGCCGTGTAAGGTGGTATCGCCGGGCTGTACGGCATTGCGGCGCCGCAGTTCGATCGGATCGATTCTGAGTTGTTCGGCCAGTTCATCGATCAATTGCTCTTGGGCGAAGGCGGATTGAGGGCTGCCGAAACCGCGGAANCACTCTGAGGGCACATTGTTGGTGTAGATGAGCTGGGCTTGAGCGTTAAGCGCNGAGAANCGGTACAGGTTNTCCATGCGAATGGCAGCAGCAAGNGTCACGGAGGGNCCGTGACCGGTGTAGGCGCCATTGTCAGCCCAAANCATTGTNTCTTTAGCGATCAGTTCACCGTCGTCGGTCGCNCCGATNCGCATCTGGATGCGCATCGCAACCCGCGTGCGTCCACTGATCATGTCGTCGCGGCGNGGTAGCACCATNGCCACATCGCGACGCAGGCGATGGGCAAAGGCAAGACAAACAAGGTGGGTCGGGTGCTCCCACTTGGCGCCAAACGAGCCNCCAATATCNGGGGTCACGANCTCNAGACGGGCCCCCCATCNCGCTACGATCTCGCCGTATGTCTCNGCCAGCACCGAGGGGAAGTGGGTCCCGGTCACAAGTTCGAGCCGGTCATCGTAAACCCGTACTAGGGTCGCGCGCGGTTCAAGATAAGCATGTGGCACCGCCTGGGTCTGGAATGTGCCTTCTACCCAGGTCGACACCCGCTTCTGTGCGGCCTCCCAGTCACCCCGTTCAGCGCTAAAACGGCGCGCGACATTGTCCNGAAATGCCGGATGCAAGGGCTGGTCNAGGGCCAGGGCATCATCCACNGAGCNTGCGTGCGGCAGTATCTCGTAATCGATATGCAGCGCTTCTATACCACGCAGCAAGGCATCTTGATCGCTGGCCGCCACTGCCACGATGCCGTCACCGACATAGCGCGCGACTCTCGTCAGCACCGGTTCGTCAGCACCTTGGTGGCCTAGCGCGATGTCGTCGAAGTCGGCGGGGGTCAGCNCCGCGAGCACNCCGGGNATCTTGAGCGCGGCCTGTATATCGATANTGCTGACCCGTGCATGTGCATAGGGGCTGCGTGCGAGGCCAACAAGCACCGTGCCAGGCGGAATCAGATCGGCGGTGTAGCGCGCCAGTCCACGTGCGCGATCAGGCACACCCGCAGCTGCGGGCGCCGGACTCGACGTCGCTGGCTGNNCNCCAGTCATTGCAGTGCNGACAGTGCCTCAATGATCTGCTGATAACCGGTGCAACGGCACAGGTTNCCCTCAAGCAGTTTGGTGATCGGCTGAGCGCTCACCTCNCTGCCACCAGCTTGCAGCCAGGCCGCCATGACTGCTATTCCCGGTGTGCAGTAGCCGCATTGAACAGCACCGTATTCGGCACAGGCCGCNGAGAACTGCGCGAGGAANGTTTCCGGCAGGCCCTCTATGGTGGTGATCTCGCGNCCATCCAGAACTCCGGTCAACAGCAGACACGAACACATCGGT
Organism: Verrucomicrobiales bacterium; assembly: GCA_002686755.1. GTDB lineage: Bacteria > Verrucomicrobiota > Verrucomicrobiia > Limisphaerales > UBA1096 > UBA1096. The sequence goes on from NYYJ01000102.1 coordinate 5,499, forward strand.
TGACCCTCGACCAGTACCGTGCACGCCCCACAGTCCCCCTCGCCACAGCCCTCCTTAACCCCCGTTAGGCCGAGCTCGGCACGCAGGTAATCAAGTAATCGCCGGCCGATAAAGGATGGTGGCACCTCGCTGAGTTTGCCGTTGACGCGCAGAGTCACCTGCATAGTTACGGCGCCTCGACAGCCAACCAGCCGGGTATCGCCCGCGCCGCTGCCGCGTCAACAACGTCCATGGTCAAGGTCCGCACAAGCTGGCGCCGATAGTCTGCGCTTGCTCGGTGATCTGTGATGGGCCTGCAGCACTCGGCTGTGAGATCAGCACAGTTTCGCAGCCGAGCCGGTTCCAGCGGGTGCCCCACCAGCGACCTGGCTGCTTCATCGGCATCCAGCACAGTGGGGCCAACTGCCCCCATCGACAGATGGGCCCGGGCCACGGTTTGGCCGTCACTCTCGAAAGACAAGTACGCGGCAACGCTCGCAATGGCCAGATCAAGGGCATTGCGCTGTGTGAAGCGGCTAAAGGCACTGCCTTCGCGCTGGCCAAGACCACGCAGAGTCACTCCGGTCACCACTTCCCCGGTATTGAGGTCCGTTTGTCCGGGCCCATGTACAAAGTCGGAGATCTTGACTGACCGGCGGTCACCGGCAGCACTCACGATATCAAGCGCTGCGTCGTGGACATGCAGCGCCGGAATG
>NYYJ01000103.1 GCA_002686755.1 Verrucomicrobiales bacterium
GCGGACGTTGAGCGGCTCGAGCTGCCGCCGAAATGACGCCAGCAATTGTTCCTCCGACGCCAGCCCAACCTTGGCCTCGGTCAGCTCAGCGTTGGCGGCATCGCGACGGCCGCGCAACCCCTCGACCACGCCGCCGACTTCCTCCACGAGCGCGTTGCTAGTTTTCTCCTTTTCCTCGAGTGACACCCGCTCGGCGGCGAGTTGGTCGCGCCGGCCGCTGCCCTCCGACTCCTGTCCGGCGAGGCTTTCCAACTCAAACGTGACCGCCTCGATTTTCTGCGCCAGCACGCGCTGCGAATTTTCCAGCGCCTTCAGTTCGCCCTCGCTTGAGGCGATCGAGACTTCCTGTTGCCGCAGCTCCGCCTGCTCCTGCTGCAGGCCGGCCTGCAACGCAGTCTGTTCGCCCTGCAGGTTCCCCTTCTCGCGGCTAAGCTTGTCGGCGTTTTCGCCCANGCNCTCGAGCTCNGTCTCGAGCGCGGCGATTTCGTTCTTCCGCGCCAGCAACGACGCGGAGGCATTGCCGTTGCCGCGGCCGCCGCTGAATACGCCGTGCCTCGACAGCAATTCGCCGCCGCGCGTGACAAAGTCGAGATCGCCNTGCCGCTCGCGGCCGCGCATCGCGGCGTCGAGGTCGGGCACGATCACCAGCCGGCCCAGGAGCCGGTCGAGCAGCGGCTGAACCGCGGCGTCGCATCCCACTTGGCCAAGCGCGGCCACGCCGCCAAAGTCGGCCAGCTTGGCCGCGTCGAGCGACGGCGGTGCGCCGGCGGAAACCAGATCAAGCGCCACGATGTCGGCCCGGCCCTTTTTGCCGTCGCTAAGCGATGCGAGGATCGACCGGGCATCGGTGGCTTGCCGCGTGATCACCCACTGCAGATGCCGGCCCAGCGCGGCCTCAACGGCGGCGACGTGTTCCGCTGGCACGCGAATCTGGTCGGCCAGCAAACCAAGCGCGGCCTCCGACTCGCTGATGGCTGCCTGCGCCCCGGCGCTGACCCCCTCGTGGGACGCCTGCAACTGCTGGAGAACGTTGAGCCGCGACCGTTTTTCGGCCTGCAACCGCAGTAAATCGTCCAGTTCGCCGGTAAGCCCGGCCAAGCTTTCCTGCAGCTTGGCCAAGCGCTGCTGGCGTTCCTCCACCGTGCCGCGATGCCCTTGGGCGGTGGAGCGGCGACTCTCGACGTCGGTGGAAAATTGGCCAAGCCGCTCCCGCAGTTTTGCCGCCTCCTCCTCGAGCTGGGTTTTCTCCGACGAAAGTTTCTCGAGGCGAACCGTGTTGCCGCGCCGCTGCAGGTCGATGGCGTTGATCTCGTTCCGCACACGGGTCAATTCCTGCGCCGCGCTAAACGACTCGGACTGCGCCTGCCGCAACGCCTCCTGCCGTTGGCCAAGCTCCGCCTCCAGCGCATTGCACACAGTCTGCTTTTCATCCACGTCGCGGCGTTTGTCGCCGACGGTGCCGTCCGCGTTGTCGAGCTTGGCCTGCATCCCGGTCAACTCCGCCTCGGCATCACTGCGCCGCTGTTCGGCCTTTGCGATGTCGTCGTGCGCCTTGGCCTCATGCTCGTTCAGTTCCTGAATTCGCTCGTGGCTGAACTGGATCCGGCTCTCGAGCCGCTCAAGCTCGGCCTGCAGGTTGGCGCCCTTTTCCTGCGCCTCGTTCACCTGCTTCTCGATCGCTCCGCGCTGTTGCCGCGCCTGGCTGATGAGCGCCTCCTCCTTCTCGATCGTCCCGGTAAAATCATCCGACCGGCCCTTGAATTCGCCGATGGCCTGTTCGCATTGCCGGATCGACTCCTGAATCTCACCAAGCTGGTGCCGGGCGAACTGGGTCTCCAGATTCTGGAGTTCGTCCATGAACTCCTTGTAGCGGCGCGCCTTGCCGGCCTGCCGCTGGAGCGAGCCGATCTGCCGCTTCACCTCGCGAATGGTGTCCGACGCGCGCAGCAGGTTCTGCTCGGTGTAGTCGAGCTTGCGCAGCGCCTCCTTCTTCTGCGACTTGAACCGCGTGATGCCGGCGGCCTCCTCGAATACCACCCGCCGATCGTCAGGCTTGCTGGAAATAAGCTGGGTGATGTTCCCTTGCGCCATGATACCGTAGCTGGCGCGACCCATGCCGGTGCCCATGAACAACTGCTGGATGTCCTTGAGCCGGCACGACACCTTGTTGATGAAAAACTCGCTCGCGCCGTCCCGGAAAATCCGGCGTGTCACCGTGACCTCGTCGTACGGCAGATCAACCCCGGCCGCCTTGAGCTGATCCTTGTCGATCCCCCCAACAGTCAACGACACCTCCGCCATGCCCAGCGCCTTTCGCTTGTCGGTGCCGTTAAAGATCACGTCCGCCATCCCCGAGCCCCGGAGCGCCTTGGCCGACTGCTCCCCCAGCACCCATCGCACCGCATCGGAAACATTGGACTTGCCGCAACCGTTGGGACCAACAATCGCCGTCATGCCCGGTTGAAAATCAAGCGATGTTTTGTCCGCGAACGACTTGAAGCCAAGCGCCGTGAGGTTTTTCAAATACACGTCGCGGCGAATCAGAGCCAATCCAATTCACCGAGTAAAGCCAAAAACACAAGATAAAGCGGCATCTTATCCCCTAAACCACAATGGGTTGTGCTACCCCGTAGGTCATTCTGACCCGAGTTATTCACCGCTTCTCTAAGCCACAGCCCCCGAACAGGTTGACCCGCTGGCGCTTGGCCAGCACAATCCGCCCGCGCTTGGCCAAGCGCAGTTTTTTATGAATATCGATTCAGTTTACTCTGACCTGACCCTNAAAAACGGGGCCAAGATGGCCCTGCTCGTGATGGATGGCCTCGGCGATATCGCCACGGCCGCCACGGATTACAAAACCCCGCTCGAGGCGGCCAACACGCCGAATCTCGATGCCTTGGCCAAGGAGTCGGCGCAAGGACGCCTCATCCCGGCCGCCCACGGCATCACGCCCGGCAGCGGTCCCGGCCACCTCGGGCTGTTTGGCTACGACCCACTGGAATACGAAGTCGGGCGCGGTGTGATCGAGGCGCTTGGCCTTGGGCTGGAACTGAATCCGGGAGACGTCGCCGCGCGGGCCAATTTCTGCACGCTCGATGCGGATGGGCTCGTCACCGACCGGCGCGCGGGCCGCATTGAGACCGAGCTTTGCGAGGAGCGCTGTGCCAAGCTCTCGGAGCACATCAAGCAGATCGGCGATGCCGAGGTGGTGATCACGCCGGGCAAGGGGCATCGTTTCGTGGTGATCTTCCGCGGCGCAAACCTCGCCGGACCGCTGAGCGACACCGACCCGCACCGCGAAGGGCTGCCGATNGCCGAAACCCAGCCGGACGACCCGGACTGTGCCAAGGCGCAGAAGGCGGCCAAGCTGATCGGTCAATTTTACGAGGCCGCTCTGCCGCTGCTCGCCGGCATGGAGCCGGCCAATGGATTCCTCATGCGCGGCATCGCACATCAGCCGGACATCCCGTTGTTCGCCGAACGCTACGCGATGCGCCCGGCCTGTCTCGCCGTCTACCCGATGTACAAGGGACTCGCCCAACTCGTCGGCATGACCAAGCACGAGGGACCGCAGACGATCGAGGAGCAGTTCGCGCGGTACGGCAAGTTGTACGACGAGTATGAGTTTTTCTTTGTCCACTACAAGTACACCGACATGTACGGCGAGGACGGAAACTTCGACGCCAAGACCAAGGCGATCGAGGACTTTGACAAGGCGCTGCCGATCCTGCTGGAGAAAAAACCGGACGTCATCGCCATCACCGGCGACCACTCCACGCCGTGTGCGCTCAAGGGCCATTCGTGGCATCCGCAGCCGGTATTGCTGAACTCGAACACCAGCGGCTCGGACAAGCTGGATCGGTTCACCGAAACGAACAGCAACCGCGGCTCGCTCGGCATTATCGAGGCGAAACACCTTATCCGCCTCATGCAGGCCAACGCGTTGATGTTCGACAAGTTCGGCGCATGAAGGCCGTCATTCTCGCCGCCGGCAAAGGCACACGCATGGGCGCCCTCACGGAGGAATTGCCCAAGCCAATGTTGCCGGTCGAAGGCAAACCGATCCTCGAGCACATCATCAGCGGCGTCGCCGCGCAGGGCGTGCATGAATTCTGCCTCATCACCGGCTGGAAGGCCGAAATCATCGAGCAACATTTCGGCGACGGCTCGGCGCTTGGCCTCTCGATCACTTACGCGCGGCAGGAGGTGCAGGACGGCACCGGCAAGGCGCCGGAATTGGCCAAGCGCTTCGTCGGCGACGACCCATTTCTGCTGACATACGGCGACATTCTCGTGCGCCCGGAAACCTACGCGACCATGGTCGAACGCTTTGGCCAAGGGGAGTTTTCCGGGCTCATCACCGTGACTCCGGGTGAAGACGTGACCAAGGGGGCGATCAACTTTTTCGACGACCAATTCTGTCTCCGCAAAATCGTCGAGAAACCAAGCGTCGAGCAACTCGACCAACTTCGCTCCGACGGCTGGCTGAAGGAAGGCGACCCGATGTGGTACAACGCCGGCATTTACATCTTCCGCCCCGTCGTGTTCGACCACACGGCCCAGTTGCAAAAATCCCCGCGCGGCGAGTACGAGTTGACCGACGCCATCGGGACCATGATCGACGNNGGCGAACCNATCGCCGGNGCAAANATNGAGGGCCGCTGGATCGANGTCCGCGACCCCGAAGTGCTCGAGTCGCTGGGCTGAAGGCCCGTGTTATTCAACCGCGAATGGACGCGAAGCAACACGAATGAAACGGAGCATTCCTTCTCCCTCAGGGAGAAGGTGGCCGCAGGCCGGATGAGGGTGAAACCCCGGATGTTCTTCAAAAGTGAGGCGTTTGTATTTAATCGGTTGCATTCTCCCTCTCCCCTTCCCTCTCCCGCTGGGAGAGGGGGAACATTTGTGCATCCATGTTGATCGCCAAACGAACAAATCAATCCGTGCCCAACTGGAAGCAGGCGAGTTCGCTGGGGCCGCGGAGGTAGAGGCGGCTGCCGACGATGGCGGGGTGGGACATGGAGTCGACCTTGCCTTCGCCGAAGGGGCGCAGGCGGGCGATCGGCTTGAACTCGTTCGCCGCGGCGTCGAGCAGGAGCAGATCCCCGCTCTGCGTCCAGACGAGTACCCGACCGTTGCCGCCGATTACGTTTGAATGATCGTAAAACATGTCATCCTCCGCCACCCAAACGGTTTTCAATTTGTCCTTTAGGTCGAGGCAGTACATCTCGCCGTAGGCGGTGGCGAACACGCGATCGCCAACGATGATTGGCGAGCAGGTGTCCGGCGCGAGGCTGCCGTTGGCCATGGCTGGCTTGGGGTTGATTTTTCCATCGGGCAAAAAAGCGTGCAGCCGCGTCGCGTTGTTCTCGGTGGCGAGCAGCAGTTGGTCGTCGTGGATGAGTGGTGTGGTGACGTTGAAGTCCGCCCCCTCTCGCGGCACGTGCTCCCACAACCGCCCGCCGGTGGCCGGATCCCAGCCACCGACGCTGCCCGAGTCATAGCCGATGAACTGCCGCCGGCCACCGAGTTTCCCCGCGACGAACGCCGAGTAGGCGGCGGCGTGGCCGGGCGTTTTCCAAATCAGCCTGCCGGTTTTCCGGTCGAGCGCGGCCACCGAGGCGCCGGGCGCACCGGGGTTGATGATGAGTTTGTCATCGACGATCAGCGGCGGCGAACTCGAGCCCCATGTCAGCAGCTTGCCGCCGTACTCGCGGTAAAAATTCGTCCGCCAAACCACCGCGCCAGTGTCGAGCCGCACGCAATGCAGATCGCCCAGTGCGCCGTGCAGGTAAACCAGCCCTTCGTGAATGACCGGGGTCGCGCGGGGCGAATTGCTGTAGTCAAGTTCACGATCCGCATCGTACTCCAGCCGCCACACTTCGCTGCCGTCGGTCGCGTCAAGGCAGCGAAACAAATCGTGAGTCCCTCCGCGGCTCTTGTCGGGAATGATTACCCGCTTGGCAGTTGCCGCCGGGCCGGCAACCGCCGGGCCTGTCAGCTTGGCCGACCAGATTTTGTTTAGTTTTTCGGGTAGTTGACTCGGCAGAGTTGGCGCTTGGCCAAGCCGATCCGGCCCACGCCAGTCCAGCCAAGCCGATTGGCCAAGCGGCTTCACGAACCCCCTGGCCGACTCAAGCGCGACCAGCAATTCCTTCCGCTTGGCCAAGCCGGTGATTTCCGCCAGCACGCGCTTGGCCAAGACGTCATCGACGACGTCTGTGCGGAACAGCCGCACGCCGGGTACNGGCGGCGTCTTGGCCAGCACGCGCACCGCGCCCGGCTCCACCTTTCCGCAGCCGACGAGCAGCGGCGGCAGATAGTCGGGCACCACGGCGGCGGCCACCTCGCCGTCGCCCAACGCGAGCACGCCGGAGTCGATCGCCCCGGCCGAGTCAAGCTTGGCCGGCTTGGCCAGACGCGCCTGCCGCAGGGCGGTCTTGGCGGCCAGATGCGTCTCGGCCTCCTCCGCCGGGCCAAGCATGACGGCGCGGCCGGAGAGATCGGCGAGCCGCTTGGCCGGGTCGCCAGAGCGGACGAGAAACACGCCGCGGTGAGTTGTGCGGCCGTCGCGGTCGGTGAGGTCGGCCAGCGGTGTCACGGTCAGCTTGAGCCGGTTGGCGTCAAATCGCACCATGGCGTCCTTACCGATGATGAAGTCCGGCTTGGAGAGTATGCGGCGCAGCGCGAGGTCGAGGCTTTCCTCGAATGTCAGCTTGAACGGCCGGCCGAGCGCTTTGCTGAGGTGATCGGCGAGTTTGTCGTAACGCCGCTGCCCGACTCCCTCGACGCAGGAGCAGGATAACGGCAGAGCCAACGGATCCATCACCACGACCTGCACCGGTTTCTCAGCCGCCTGGCCAAGTGCGAGCGCGAGGAACAATCCGGCGTACCGAGTCACTTTTTCTTTGGCGCAAGCACACGGATGAGGTTGGCGCGGACGTCCATCACGTACACACGGCTGGCGTCCTTGTTGACCTCGATCGGGATGTAGCAGGTTTGGGCGGCGAGTTTGCTGCCGCGATCGAACTCGGTCGTGTCCACGTAGCCGACCACGCCGAGGAACTTGCCATCGGGAGTGTAGGTCTTGATGCGGCCCACGCCGGACTCGGCGGTGTAAAGGACGTTGCCCGGGCCGATGTCGATGTTCACCGGGTTGCAACACGCGGCAAAGCCCTCGATGCCGGTGCGGTCGCGCTTGCCCCAGCGGCCGATCCGGTTTCCTTCGAGATCGAATCGATTGACGCGGTGCCGAGAGTTCTCGGCGATGAGCAGCTCGCCATCCATCACCTGCATGTCGATGTGGCTGCAACAGCCATACTGTTGCTCGATGATCTTTTTCGCGCCGGTGAGATCGCGGTTGAATCGATAAATGTCCTCCGTGGCACGCATGCTGTTGCCGGTGCCGACCGCGAGAAACACGTGCTTGTCGCTGACGAACAGGCCGGCCGCGAGCGACTTCGAGTCGCTGATCTTGTCAAAGTCCGCCATCGCAAGCCGTTTGCCTTCCCGATCGTACGAGGCGATTTTGCCATGCCCGGCGACGTACACCGTGCCGTCTTCGCAGGCGTGGATCATCTTGGGATGCGGCCCGTCGTTCGGCATCGGCCACTCGGCCTTGATGAAGCCATCCGGGCTGACAACACGAATGCCGTAGGTGTGCTGGAACAGGTCGTCCACCGAGAGCGGCCCGCGGTTGCCCCGACGTTCCGGGCGGTCGCCACCGCCCCCCCCACCTCGACCAGCCCGTTCCCGGCCCGAGCCGCGGTCGTTGCCAGGCTCCCGTGTCCCCGAACGGCGGTTTCGAAATTGCCGGCGAATCTCCTCCGGCAACACGCTCATGATCTTCCGGCGATCCTCGTATTCCATGTCCCGCATCGCCTCAAAAAACTGCCGCGGCTCCACCTCGCGTGCGAGTTCGGCGATTTCCTCCTCGGTGCCAAATTCCAGAATCCGCTCAACTTCCGCCTGCGGTTTGCCGCTGTCGCGAACTTGGCCGCCGGGGCGGCGTCCGCGCTGGCTGCCGCCACGGGAGGGGCGCACCTCGTCGCCGCTCAACTTGCCATCCCCGTTTGCGTCAAGCTTGGCCAAGGCCGCCTCGGCCTTCTCGATCTCATCGGTTGAAATTTCGCCGTCCTTGTTTTCATCCAGCGCCACAATCACCGGCAACACCCGCATTATCCCGCCGGAGCCCCGCGAACGCCGGTCACGCCGGCTTGGCTCGTCGTCACTGCGTGGCTGCGCAAACTCCATCTTGCCCTCCCCCCACGAGATGCCAACGAGCAGGTCGTCCTCGTGGGTCATGGCGATGGTCTTGATGGTGATCGGATGGCCGCTGGCGTGTTTGCCGAATTGGATCGGCTTCACCTCAGCGTGCGTGACCTCCGTAGCAGCCTCCTCCTGCGCTTGGCCAAGCGCTACGCCAAGCCAAAGCGCGGCGGCCGACGCGAATCGTTTCATGGGCCGCTTCACGCGAGGTCGAACAGCCGGAAGGAGGCGGTGGTGTGGTCGAGCGCAACAACCTGTCCATCGAGCAGAGCCACCTCGATGCCGCCGTTTTGGCAGGTGACCAACTCCGTATCCGTGTCCACCCTCTCATGCTCGGTGGTGTCGAATGCCTCCGGCTCGGCGATCACCGTGCGGAGTTTGCCGTCCCTGTCGAATAGCTTGATACGCGGCTGGCCGCGCTCGGCGGTCACGAACTCACCGCTGTCGGTCACGGCCACGCTCACCGGATTGCAGCAGCCGGTGAAGCCGTCGAGGCCGCGTGTTCGTTTGCCCCAGCGTGACTGCAACTCGCCGTCGGCATCATAACGCTCAACCCGGTGCCGTCCGGGATGCGCCACGACCAGCGAGTCGCCGGCCCACGTGATCGGGAAAAACGACTTCGGCACGGCAAAGCGCCCGCCCTTGCCGCCGGCCAACTGCTCGAGCACCTCGCCGCTGCTGTCGATGTGCCAAATGGTGCTGCTGCCGCCATCGGCCGCGTAGATCGATCCGTCCCCGGCAATGGCCAGGCTGGTCAACGCGGCCCCCTTGGCCAAGCGCTTGGTCTTGGCGATGGGTTTGCCATCGAGATCACACAACCACAGCCGGTCGCGAAACCCGACCACCAGCCGCCGCTTGGCCACGGCGAGGCAGCGCGGCGTGAGGCTGAACTCGATCTTGCGCAGCAACTTCCCGCTTGGCTTGAACACGGCCACTGACGAGTCGCCGGCAACGTAAACCAAGCTGTCGGCCACGGTCATGTCACGCGTTTGGCCAAGGCCGGTCGGCAGCCAGCCGCTTGGTTTTGGCTTGGCGGCATTGGCACTCGTGCCGGTTTGCATCGCCACGCCGATCGCGGCAATGGACTGGGCGCCCCGGCTGAAAAACTGACGCCGCGAAGGGTTGGGCTCGCAGTCGCCGGGGGAGCAACCGCAGTCGGAAGAGGGGTTTGTTTTGGGTTTAGACATAAGCTTGATTGAGTTTTCCGCGTGAGCAGGCTGAGACGGCGCCAACCGCCAATCGGTTACACCGAACCTGATGCGCGGAATCTCCCACGGTTCGCCCCGCCACGCAACAGTTGACATCGGGCCGGGTTCGTTGTGGCATCGGGGTACCGGAGAACTCGGAAACTCATGAAAAAATTCAACGTCGGCGTGATTGGCTACGGGTGGGTGGCCGGCGCGCACATCGACGCCATCAACGCCACCGGAAAGGGACAGGTCACGGCGGTCTGCTCCTCGCGTAAACTGGATTCGGCGGAACTCAGCGCCAAGCACGGCAGCGGGATCCAGTGCCACACGGATCTCAAGAAAATGCTCGCCGACCCGGCGATCGATGTGATCTCGGTCTGCAGCTACCCGAACCAACACGCCCGGCAGATCGTCGCCGCCGCGGAGGCGGGCAAGCATCTCATCATCGAGAAACCGGTCGTGCTAAACCTGAAAGATTTGCGGACGATCCAGAAAGCCGTGGCCAAGGCCGGCGTGAAAACATGCGTCTGTTTTGAGTGCCGCTACTCGAGCCAGTTCCTCGCCACCAAGGCGGTGATCGATCGAGGACTGCTGGGCACGATCCACTACGGCGAGGTCGACTATTACCACGGTATCGGCCCTTGGTACGGTCAGTTCCGCTGGAACACCAAGCGCAACGCCGGCGGCAGCAGCCTTCTCTCGGCCGGCTGCCACGCGCTGGACGCGTTGCTGCTCTGCATGGGCGACGCGGTGGAGAGCGTCAGCAGCTACTCCACCGGCTCGAAAAACAAGGACTTCAAAAAATACGAGTACGACACGAGCAGCGTGACGATTCTCAAGTTCAAGGACGGCCGCATCGGCAAGACGACGTCGGTGATCGACTGCCTGCAGCCGTATTATTTTCACACGCACCTCGTCGGGAGCGAGGGCAGCCTGAGGGACAACCAGTTTCACTCGAACAAGATCGGCGGGCTCAACAAGGACAAGTGGAGCGAGTTGTCGATGAAGCTGGTCGACTCGGGCGACGTGAGCGATCACCCGTTCCAGACGCAGTTCGATGCGTTCTTCACCGCTTTGGCCAAGGGCAAGACCATGCCGCTGACCGACCTCGCCACGGCGGCCAGGACGCACGAGGTCATCTTCGCCGCCGACCTGTCCGCGAAGAAAAACCGGCCGGTGAAACTCTCCGAGCTGCGTGCCTGACCCGACCGACCAACGGCGGCCAGTCGCCATCGCCATCGCCGCGCACCCGGACGACATCGAGTTCATGATGGCCGGCACGCTGCTGTTGCTGCGTGAGGCCGGCTGGGACATCCATTGCCTCAACCTTTCCAGCGGCAACTGCGGCAGTGTCAGCCTGGGCGCGGAGGAGACGGCGGCCAAGCGCCTGGCCGAGGCGCGGGAGGCGGCGGCCATCCTCGGGGCCACGCTCCATCCGCCGTTCTCGCGTGACCTTGAGATTCTTTACGACCTGCGGCATCTGCGTCGCTTGGCCTCAGTCATCCGCGAGGTGAACCCGTCGATCGTGTTGACCCATTCGCCGGAGGATTACATGGAGGATCACATGACCACCGCGCGCCTCGCGGTGACGGCCGCCTTTGCACGCGGCATGCCCAATTTCGAGGTGTCACCGGAGAGGACGCCGGTGGAAAGCGAAGTGGCGGTGTATCACGGGATGCCCCACGGGCTGCGGGACGGCCTGCGGCGGCGGGTCGTGCCCGGACTGTTTGTCGACACGACAAGCGTGCTCGAGACCAAGCGGCAGGCGTTGGCGGCGCATCGCAGCCAGAAGGAATGGCTCGACGTCAGCCAGGGGCTGGACTCGTACCTGCGGACGATGGAGGAGATGTCGCTGGCGCTTGGCCAAGCGTCGGGTAAATTTCGGCACGCCGAGGGGTGGCGGCGACACGCTCACCTTGGATTCAGCGCCGGGGAGATCGACCCGCTTGGCCAAGCGCTTGGCCGGGCGGCCCTCGCGAACGCGGAGTACGAAGCTGGCCTGGGCTGAACCGCGATCGCGGCTCAAGCAACCATGTCGAGAACGTGCTGGTCGTTCTCGTCAGCCACCCGAAGCAGCTTGGCCGCGATGACCGCCTGCTTCCGGGAGCTTATGCGCAACTTCGCCGCCTCCGCCGGGTCAGCCGTCAACGACTGCTTCAAGTCACTCCTAGCCGACTGGAACAACCTTTGCGCGGAAAACTGGACAGCAGCTACCTGCATAATTACCGTCAATATCGACACGAGTAGGAAAAACTTTAGGGTTCGCGCCTTGGCTCGCGGCGGCCGATCGCTACACTGCCGCGGTGTTGAACACGGAATTGATCCCCGCCGCAGAGGCGGACTCCAAATGGCTGATGGTGGTGCTGCACGGACTCGGCGACAGCATGGACGGCTTTCGCTGGCTGCCTCGCGTGCTGGACAACCCCAAGCTCAACCTCCTGCTCGTCAACGCGCCGGACGATTATCTAAACGGCTTCTCGTGGTACGACATCGCGACCCCGGCCGACGGGGTGGAGCGCAGCCGCGGCCTATTGTTCGATCTGCTCGACCGGCAGCGCGCCAACGGCTTTGCCACGGAGCAGTCGTTCCTATTCGGTTTTTCGCAGGGCTGCCTGATGGCGCTCGAAATTGGCCTGCGCTATCCGCACCGCCTGGCCGGCCTGATCGGCATCAGCGGCTACGCACACGAGCCGGGCAAGCTCGTCGCCGAGCAGTCGCCGGTCGCGGCGGAACAGTCGTTCCTCATCACCCACGGCACCACCGACCCGCTGCTGCCGCTGGCACAGACCCAGGCGCAGATGGAGCAATTGCAGGCCGGGGGCATCCGGATGCAATGGGAGGTGTTCGAGAAGGCGCACACGATCGAGGGCGAAGCCGAGCTGGAAGTGATCCGGACGTTTGTCGGGGACCGGATGCCGGCGTCATGAACGGTAAAGCAACCGCGCAATGGCCGGGAGCAGCAGGATGGCGAACACCATGTTCATCAGGAACATGAACATCAGCAGGATGCCCATGTCGGCCTGGAACTGGAGCGCCGAGAAGGCCCACGTGCCCACGCCGACCGAAAGCGTCAGGCCGGTGAACACCACCGCGCTGCCGACCTGCGTCATCGTGGCGTCCATCGCCTCGGCAAACGAAAGTCCCTTGCGCCGCTGCGCAATGAAGCAGCTGAACAGGTAAATCCCGTAGTCCACCCCCTCGCCAACCCCCAGCGCTACCACCGGCAGTGTTGAGGTTTTCAACCCGATCTCCATCGCGTGCATCAGGCTGTGCGCGAGCACGGAAACCAACGCCAGAGGCAGCACGATGCACAACACCGCCCGGAAAGAGCGGTAGCTAGCCAGGCACAGCAGTACCACGGCGGCGTACACGTAAATCAAAATCGGGAACTGCGCTGCATCGACGACCTCGTTGGTCGCCGCCATCACGCCGGCGTTGCCGCCGGCCAGACGGAAGCGTGCTTTTTCGGTGCCGTTTTTTTTGTCAAACGCCTTCACGGCGGCAACGACGCGGCGCAATGTTTCCGCCTTGTGATCCTCGAGAAACACCATCACCGGCAGCACGCTGCCTTTTTGGTCGGTCAACCCGGTTGCCGTCTTCACGGGTCCGACGGCTTGATTCAGCATTTTACGGTTGAACGGCAGCACGCGCCATTTGAGGCTGCCCTCGCTGTAGCCGGAGTTGATCGTGCGCGCGATGCCGGCGAGGCCCATGACATTTTTCACCCCCTCGACATTGGCCAAGTGCCACTCGAACCGGTCGAGCAGTTCCATCACCCCGTAATCCACCGAGCCTTCCTTCACCGTTTCGGTGAACACGATGAGGATGTCCACGCCAAGATTGAAGTTGCCGGTGATCGTGGCGCTGTCGCGGTTGTAACGTGAATCAGGCCGCAACTCCGGCACACCCTGATGCAGGTCGCCGACCTCCACGCGCATCGCCTTCGAGAAACCCAGCACGAACATCACCGCACAGATGCCCACCAAGGGGATGGCCACGCGCGGGGCGGACAGCTTCGCGACTGCGTGCCAGAGTTGACTCGTCCACACCTTGCGCCGGGCCACGCTGTCGCTGTATCCGGCGCGTGGTTTCTGGTACGACAACAGCAGCGGCAGCAGCAACAGGTTCGTCAGGATGATCACCGCCACGCCGAGGCTTGCGGCGATGGCCAACTCGCGGATGGTCGGCACCGGGATGAGCAGAATGGTGACAAACCCGATCGTGTCGGTGATCAGCGCCACGCCTCCTGGCACGAGCAATTGCCGAAACGCTGAACGCGCTGACTCGAGCGGATCGTTCCCGGCGAACAATTCGGCTCGAAACGCCCGCACCATCTGCACGCCATGGCTCACGCCGATCGCAAAGACGAGGAACGGCACGAGAATCGACATCGGGTCGATGCCGTAGCCGAGGAGGTACAGCAGACCAAGCTGCCACGCCACCGCCGCGATAGAGCAGCCAAGCGGCAGCACCGCAAACCAGAATGACTGCGCGTAAAACCAGACCAGCAGCGAGGTCAGCAACACGGTGATGCCAAAAAAGGTCACCACGTTGAGTGCCCCGTCGCGGACATCGCCCATCACCTTGGCAAAGCCGATGATATGCACGCTGACCTCCTCCGACTCGTACTCCACGCGCAACGCCTCGAGCCGATTGGCCAAGGCGAAGGTGTCGAGCCGCTCGCCGGTGTCGGGGTCGATGTCGAGCAGGTTGGCCATCACCATCGCGCCATTGAATGATTCGGTCACGAGCCGGCCCATGTAGTTGGACTTGAGCACATTCTCCCGCACCCGGGCCAAATCCTCCCGGGTTGGATTGGCCTCACCCGCCGGGAAGTCATCCGGGACAACGTTCCCCCCGGTGAAGCCATCCTCGACAACCTCGATGAACCGAACGTTCGGCGTGAACAGCGACGTGACACTCGACGGGTTCACCCCCGGCATGCCGTTCATCGCGCCGGTCACCGCCTCGAGTGTCTTGAAATATTTCGGCGTGAAAATGTCCCCTTCCTTGGCCATCAGCGCCACCATCACGCGGTTGGCTCCGTCGAACACCTCCTGGTGTTTTGCGAACGTCTCGATGTACGGGTGTCCCTGCGGGAGTTGTTTCTCGAAGCTGGCGTCGATTCGCGTCTGCGTGGCAAACCCAAACAACACCGCCGTGGCCAGCAAGAACAAGCCAAGCATCCATTCGCGGCGGCCGAACACCCACGCCTCCACCCGTGCCGCGAAACCGGTACCGCTCATTCGCCCCCCTCCATATTCAGGTTTCGGCGGGTTAACAATGTGCAGCCGGTCGTGATGATTTCCCGCGTTCTCCCGCTGGGAGAGGGTGTTACGGCGATCGCGCCAGCGTCGTGGAGTGCGGCAGTCCCTGCCGCTTTCGAGCGCGATCCAAAGCGGTGCGGAGCACCGCACTCCACGACGCTGCCGCGATAATTCCGCCCCGCTTGGCCAACCGCATTCGGCTTGACCCCTTCCGTCTCAGGGAGAAGGTGGCCGCGCGAATGTTTTTTTGTAAGAGCCACTATTCGATCGCCGGATTAAACGCAATGTCGGGCAGTTCGAGCCGATACACGCCTTTGTCGCTGGTCAACAGCACGCCTCCGTCAGCGGCCTGCCACAGACTGGTGACCGTGGCGGTCTTGTCCGCTGCGATTGAGGCCAAGCGGAACGTGCGTCCCTTATCGGCGCTGATCAGCAACTGGCCGGCGCCAGCCGCCAGCAGCAGGCGGCCGTCGGCAAGAGTCACGCCACCGTGCAACAGCGACTTGGTTCGCGACTCGATCCTTTCCCACTTCGTTCCGTCCTCGCTGCGGAAGATGTTGCCGCGCAGGCCGAACACCACCGCGCCACCCCTGGCCAACGGGATGACGCCAAAGAACGTGCCGTCGTACGGTGTCATGCGTGGCTGCCAATTGGCGCCCCGATCGGGGCTGCGCCACACCGTGCCGTATTCGCCGCACAACCACAGGCCGCCGTCCGGCGCAGGGGTGATGTGACTGAAGTGCGGATCATCCTCCTGCTTGGCCACCGTCCAGCTTTCGCCCCCGTCCCGCGTGTGGAGTAGTTTGCCGTACGAGCCGACGATAAAGCCGGTTTTATCGTCCAGAAAAAGAATATCGAGGTAGGCAGCCTCGAGCCCGTCTGCTTCAGGATCGTTCTCGGCGTTGGCCTTGGCCCACGTCTCGCCGCCGTCGCCGGATTTCAGGATCACCGACTGATGGCCCACCGCCCAGGCGACCCGATTGTCAACAAGGCAGACGCCCATGAGCATGCGCCGAGTCGGCGCGGGAACCTGCCGCCAACTGCGGCCGCTGTCGGTCGTGCGCAGGATGTGGCCGTGCTCGCCGACGGCCAGGGCGCGTTCGCCCCGCCCGTGGATGTCGAGCAACAGCGAGCGCTTGGCCAAAGGCGCGATGACGGCATCCCCGTCAATTGACTGTGCGGCCGGCTTGGCCAAGCCGACACAAAGAAGCAGCAGCGCAACCCAACCGCTTGGCCAAGCCGAGATGGCGCGATCGCGATGCCACAAAGAAGAACGGGCCGGGGCGAACCCCGACCCGTTGTTGGGTTGGTTGGGTTGGTTGGGGAGAAAACTCACCAATCAGTTGTTACTGTTAGCGCCGGCCCCGTCGCCGCAGCGCCGCCGGCGTGTAGTCACTCGACTTGGATTGGTACGAGAAGTCGTACATCTCGTTTTCATTGTCCAAGCCATGCGCAAGATAGCGCCCGGACAAAAGATCCATGTGCACCTCGAGCGTGGACCAGAAACTGAGGATGTCGTAGTAGTTAATGCTGTGCCCCTCAGACACGCGCCACAGACGATCCCGGTTGTCGTACTGGTCCACCACCAGTACCGCCCAACTATCCTCGTCCACGTAAAAGCGGCGCTTGGCATAAATGTGGCGCTTGCCCTCCTTGAGAGTGGCCTCGACCACCCAAACGCGATGCAACTCGTAGCGGGAGTGCTCCTGGTTGATGTGCAGCGGCGTGACGATGTCGGCCACCTTCAGGCTGTCGCTATGCAGCTTGTAGGAATTGTACGGCACATAAACCTCCCGTTTGCCGACGAGTTTCCAGTCGTAACGGTCGATCCCGCCGTTGAACATGTCGAGCTGGTCACTGGTACGCATGCCGTCCGACGCCGTGCCGGGGTTATCGTAAGCGACCTGCGGCGCTCGGCGCACGCGGCGCTGGCCAGTATTGTACACCCAGGCGCGACGCGACTCCTTCACTTGGTCAAGTGTCTCGTGCACCATCAGGATTGTCCCGGCCAAGCGGGCGGGCGCTGTGACTTTTTGCTCAAAGTAGGCCAACACGTTCCCGACGCTCTCCGTGGCGGCACCGAGCTGGTGGTAGTTCCACAGGAATTTTTCCTCGAGTTGGACCAGCGTGTAGTTGCCGGAGCGAGTTGGAGCGACCTGCCCGACCTTACGTAGCCCACCCAGGCCGCGGTAGCGCAGCAGATGATTCCAGATCACTTCCTGGCCGGTTTTCGGAAGCGGAAACGGAGCACCACGGGAAGCCCCGGACACACCGTTGCCGCCGTCCACCAGCTTGGCGGACGCGACATTGGCCTTGGTGGCATCATAAATATCCTGCGGCGCGGAGGCGCTGCGGCGGGGGGGGGACACCGGCATCTTGTAGGTGGAGGCGTACCTGGCAAGAAGCGCCTTGTGACCCTCGGTCAGGTTGTCGGCGTATTGCTCCGCGTTAGCCGCGTTGATGGTTGCGCTTGGCTTGTCATCGGCAAACGGATCCGGATGATGATCGCCTGACTTGTAGCCAGACGGCGGCTGCGTGATGCCCCCTTCCCAGGCTGGGATGGTACCGGCGGCGTTGCCGGCCTTCTCGGCTCCAAGCGGCGTCAGGCTTTTGCCCAGGTCGGCCGCACTTTGAGCCGTTGCTGTAGCCACTCCCGCGACAATTGCAGCGGCGGTTATCAGATAAAAACCAGTGTTACGTTTCATTGTTAAAATTAGTTTGGATTAGAACGAGTATTGGACCATCGCCTGCAGGAAATCGCGGTCGTGCATGAGGTTGTAGTCCTCGTTACCGAAGAACTCGGTGTACTTGATCGAGCCCTGCCATGAGTTTTGGTACGAGGCCGTCACGCCCACGGTCACGCTCTTGCGATCGTGCAGGAAGTTACCCAGCGGCAACGGCGTGTTGCCATCGACATCGTGCGCAAACACAAGCGCCGGTGAAAGGTTCACGCCGCCGATCACATCCATGTAATCGATGCGCGCAGCCAGACGATAGCCCCACGAGAAGTCATCCGCGAACGCATCGGCCGATTCAAAATGATCCTGCGCGTGGCCAACGCCGGCAAGGATCGCCGGGGCCAACGGATCGCCGCTGAGCGCCGTGCCGGGGCCGTCAAAGCGGAGCACATCCTTGCTCGGCAAATCCGGAACCACCGTTGCGGCAGCTTCACCGACAAGTACCCATTGCGAGGCACCAAGCGTTGGGCCGAACAGCTTGGTCACTGTAAACTGTGGCTGCCAGACTTCAAAAGTGCGGTAGCCTTGGACGTAGCTGTTGAAATCCTGTTGCCCGAGCTGCGTCATGCTGCGGCCCTGCCAGGCAGGGTTACCCATGTCCGGCACACCGTCACCGTTGGTGTCGACCACCGGGATCACACCGATGTTGCCCAGTGACGGCCTAGCCGGAGTGAGGCCTGCAAGCAGCAACTCCACATCGTCCACCTGCAGTGGCACGTCTCGACGGTACGACACTTCACCCTGCAGTGAGATGCCGGTGGCGCCGATCTCGGTGTTGAAACTCACTCCGTAAAGTTGGATGTCTTCCGGATATTCGAATATGTAACGTGCTGTACCGGGGTAAAGCTGCGGGAGCTGTGTCTGGATAGCGTTTAACTGGCCTGCGAAACCAGCGCGTTGAGCGGTTAGCGAAGCCTGCCGGGCCGCCAACTCTGTCTGCTGAGCCAAGAGCCCTTCCTTCTGGCCGACGATCGTTGCCTGCTGCGTTTTTAGTCCGACCAAATCCGGGCTGTTGGGATCCGCCGCCTCGAGTTGGGCAATAGCCCCGTTCACTTGAGCCAAGCCGGCCTCGGCCTGTGTCAAACCGCCTTCGACCTGTGTCAAACCGCCAACGACCTGTGCCAAGCCGGCGTCGATCTGGCCAATGCCGGCCGTGATAAGGTTGATCGTTGGCTGCAACTCGCCAAGGATGTCGCGCCCGGTCATGGCGCTTATCACCGGCAAGCGGCTGTGATAGTTGATGAAGTAAAAGCCAAACTCCGTGTCATTGAGCCCCTCAGCGAAATAGCGTGCAGCTAGACCAAACTGCCCACTATCGCTGGCCCGGTTGCTGCGCCCACGCGGAATCGCAGCTGCGCCCGAAGGAAGGAACGGCGCATTCGCCGCGCTAGGTGGCAGGGCCGGGTTGAACAATGGACTTGAAATGGTCGGCACCCTGGCCGGTTCTCCCTCAAGCAAACCGTAAAGCGGATTGTCTATGAAACTCTCCATGTTGGGCTGACCAAAGCTGCCGAAGCCAATCATGGCATACTGACCGCCCGGCCCGACAAAATCCTTCGTGCTGAAGTAACTGCCGGCGGGGTCGATCTCCATCTCCTCCTGCTCAAAAGAAAGCCCCTTGCGGATCTGCAGATCGTAACGCTTTAAATTGGACAGATTGGGAAAGACCTCTACGGCCACAGGATTGACAAGGGTAAACTGTCGGACCAGCAGCCCTGCGACCGGCAAAATGCGCACGTCCATTTTCTCAATGGTGTATTGGCCCCGCTTGTGCGAAACCAGGTGATAGTCCACCTCACACGACTCGCCGCGCCGAAGTGTGCTCTCGATCTCGCTGGGTTCCGCCTTAAGCTCAAGGGGCAACTGGTCGGTCACCCAGATCCGAAGCGTACGACCGGACTGATTCCTTAGCTTCAGCCGGACGCGGGTGGGCGTGCCCACAGAAAGTCGGTCAGGGAAGTCCCGTTCAATGGCTATAGCGCTTTGACGAGGCAGGCGCAGCATGTCATAGGTCAGTAGTAACAAAAGTCCCAGGATATAAAGAATTCCGATGGCCGTTAGTGGC
>NYYJ01000104.1 GCA_002686755.1 Verrucomicrobiales bacterium
TGTAATTTGTTGTATTGTCAAAGCTCAAGACCTGACGCTCAAACCGTGCACCGAATGCCGGAATATCTCCTCTTGCAATCTCTACGAAGGTTGCACCATCGTCATTTGATCCAGACAAAACAAAACTTGTCGGATCACGATCCGGCGCATCGTTAGCTGATGTAAGCCCTAGACTTGTAACAACGCCACCACCAGTTGTAATAGTCAAACCAGATGGCTGGTCATTCTTTCCATCAGAATTCAGATACTTCGTTGAAGTGTTATTGTCTATCGCAAGGCCTGCATGTTCACCTGCTGGATGGTTACTCGAGGAAGGCACAACCGCATCGCCTGGAGTATCAACGTCAACTGGTGCAGTACCAACTATTAGAAATACGCTATTTGCACGTTCAGACACCTTGATTCTGGCTAATCTACGCGCTCTACCCTTGAAGTTCTTTGCGAACACAGAATAACGACCTGCATCGTCCTCCCCGATATCGGTGACGACAAGAGTGTTCGAAGGCCCGCTCTGGATAAGATTCGAACCCAGATACCATTCATAAGTGAGCAGATCACCGGTTGCAGTCGCGGTGATCGTTACCTTGTCGCCCTCTGTCGGCGAGGTGTCCGAGACTGCCAAACCGGTCACCTTTGGCTTCGCAACCGTCTTGACCTTAAGATTGCCATTAACATAAACCGCCTCGTAATTCGTAGCAGCGGCTCCGGAAGCAACAATGGCATAATCACCAATCACTGTGTTGTCGGCATCCGTTGTAAGTGTGGGAGCTGTTGTCACCACAGACGCATCCTCATCGTTAACGAAACCCGAAACAGCATAAGACAAACTCGGAAGAGACTCCGTTTCGAATATTTCTTTGTTATCCGCCGTTACGATCAAGGTAGCCGGACCAATAGTCATTTTGCCATTTACATGTGAAATTTCATAATTATCACCTTCAGCGCCACTGACAACAATCGGATAATCTCCAACCGGCGATGTTGCGGTTGCAGCAAGGCTACTGCTAGGTTGCGCAGTCAAGGCGCTTGGCCCCTCGCCATTCACAAAACCACTGTAAGTGTAGGCTGCCGGGGAAACATCCATCGCCCAAGTAACGGACACGTTCTTATCATCAACAATATTAATGTTTGAAAAGATGGCCGCAAGTCCTTGTATTTGAGCCGTAACATCAGGCGAATCGGCTGTGGTCTCTAAGATATTCCCGGTAAGGACAAAGGTTGCCTGCGTGAAGGAATCATTAAAACTTACATCCACGGATGACGATGTGTACGGGATTCCAAAAACTATACCAGCGCCTGCTACAGCTGGGGCAGTCAAATTTCTAGTGGCTGCATCCCAAACAAAATCATCCCTTGAAATGGTCGTAAAGTTAGCCTGATCGTCTGCTGTAGACAGATCGGCATCCAAATAGAACTTCATGGTGGCGGCACTCAAAGATGTGATTTCCAATTCACGCCAATGACTTATATTGTCCCTTGTCGCATCAGTTCCCTGATTAACAAACTTTTTGCCACCAAAAAATGATGCCTTAATCGGCCCATACTCTCGGCTTTGATCTGCGCCCGTTATTGTCAATGGTGCCTTGGACACGGATAGAACTCCCGCCTGATGGCTTATCGCATAGTGCCCTGTTCCATCGACCGCCTCAGTAGCAAAGGTGATGGCCACATCCCCAACGCCGGATGTATTCGTTGCCGCAGTTGCCAGCGCGGGTGCCGTGGAAAAGACAGACTCATCCTCGCCCGGTGCAAATCCCTGAATCGTGTAAGTGAGCGCTGGGTTGTCGGAGCCGTAGGCACGGCTCTTGTCATCTGCCGTGATCAACAGATTCCGTTTCTTCACCTCAAATGAAGCCGCCTGGAATCGTTGGTCGACCGGGATGCCTGCGCCCAGTGCGTACAACAAGATATCAACCGTACCGACATCGTTGACCGTTACCAATCTATTTTCATCGTTGCCCACCACAGCCGGTCCGGCAACAAACACCATGACCCTGTTCCCTGTTGATGCCCGCAATCCGAGATCTAGCGGAGGATCCCCATAGTAAACATCAGGCAAATCAGCCAGTGTAATATAAGTGTCTTCACCCTGTTCGATGGTCAACGTATCTGTAGCATCATCTGCGGTATGATTTTTGTCGTCCATACTAGCCACAACAGCATAACTAGCGACAAACACAGGCTCATTCGAAGAACCATCATATGTGACACTCACACTCCCCTCAAGACCCACCGGGTCGGTGGTTACCGTCACACCGTGGGCTTTGCCGTCATACGTCGCCGTGTTGTCGCTTAAAGTAATGGTTGCCGTGGCTTTTGACACAGTCAGCACTCCGTCTGTATAGCTAAAGCTGTAATTGTCATCCACCCCGCCTGAAGCCGTCGTCGCATAAGATCCAACATCGCTGGTTGCGGTTGCCGAAGTGGTCACGACCGGCTTGGTGTCAACATCATCAACATCATCCCCGTTTACATAACCGGTTGAAGTGAAACCGACGGCAGGCACTGCATCACCATAAATCTTTGCGGCATTGTCAGCAGTCACCGCCACAACCGCCTTGTTCACAGTCAATTTACCATTCGTTGTCGTAATCTCATAGTTGTTATCAGTTCCTGCGGAAAGCGTGATGTCGTAATCTCCAACCCCACTTGTAGCATCAGCAGCTATGGTAGCTGCAGGCGGAACATCCAACACTGTAGAATCCTCACCATTTTCTAATCCGACATAAGTAATGGTGGCTGCTGGATTGTCACTACCATAAGCCTTTGTTAAGGCATCTGCAGTCGCAGTCAACGCCTTCTTTGAAATCACTATATCCCCGGTGATAAATCCTGTGTAGTTATCCTCTTTTACTTGGCCTACGATCGAATATGTACCCGCGTTAGAGGGGCCAACAACGGCTGGAACTGCAGCAACAGCTTCAACAGCTTCAACTGCTTCAACTGCTTCAACTGCGTCTGTTTTGACATCACCGATACTTTTACCCTCCGGAATTTCATCACCATCAACATACAAAACAGCATCTTTTGCTTCAACTGCTTCAACTGCTTCAACTGCTTCAACTGCTTCAACTGCTTCAATTGGCGCGACTAACGTGTCACCCGAACTGTAAGTCACTGAAACCTTAAGACCTGCAGGATCAGTCGTTACAGTCGCAACCTTCTCCGCGCCATCATAGGTATACGCGAGATCACTCAGCGTTACGGTCGCAGTTGCTTTTGCAATGCTCAATGTCCCAGTTTCAGTCCCTCGGTAAAGGCCAGAATCAACTGTTGCCGTCACCGCATAGGTTCCAGCATTGGTCGGTGCGGCCACGGCAGCACCCGCTTCATCCGCGTAGGTCACAACCACGTTGATATCTGCCAGCGCCGGAGTGGCCGTCACGGCCAAAGCGGACCCAGTGTAGGTCTGCGAGGTGCCCGTTAGAGTGATGGCGATCGTATTCTTTTCGATCGTCAATGTACCGTCCACATGCGTGATGGCATAGTTGGCGGCAGCCGCTCCGTAAACCACAATGCCGTATTCCCCAAGTGAGGAACTTTCATCAGCAGCCGTTCCAACCGTGGCCTGAGTGCTGAGCACTGAACTGTCCTCGCCGTTTTGAAGACCGGTGTAGGTCAGTGTAAGGGCAGGATTGGCCTGCAGATACTCCTTGGTTTGGTCATCCGCAGTGATGGTCAAAGGTGCCGGCAAGATTGTCAGCGTGCCCGTTCCGGAACCACCATACCTCGTGTCATTGACGGTCGCAGCGGCAGTATAGACGCCGGCTTCAGTCGGGCTNGCAACGGCGTTGCCGCTGGCGTCCGNGTAGGTAACCTCAATCGNATCGACCGNCAGGACATTCCCGCTTGAGTCAACTACCGAAGGCGTCAGCGATTGCCCCAAACCGGTATAAACAACGTCACCATCAGCAAGGGCGANACTTGTCGGTGCCTTGCTTACGTTGAAGGTTTTTGCAACATACGCGGATTCGTAATCATCCGTTCCCGCAACATAGGCAGTGACCCTGACTGACCCGGCCGCGTTCAGGGTGATGAGATTGCCGGAAGCCTTCGCGGCACCGGTGACAAAAAAGATAATCGGACGATCACCGGTCACCGTAGCCTCCAGTGTGATTGGATCGGTCCCGTATACAACATCGGGAAGATCGGCCAACTCAAGAGTGGTTGTCGCCTTGGTGATGGTCAGCGTGCCCGTTTTGCTTCCCTCATAGTTGGCATCATCAATGGTTGCGGTGACATAGTAGGTTCCTTTGGCGGTTGGATTTTCAACGAGCAAGCCGTTGGCGTCACGGTAAACAACGTTCACGACCAAGCCTTCAACCGAAGGAGTTGCCGTAACGCCCAATACAGACCCGGTATAGCCCTGGGTAGTATTGGACAACGCCACAGACGCACTCAACTGGGTCACCGTTAAGGAACCTGCGACATAACTGATGGCATAGTTGCCAGATGAAAGATCAGCAGGTGTGGCCACATAAGTGCCACCGTCGGATACCGCTTTGTCATAGCTGACCGTCAAGCCTGCGGTATCCACAGCAGAGGCGGCGTCACTCCCAACAAATCCGCTGTAACTCAAGGTAGCAGCCCATTCTGCCGAAGACGGGGCACCTAGACCGTAGGGAGTCGACAGGGAGCCCAATGTAGCCGTCAGCGGTGCTGGGTTGATTGTATAACTGGCAGAAGTGTCACCCGGATAACGGGCATCCGTCACGGTCACAACAACGGTGTAAGCGCCTGCATTGGTGGGGCTTGCAACAGTGGCACCGGCGCTATCTGAGTATGTGACTGTGTGTGCCAAGTCTGCCGGGACAAGTGTCACGGCAGGAGTTTGAGCTGCGCCCGTATAGGTGACAGCGGTGTTGTCTATCGTAACCGACCCAATGGTTAAGGTAGCAGTGGCAGAACCTGAATAATTATTATCCACAACGGAAACCGAAACGTCGTAGTCGCCCGCTTCAGATGGTGAAGTTACCGCCGGCTCCGCCGGGGTTTTTTCATCCCCAACTGACTTGCCTTCCGGTAGCACATCTCCCTCAACATAATAAGTTGCTGCAACAGCATCTTTTAACGCGAATGATCCTCCCGAATAGGTTATCGTTGTCGTCAAACCTGCAGGCACTGTTTCAACCGTTACCACCTTCTGGGAACCATCATGGCTATGACTGTTGCCTGAGATGGTAATGGTCGCAGCCGCCGGCGCGATGGTCAGGGTTCCCGAGGCAGAACCAGAATAGTTCGATCCTGAAGTTATGGTAGCCGTCGCGCTATAGACACCCACGTTCGTGGGACTGTCCACAGAAGCTCCAGCCGCATCCTTGTAGGTGACGGTGATGGGCTCGTTTATTGCAACACCAGCAGAATCCGCCTGAGTTGGCGTCAATGCATGGCCTGCACCGGTGTAAGAAACCGTAGCATCAGCCAAACCGACGGTAGCCGATGCGCCGTTGACGGTGAATGATTTCACCCTCGGTGCGGCCGGAAAATAATCAGCACTGCCATCCTGAAAAAAGAAAACCGTGACGGAACCCTTGCCGAGCACAGTCAACAATCCGTCTGAGTCCACAGATGCCGGCCCTGCAACACCGTAACTGACCGTCAAACCTGAGCTCGAGGTTGCAGCGACACTGAATGGCGCAACACCATAGGTGACGTCACNGATGNTGGGAGCAGTNATTGTCTGCGACTCTTGCGCCTGTATGTTCCCCGGAAGGGAAAAAAACATGGCCGCAACGAAAGCGAGCGAGCCCGCCGTGTACCGTTTAACTTTGGTAGCTATTATTTTTTTCATAGTTGAAATCAGTTCGCCGATGAGGCCAAGCCGTACGGGTGACATCCGGCCTGACATTCCTACAACTTATTCACAACCGCCGCCGAGTGGGCCAGAAGGCCAAACCCTTGGCAAGTCTTTTATTTCCAAGAATATCGACACGTTTGAGTGAACACATCTTGGGGTGATCCGATGTAGGATTATGGGGTTTTTTCCGTTCGTTGGTCGTTGATGGTTTATCAGTTCCTCATGAGCGACTCCGAGTCGCCACAATTATTCGAGAGAAATCAATTTCGCCCGAAAAAACTTCTCTTTTTGGACGTTACTTTAAGATCGCCCGAGATATATTTAAAACTGTAATTCATTGATTCCGAACCACTTGGAACGATTCTACGCTTTTTACGTTTCCCTTCACCGGTTTCAACCAGATTCGCAACCGCTGGCTTGGTTAAGTTTTTCACCGATTCTCCGTCCACGAATCCCTTATAAATTATTGTAAATTCAGGGATTTTTTCCCCTTCCTTCATTTTTTTATCCTCCGCCCGGACAGTTAACGGGGCCTTGGCTATGTCAACGGTTACGATTTCCGGCTTGGCTGCAGCGTAACGATCATCGCCCATTTGAATGGCAAAAACACGCACTTTTCCGGCCCCTTTAATGGTTATTTTGCCTTTTTTGTCAATTGAGGCAGGGCCATTCACAAAGATGGACACCGGCAGCTTGGAACTGGCTTTCGCCGTCACNACAAACGGATCATCTCCGTATTTCTTCTTGGAAATACGGCTTACTTTGATGGTTTGGGTCTCCTTGGCTTCAAGTGCCGGCAAACCGGCCAAGAGGCAAAACAATGCGGCTAAACACGCAACTGGTAACCGCATCGTACCCGTCCCCATCAGGATACTAGGCTGGTCGTTCGCCCTCAATTGTAGGAAGGGAAGCGAAAAGGCCTGCTTTTGGCAAGCCATTTTTAAAAAAATCACTCCGCCTTGGCCACAATCATGGTCAGATCATCCACCTGTTCCGCATTTTTGGAAAACGCCTCCAGTGCTTCAAAAACCGACTGGACAATCATTGCCGCGCTCAAGTCACGGTGTTCGTGCACGACCTCAAGGATGCGGTCGGTGCCAAACAATTCCCCTTCCGGGTTGGCGGTTTCCTCGAGGCCATCGGTCAACAGCACCAGCACATCCCCCTTGGCCAAGCGCAACTGGCGGGACACGTTGTACTCCGCACCGGGCATGACGCCCAACGGCATTCCGGTTCGCTTCAGTTCGCTCTTCACTTCACAGTCGGGGCCGATGACAAACGCCGGCGTGTGACCCGCACTGGCGTAAACTAAGGAGCGCTTATCCGGATCGAGCTTGGCTAAGAGCATCGTCACGAACCGCTCCTTGCCGACGTCCTCCCCCACCATCGTGTTGGCGCGGGTGAGTATCAAGGAGAGGTCGTTGCGGTTCCGGGCAAGGAGGCGCAGGTAGGCGCGGGTCTCCGCCATGAGCATGGCGGGGCCGACGCCGTGGCCGCTCACGTCGCCGATGGCAAGAGCCAGGTGATTGTCCGACGTGGTCAGGTAATCGAAGTAATCCCCACCGGTGGCCGCGGCTGGCTTGGAGGCACCGGCGATGTCGAACCCTTCCAACTCCGGCGCTTCGCGCGGGAAAAGGTGCTGCTGGATTTCACGGGCCACCCGGAACTGCTCCTCGGACTCGAGTATCGCCGCCTGTTCCTTCAGCCGCTCGGTGATGTCGCGCGCATTGACGACCACCCCGGCGATCGCCTTGTCGGCCAGCAGATTGACCGCCGTGGTGTCCAACACCCGCTCACTCCCGTCCGCCGCGGTGAACCGGCCCTCGATGACAAACTGTTTCCCATCCCCGTCCAGCCCCTGCCCGAACTCGGCCCGCAATCGTTCCCGGTCGTCGTCTTGCGCCAGCGAAAACCAATCCGTATCGACCAGCGACTCGGTGCTCCGGCCCAGCACCCGTTCGCAGGCCGGGCTCGCAAATTGAATCATGCCCTTGCAATCCAGCACGGCGATGATGTCGGAGGTGTTCTCGATGAGCGACCGATGCCGCAGTTCGCTCTCGCGCAGATCCTTCACCGTCTGCCGCCGTGAGGCGCGCACGTCGGCATCGCGCAGTTCACGCTCCACCGCCGGGACGAGCCGCGCGAGGTTGCCCTTCATCAGGTAGTCGTGCGCTCCGGATTTCATCGCGGCCACGGCCGTGTCCTCGCCGATGCCGCCGGAGACGATGATGAACGGGATGTCGAGCTGCGATTCCTGAAGCACCTCGAGCGCCTCCGGCGCGCTGAATTCCGGCAGGTTGTAGTCGGCGAGGATCACCTCCCACGGCACTTGGCCAAGCGCCTCCCGCATCGCACCGGCGGTCTCCACCCGCTCGAACTCCGGCTCGAACCCCCCGGCCCGCAGGAGGCCAACGAGCATGCGCGCATCGAATTCCGAGTCCTCCACCACCAACACGCGCAGCGGCCGCTTCCCGCCGCCGTCCGCACCCGATTGACCTTCCGTCCCGCTCATGCTCCGCTCCGCTTGGCCAAGCTAAACCGCGGGGCCACCTTTGCGAAGCCTCGTTTGTGGTGCGGCCTGTTTTGGTTGACAACGCTTGGCCAAGGCGGAACCATACCGCCCGACACCGCCATGAAACGTGCCGCCGCAATTACCCTCCTCCTTGCGCTCGCCACGGCCACCGCCGGGACGTTCACCCTCGACACGCGCAGCCGCACACGGGATGCCACCGGGGACTGGGCAGTGCGACAGCAGACGGTGCTTTGGGAGGCCCAGGCCACAGCGGTGATCGTCTGCGACATGTGGGATCTGCACCATTGCAAAAACGCCGTCGGCCGCGTCGGCGAAATGGCACCCCGCATGAACCGCTTCCTCCACGCCGCTCGGGCCAAGGGCGCGCTGATCATCCACGCGCCGTCGTCCTGCACGGACTTTTACAAAGATCACCCCGCGCGCAAACGCGCCCAGGCCGCTCCTGCGGCTGCCGTGCAGCCGAAGGCCATCGAGAGCTGGTGCCATTGGATCGACCCGGTGGAGGAACGCCAAGGCTACCCGATCGACCACTCCGACGGCGGCGAGGACGACGACCCGGCGGAGCACGCCGCCTGGGCCGAGAGCCTGGCCAAGCTGGGCCGCAACCCGCGCAGCCCGTGGAAGCGGCAGGTGGACGTGATCGAGATCGACGCCAAGCGCGACGCGATTAGCGACAGCGGCGTTGAGATTTGGAACCTGCTCGAGGCACGCGGCATCCGCAACGTAATGCTCGTCGGGGTGCATACGAATATGTGCGTGCTCGGCCGCCCGTTCGGCCTGCGCAACATGGCGCGCAACGGCAAGAACGTGCTGCTCGTCCGCGACCTGACCGACGCGATGTACAACCCGGCGCGCTGGCCGTACGTGAATCACTTTCGCGGCACGGCGCTGGTCGTCGAGCATATCGAGGAGCGGGTCTGCGCGACCACCACCAGCGACCAGTTACTCAGCGGTAAGCCGTTTCGATTCAAAGGCGACCCCCCGCCACACATCGTGTTCATGATCGGCGAGAGCGAGTACGGCACCGCCATGACCCTGCCGCGGTTCGCCAAGCGGCAACTCGAGTACCGTGGCATCCGATGCACGATTGTGCACGTGAACAAAAACGACCCGAACGACTTCAACGGCCTCGAGGCATTGCAGGAAGCTGACCTGCTTTTCCTGAGCGCACGGCGACGCACGCCGCCCAAGGCGCAGCTCGACCTCGTCCGGGCGCACTTGGCCAAGGGCAAGCCGCTCGTCGGCATCCGCACCGCCAGCCATGCGTTCGACCGGGAACCGCCCGGTAAACACCACGCGCGCTGGGCCAAGTTTGATGACGAAATCCTCGGGGTCGACTACCGCAACCATCACGGCAACCGCCCCCCGAAAGACCCCGCCACGGTCATTCAGGCCACGGCGACCGGAGCCGAGCACCCCATTCTGACCGGCGTCCCGCTCGACGCCTTCGAGGCCAAGTCGCACCTGTACAAGAACAAGCCGGTTGCCTCCACCGTCTCGGTGCTGATGACCGGAACGCTCGCGGGCCGAGACGACATCAGCGAGCCGGTGGCGTGGACGAACAAGGCCAACGGTGCCCGCGTCTTTTACACGTCGCTTGGGAGCACCGATGACTTTGCGCTGCCGGCGTTCCAGCGGCTGCTGCTCAACGGCGTCCTCTGGGTACTCGAGAAACCGGTCCCACCAGCCGACCCGCGAGTCGTCGCCGGGAAATAAACCAAGCCATGGCCAGCGAAATCGAACCCATCCAACCGCGTGAACCGAAGATGACCCATTCCGCCGAGATGCGGTACCGCGCCTTGGCCAACCAGATTCGCACGGTGAAAAGCTACGGACTCGGCAACCCGGAGATCACCCATATGCTGGGCCTGGGCAGGTTACCCCGGCAGAACATCATCATCGAGGAGGCGCAGCGGATCGTCGCGGAATTCTCCGCCTATCCTCCCGAGTGGGCCAAGCCGTAGCCCTCGGCCAAGCGGAGACTACGGCGCGGCCGGCGCGAGCACTTCCTTGCGGTTGATCTTGGACGACGGCGTGGCGTCCGCCTTCAGGTCGCCCAGCGCGTACTGCAGGCCGTCGAGGTAATGCTGCAACACGGCCGGGTTCCAGTAGGTGGACTCGTTATGGCCAAGGTTCGTGTAGAAAACCCGGCCGCCCTCGAACGTGCGAATCCACGACACCGGCACGGTGCGCCCGCCCTCGGTGTATTGCTTCTTCAACCCCGCATTGCGATCGAGCGGTTTCATCGTCTGCGGTTTGTTCAGGTCGAGGCTCACCAGCACGCGCAGCTCGCCGGAACCGGCATACGTCTCCGGCTTGTACTGGTAAATCTCGTCCTTGTGCCAGAAGCCGCCACCCTTGAAGGCCCGGTTGAGGATGTGTTTCGGGTCGTCCAGTTTGAACGACCACGTGCCGCCGCTGCCCCAAGGGTGGCCGTTGAACTGCCCGCCGATCATCCGCGCGCCGGCCTTCCACTTGTAAAAATTATCGCTCGCCGCGTGGATGCCGGCGACGCCCTTCCCCCCGCCGATGAAGCCCAGGATCGCCTCGCGCTGGGCGTCGTTCTCAAGGGCTAGGCTCGTGGTGTTGTTGAACAGAATCGCGTCGTACTGCTTGAGGTTGGCCTTGCTGAAAACCGAGTACTCGTCCGCAAGGTCGGCGGTAAACGCCCCGGTCTTTTTGCCCAGCTCCTGCATGGCGTAGTTGCCCGCGACGATTGAGGAGTGCACGAACGTCTCGCAGCGGTAAAAGATGAGGATGCGGCGGGCGCTTTTCGGCTTGGCCAAGGCCTTGGCCGGCAACGCCGCCTCGATCTTCGCCTTCTTGTCGTCGCTCAACGGCTTGAGCCGGTTCTTATCCCAGGCAGCCTGCGCGGCGGTCGCCGCCAAGCCAAGGGCCAGTGATGCAGTGATTATTTTTTTCATTGGAACAGCAGTATGAACGGGGCGAACCGTAGGCCAAGCGGCCTCGGATGGGTAGCCTTTTTACGCCCCCGCTTGGCCACCGCAACGGCCGCACGTCGGCCCAACGTACGCCGGGAGGGTAAAGCCAACATCGTCGAGGTCGGGGTCGAAGCATTGCGTGAACCCCGCCGCCAACACATGGTGCGATGCCGCCAACGTCCGCGCCGCGCCCGGCGGCTCGATCGCCGCCATCCGGTCCTGCACATCCATCCGGAGACCGCGCGGAAACTTGGCCAAGGTCTCCTGCAATTCCTCCTCGCTGGCCGGCTTGAAGAGCACCGCGAGCGACCGGACGTGAATGTGGTTCAGGTAACGGCGGGTGAACTCCGACACCATCCCCGGCGGCATCGTCGCAATGAATGCCATCCGCTCGACGCCCTGCACGAGCGAATCGAACAACCCGGTCGAGCTGCACTCCGGGCAGTGGGCCAAGCCGCGAAGGTTCTCCACCGCGATGGTGGCCCGCTTGCAGACCGGGCATCGCCCTGCGGCGGATGGGGCCTCCTCCGGCAGCTTCAGGCTGACGTCGCCTCGAAGCTGCATCACCCATGCCGGGCGGGCGGTCCGGTCAATCGCCTCGCGCCGCTCGGCATCCGTCACCGTGACCCGCAGGTCTTCATCGAGCCGGTCGCGGTTGTAGCTGGAAAGGTTCTCGCGGACATGGTCGCGAACCGACAAAGGCGCCTGCTGCAGGAACAACCCCGGCGCCCCCTCGCGCATCAACTCGACCAGCACCTCCTGCAGTTTCAGGTCGTCCAGTTCATGGAACAGCTCGAACGACAGGATCTCCTCCTGCACAAGCTCCGCCAGGTCGGTGCATGCGCAGTGGGGACATCGCGGATACGATTCCTGCAACTGGGTTGCGGTATATGTGGGCATGGCTCCAAGTTCCCGTGGTCGCTTGGCGGGACGCTAACCTGAACCGTCCGCCGAGCCAAGCCGGAGCAACTTACGGGCCACGCCCGTCCGGCTCCGCGTCCGGCACCAGCTCGTCGAGCACCTTGAACGGCAACTGGAACGGCACCAGCAGCGCCTTGGGGATGTGTTTCAGCTCCAGCTTCGGTTGGTTGAGCGTGCCGCTCAACTCGAA
>NYYJ01000105.1 GCA_002686755.1 Verrucomicrobiales bacterium
CCGTGACCGGCTCGACAGCCGGCAATTCTTTCCCCTCCGTCTCGCCCACCTGCAGTTTGTTCACCCGCTCGCCGCTTGGCTTGATGGAGCGTTCGTAGCTGCCCACGGCGGCGTTGTACGCCTTGCCGGCCTGCTCGAGGCCCTTGCGAATTTTGTCGAGATGCCCGAGGAAAGTGCCCAGTCGGCTGTACAATTCCTGCGCCGCGCCGGCGATGGCCCGGGCGTTGTCCGACTGGGAGTGGAATTGCCAACTCACACTCACCGAGCGCAGCAGCGCGATCAGCGACGCCGGCGTGGCCATCGTGATGCGCCGCTCGGCCGCCCAGACGATCAGATCCGGGTCGCCCTCGAGCGCGGCGCTGAACAGCGACTCGGCCGGGACGAACATCACGACACAGTCGAGCGCGCCATCGATATGCTGCGGGTAATTCCGGTCGGCCAGCGCCTTGATGGTCTCGCGCATTTTTTTTCCGTGCTGCTCGATGGCGCTCTTGCGCTGCGCGGCGTCGCCCGATTCGAGATCTTTGAGGAACGACAAGTCCGGCGACTTGGCATCAACGACGATGTGGCGGCCCTCCGGCAGGTGCACGATCATGTCCGGCCGGCCCTCGGCGGCGCCGGTCTGCTCGCTGAAATCACAATGGCTGCTCAGCCCGGCCGCCTCGACCACCCGGCGGAGCGTCTCCTCGCCCCACCGGCCGCGCGCCTGACTGGAGTTGAGGATCATCCGCAACTGCTCCGTCTCGCTTGAGAGCGTTCGGCTGTTTTCGCTGAGGGCGTCGAGCTGTTCGCGCAGTGCGCCGAGCTGGGTGTTTCGGCTTTTTTCGCTCTCGCTCAATCGCTGCTGGTAGGTCTCGAGGTGCTGCTTGAGCGGCGCAACCAGCTTGGCCACCGCCTCCTTGCTGGTGTTCAGATCGCCCTTGGCCGTCTCGTGAAACTTGCCCAGCGTCTCATTGGCCAAGCGCACCAACTCCGGCTGCGCCTCCTTGAGCGCGTCGGCGCTGAGCGCCTTGAACGACTCCTTCAGCGCGGCCAGTTGCTCGGCGGACTGTGCCCGCAACTCCTCGAGCCGTTTTTCCGACGCCTGGCTTTCGGCCTCGGCTTGGGCGCCCTTGCGCGTCCCAACCAGCCAGCCGATCACCCCGCCCAGCACCACGCCGACGAGCAGGTAAATAACGATCTCCGGGTTCTCCATCAGCACCGCCATTCTGTCGCCCGCGCGCCCCGGCGACAAACGGAATCTGCACTGANCCGGCGACTGCCGCACATTTGACCTTGGCGTCCGCGGGGCGCTTGGCCAAGCTGCGCGCCCTTTTTGTGATGAAACCGTATCCATCCACGTTGGCTATCCTGGCCATTGTTGCGCTTGGCCAAGCGCAGACCGATGCAGCTGCCGCCTCGGCCAAGCCGTTTCCATTGCAGGGCATCCTGCCCAAGGCCGAAACCGGAGCGCTGCGTTTTCTTGAGCAGCATCCGAATTACGACGGGCGCGGGATCACTGTTGCTATTTTCGATACCGGCGTGGATCCGGGCGCACCCGGCCTGCAGGTGACGAGCGACGGCCGGCCCAAGGTGGTCGATGTGGTCGACGGCTCCGGCAGTGGCGACGTGGATACCTCCGCCGTGCACGAGGCCAAAGACGGCACGTTGACCGGTCTCACCGGGCGGACGCTCAGGCTGGGTGACGACTGGAAAAATCCCAGCGGCAAATGGCGGCTCGGCATCAAAGCCGCCTACGAGTTGTTTCCTGCCAGCCTAGTTTCCCGGCTGAAAACAGAACGTAAAAAAGAGTGGGACAAACAGCAGCGCGATCGGGCGGCGGCCCTGCAAGCCAAGCTCGCTGAGTTCGATGAAAAACATCCCTCCCCCAAGGGCGACACAAAAAAGGAACGCGCCGAGTTGCAGGCGCAGATCGACCTGCTCGCCTCTCTCAACAGCAGCTACAATGATCCCGGCCCGATTTATGACTGCATCGTTTTCAACGACGGCAAAGCGTGGCGCGCCGCAGTGGACACCGACGAGGACGGAGATTTTGGTGACGAAAAACTGATGACCAACTTCCGCGCCGAACGGCAGTGGTCGACCTTCGGCAAACAGGCGATGATGAACTTCGCGCTCAACATCTACGACGACGGAGACACGCTTTCGATCGTCACCGATGTCGGTGCGCACGGCACGCACGTGGCCGGAATCGTCGCGGCCAATTACCCGAACAAACCGGAACTCAACGGCCTCGCTCCCGGCGCGCAGATCGTGTCGGTCAAAATCGGTGACCGCCGCATGGGTAGCTCGTCGATGGGCACCGGCGAAGTGCGCGGCCTGATCGCTGTGCTGGAGAACAAATGCCAGTTGATCAACATGAGCTACGGCGGCCCGACACAGGATCCGAACGACGGCCGGCTCGCCGGGCTGTACTCGGAGATCGTCAACAAACACGGTGTCATTTTCGTCGCCAGCGCCGGCAACAGCGGCCCNGCTCTCTCGACGGTCGGTTCACCCGGCGGCACGACCTCGGCCATTTTTGGTATCGGCGCGTACGTCTCGCCCACCATGATGGAGGCACAGTATTCACTGCGCGAAACCATGCCGGCCATCCAGTACACCTGGTCGTCCCGCGGCCCGACATTTGACGGCAACCTCGGGGTGGACTTCAGCGCACCGGGCGGCGCGATTGCCCCCGTGTCCAATTGGACGCTGCAGGGCAANATGATGATGAACGGCACCTCGATGTCCTCTCCCAGCGCCTGCGGTGGCATCGCGTTGCTGCTCTCCAGCCTGAAACAGCAGGATCAAAAATGGACGCCGCACCGCATCCGCCGGGCGATCGTGAATACCGCCAAGCAAATTCCAAACGTCGAGCGATTCGCGCAGGGTCGGGGCGTGCTGCAGGTCGACAAGGCGTTTGAATACCTCGAGGCAAACAAGGGTGCGAAGGATCACGACCTGCGCTTTGTGGTGAGCAACCGCAGCCAGGGCGGCCGCGGCATCTACCTGCGCGAGGCGTATAACACCGACCGTGCCGTGGCCTCGACGATCGGCGTCACGCCCACGTTTCATGAGGAAGCCGACAACGCGGAGAAGGTCGCATTCGAGATGCGCGTTAACCTCGAGTGTACCGACTCGTGGGTCGATCACCCGAAACATGTGGTGCTGATGCACGGCGGCCGCAGCTTCAGCGTCGAGACCCATCCTCAATCGCTCACCGCCGGCATGCACTACACTGAGGTGGTTGGCTACGATGCCGATCATCCCGAGCGAGGCCCGGTTTTCCGCGTGCCGATCACTGTGCTTAAGGGCGAGGCGGTGGACACCACCGAGCCGGTGCATTGGTCGGAGAAGCTGATGCTGACTCCCGGCCACATCGACCGCAATTTCCTCGAGGTGCCGCACGGCGCGACTTGGGCTGACGTGGTGTTTCGAACCGGCGAAATGGACGGCACGCGCCGGATCGTGATGCACACCGTGCAGGAAGTGCCGGGTCAATCATTCAGCGAGGGTGGCACGCGGAAGTACATCACCGTGCGCGGACAGAGCACCCAGGTGCAGAGTTTCTCCGTGACCGGCGGCCGTACGATTGAACTAGCGATTGCGCAGTACTGGTCGAGCCTCGGCCAGACCGAGGTGCAGGTCGATGTCACCTTCCACGGCATCAACCCGGATAGCCGCAACCTGCACATTGACGCAGCACGGCTCGTTACACAGGTGGACGTCAACGCCCCGCTTGGCAATGAGTCCGTCTCCCCAAGCGGAAGTTTCACCACCGTCCGCAAGGCCATCTCGCCCAAGGATTTCAAAACGCGCCCGCTCAGCGATGCGCGCGATTCACTCCCGGGCAACCGCACCATCTACGAGGCGGAGCTGACCTACTCGTTCAGCCTCAGCAAAAAGACCAGCGTCACCCCGCAGCCGGCGCTCGCGCTGGAGGATCAATTCCACGAATCGTGGGAGTCGCTGATTTGGATGTTGTATGACAAGGCCAAGCGCTTCGTCGCCTCCGGATCGAGTGGCAGCCGCGGTACCACCAGCCTGGCCAAGGGCGATTACACGCTGAAGTTTCACGTGCGCAACCATGTGCTGAAGGATCTCAAGAAACTCAAGGAGATGCCGCTCAACCTCGACCTCAAGCTGGCCAAGCCGGTGTCGCTCAAGTTTCAGGCCGACCCGGACAATGTACTGACCGGCGGTGGCGGATTCCGGTCCGGCACCTTGGCCAAAGGTAGCCAGACTCGGATCTACATCGAGCGACCCGGCTCACTGCCCAGCGAGGCGACTGCGGGTGACCTTTTGATCGGCAGCATCTCTTATGGACAGGGCAACAGCAACCTGCTTGGCCCCGGGAAAAAACCGGGCGGCTTCCCGCTCTCCATGCGCGTCCCTCCGGCCAAGCCGGCCAAGGCCAAGCCAAGCGCGGGAGGCGGAAGCAAAAAGAAGGAGGAAAAATCCGAGGACGAGAAATTGGCTGAGGCCATCCGCGACCTGAAAGTCGCCCGCTTGGCCAAGCTGCACGGCGACAAAAAAACGGAGGACTTCGATCGCTTGGCCAAGGAGATTCTCGATGCCAACCCGAACCACCTCCCGGTTTTGGTACAGCAACTCAAACGGCTCGACGGCGAAGCCAATCGCAAAAAGCACCTCGACAAGGTTATCGCCGCGGCCGACACGGTGATCACCCAGATCGACACCGAGACCCTTGCCAAGCACTACGGCGTGAAACTCAAGCCCGACGATGAGGAGGCCAAGGCCGAACGCGCCAAGCTCGACAAAAAATTGAACACTCTCACCGACGCGCTCTACCGCAAGGGCCGTGCGCTGGGCTACCTCGACACCCAGTTGCGCGAAGGCGAAAACGCCGACAACGACGAAACTAAAAAGCGATTGGGGGAGATCGACAAACAGTTCGAGGCCAATTTCGCCGAGCTACAAAAATGGGCCGAGACCACGGACGACAAATTCGTGCTGCTGCACATCCGCCGCGACAATCGGCAGGGCTACACCGCCACCGCTCTGAAGCGGCTCAACGAAAAAATCAGCCGCTCGCCGCACGACCGGAAGCTGCAGAAAAAACGAATCCGCCTACTCGGCGAATTGAAATGGGACGAGTGGAAGGCGCACGAAGAGACGTGGCAGATTCGGCGTTTCCCTGCCAAGTATCAGCCGTTTTGATTGGCCTGTGTCGTGGCTCTACAAAACATTCGTTCGACCGAACTTTTTTGATCGCGACTCCGAGGAGGCGCACAACCTCGTCATCAACCAGCTTGGCTGGGCGGCGCGGCGGTGGTGGGCGCTGGGCCTCGCTCGGACGTTCCTCGGCGGGCCAAACCTACCGGTCGAGCTGTTTGGGCTGACGTTCCCCAACCCCATCGGTCTGGCCGCCGGCATGGACAAGACCGGCGCGGCAGTGCCGGCGTGGGAGGCGCTTGGCTTCGGTTTCAGCGAACTCGGCGGCATCACCCGCCACGAGCAACCCGGCAATCCCAAGCCGCGGATTTTCCGCGTCATTGAGGACGAGGCTCTTATCAACCGCATGGGATTCAACAACCCCGGTGCCGATGCCATGGCCGAGCGTCTTCGAGGCTGGCACGACGACAAACGCTGGCCCGCGCATCCGGTCGGCATCAACCTTGGCAAATCGAAGGTCACCCCGCTCGACGAGGCACCTGAGGATTACCTGTACTCGTTCCGGTTGCTGAAGGATCTCGCCGACTTTTTCGTCGTCAACGTCAGTTCGCCCAACACGCCCAACCTCCGGCAATTGCAGGACAAAGCCGCACTGGCGGAAATCCTCGCGGCGCTGCAGGGGGCCAACGACACACAGCGCCCGATCCTCGTCAAGGTCGCGCCTGACCTCGGCTTCGATGCGCTGGATGAGATTGTGGAATTGATCGAACCGCACAACCTCGCCGGGTTGGTGGCCACGAACACCACCATTGCCCGCCCCTCCGAAGACGGCCTCTACGCCGAGACTGGCGGCTTGAGCGGCCGCCCCCTGGCCAAGCGAAGCACCGAGGTCATCCGGCATCTTTACCGGCAGACCAAGGGCGCGGTGCCGCTCATCGGCGTGGGCGGTATTTTCACTGCCGACGACGCATGGGAAAAGATCACCGCCGGCGCGTCGTTGCTGCAGATTTATTCCGGCCTCGTTTACGAGGGGCCACAAATCAACCGCACCATCCTCAACGGCTTGGCCAAGCGCCTGGCCGCGGAGGGATTGGCCCACATCCGCGACGCCGTCGGCATCGCCTCATGACCCCTGCCCACCACCGTCCCGAAAAACTGCGTTGGCATGACTGAGTCGATGTTCGGGATCGTTCACGAGGACGACGAGTTGCTCGTGGTCAACAAGCCGGCTGACCTCGTCTGCCACCCGACCAAGGGCGACGAATACAGCAGCCTGATCAGCCGGGTGCGGCTGCACCTTGGCCAAGCGGCCGCCCACATGATCAACCGACTCGACCGCGAGACCACCGGTATCGTGCTGTTGGCCAAGCGCGACGAGGCAGCGAAGGAACTGCGGAAGCTTTGGGAGAGCGGCACCGTGCAAAAGTCGTACGAAGCGATCGTGCACGGCCATGTCGAGCCGGACGCCGGCTCGATCAACGAGCCGCTTGGCCCGGACGACGCCAGCCCGGTGGCGATCAAGGATTGCGTGTGCGCCGACGGTCGGGTGGCACAAACCGACTTCACCGTGGCCAAGCGGTTTGAACACGCCGAGGGGGACTTTTCATTGTTGCGAGTCCGGCCGCAAACCGGCCGCAAGCACCAGATTCGGATTCACCTCGGGCACCTCGGGCACCCGATCGTTGGCGACAAATTGTACGGGCACGACGAGGACTGCTACCTCGCGCTGGTCGAGCAGCGGCTCACCGACGAGCAACGGCGGGCGTTGCTGCTGCCGTGCCACGCGCTCCACGCCGGTGAACTCGCCTTCGAATGGCGTGGTCGGGAATGGCTATTCGAGGCCAAGCCGGAGAGTTGGTTTACGGAGTTTATCGGCGACTAAACGTTGGCGCTTGGCCAAGGGCTATTTCTCGACGACCCAGATGTTGCGGTAGCGGACTTGGTTGCCGTGGTCCTGCAGGTGGAGGAAGCCCGGCTCCGGCCCCTCGGCCAGCGGGCTGGCGGCGGTGCGCTTGGGCAGCTCGACGTTGTCATGGATCACCACCCCGTTGTGGCGGACGGTGGCTCGGGCGTTGGCGGTTTTTTTTCCATCCTTGTCGTACTTGGCCGCGGTGAAGTCGATGTCGTACGTCTGCCATTGCAGCGGCGGGAGGCACATGTTCGTGTCCGGGGCCGCGATGGAGTAGATGCCGCCGCACTCGTTGTCCCTGCCGGCGAGGCCGAATGAGTCGAGCATCTGCACCTCGTAGCGGGCCTGCATGTAACAGCCGCTGTTGCCCCGCGCCTGGCCGCGTTTTTTCGGCTCGTACGGGAGGCGGAACTCAAGGTGCAGTTTGTGGCTCTGGAATTTCCGGATGCTGTTCGCGCCCTGCATCAGCAGGCCGGTCTCGGTCATGCGCCCCGGCTTGAAATTCTTCGCGGATTTGCCGTCAAACAGCACGACCGCGCCCTCGGGCGGCTTGGCACCAAGCGTCGGGCTTTTGCGCACGGTGCGGTCGATGGCGAACTCCTGCCCGTCGCGCGAGAAGGTCAGCTTGCCGCCGGTGATCGATTTGCCGGTGGTGCCGCCGGTGAAGGTGACCGTGTCGCCGTCGCGCGCGCCGTCGTACTCGCGCTTCTCCGCCGAGCCATCGTAGCCGGCGCCGGGCAGNCCGCCGGGGTAGAGCACCAGCCGGAACTTGCTGTCGCCCAGCGCGATGACCTGTGCGCCGACGTCGAATTGCCCGGCGATGACGCCGGCGTATTCGCCCTGAAAGGCGTAGTCCGCGTCGGGCTTGAGCGGGTCTGCGGTGAGGGGNTTCAGCCCCGCCAACAGGATGCCGGTGGCGAGGTATAACGGGAGTCGCGTCAACTTTATCATGGTACGTGGCCGGAATCGTTATCGCGCTTGGCCAAGCGAGTCAACCGAAATTGGCCAAGCGTGATTTTGCTTTCATCGACCGTGGTTTTGCCGATGATGCGCGGGCTGTTTTTTTTTGGCATGAAGATTGTTCTCGCATACTCGGGAGGTCTCGACACCTCCGTTTTGTTGTCCTGGATCAAGGAGAAATACTCCGCCGAGGTCATCGCGTTCTGCGCCGACATCGGGCAGGAGGAGGAAACCAAGGGGCTGCGCCCGAAGGCCCGCAAAACCGGCGCGTCNNAGNTTTACATCGACGACCTNCGNGAGGAGTTCGCCACCGATTTCATCTTCCCGATGATGCAGGCCGGCGCAATCTACGAGGGACAATATTTTCTCGGCACCAGCATTGCGCGGCCGCTGATCGCCAAGCGGATGGTCGAGATCGCCCGCAAGCACAGGGCACAGGCCATCGCCCACGGCGCCACCGGGAAGGGCAACGACCAGGTGCGGTTCGAGTTGACCGCCGCCGCCCTCGCGCCCGACCTCGAGGTGATCGCCCCGTGGCGGGACGAGGCGTTTCGCAACGAGTTCCCCGGCCGGAAGGAGATGATCGACTACTGCGTGGCCAAGAAAATCCCGGTCGAGGCCAGCATGAAAAAGCCGTACTCGATGGATCGCAACCTTCTGCACATCTCGTTCGAGGCCGGCATGCTTGAGGATCCGTGGCTCGACGCCTCCGCGCCGANATACAAGGGCATGTACAAGCTGAGCGTCTCGCCCGAGGACGCGCCGAACAGGCCGGAGTATGTCACGCTGGATTTCGCGAAGGGCAACTGCATCGCCGTCAACGGAAAGGCGATGTCGCCGCTCAAGGTGATGCAGACGCTCAACCGGCTCGGCGGCAAGCACGGCATCGGACGGGTGGACATGGTGGAGAACCGGTTCGTCGGGATGAAGTCGCGCGGCGTGTACGAGACGCCGGGCGGCGCGATCCTGCACGCGGCACATCGCATGATGGAATCGATCACGATGGANCGCGAGGTGATGCACATTCGCGACTCGCTGATCCCGAAATATTCCGAGCTGGTGTACAACGGCTTCTGGTACGCGCCGGAGCGGGAGGCGTTGCAGGCACTCGTCACCGAGAGCCAGCAGAACGTCACCGGCACCGTGCGGGTGAAGCTGTACAAGGGCAACGTGATTGCCGCCGGGCTCAAGTCGCCGGTCAGCCTGTACAACCCGGACATNGCGACGATGGAGGCCGACCCNACNGANGCGTACAANCAGGNTGACGCCACCGGGTTCATCCGNCTNAACNGCCTGCGNCTGAAGGTGGCNGCCAAGGTGGCCAAGGCCANGCGCTTGGCCAAGCGCAAGCGCTGACCNGGCCAAGCGGGGCGGACATGANCCAACTGTNGCCATGCAGNATGTGCGGGAACGACCTGAGCCCGCAGGCCACCTTCTGCCCCAANTGCGGCCATCCCCGTGTCGGCGGGAAGCCGGAAGCATCNAGGCCGGNCGGCGTGGCCGACATGAGCGGCTCGGGGCTGNGTGACCTGATGGCAATCNTCGAGCAAAATCTGGAAATCCTCCGGGAACTGGCCATCCACGGCAGTGGCGAAATGAAGGCGCTGGCCATCGCACTGCTACAGGCCAAGGGGCACACGGACAATTCCCCCGGTGAGGATCTGCCGTTTGACACGCCATTGCCGCCGAAGCAGTCGGAGGCGGACGAGGCAGCCGGGGATTAACTGAACGCTTGGCTGATGCGTTTCCGGCCGCTCGATTGCTTGATGTAGTCGAGTAGGATTTCCACTGCCTCGTCCACGTCGTCGGTCAGCGTCAGCAACTCAATGTCCCCCGGGCTGATGTAGCCGTTGGCCTCAAGTGTTTTTTTCGCCCAGTTAAGCAGGCCCCGCCAATGCTTTTTGCCGAACAGGATCAGCGGGAACGGATCGATGCGGTGGGTTTGCACGAGGGTCGCCACCTCGAACAACTCGTCCAGCGTCCCGAACCCGCCCGGCATGTAGACGAAGCCGAGGCTGTACTTCACGAGGCAGACTTTGCGCGAGAAGAAGTAGTGAAAGTTGATCGGCAGATTGGCGTACTTGTTGC
The DNA here is from genome assembly GCA_002686755.1 of Verrucomicrobiales bacterium. Classification (GTDB taxonomy): domain Bacteria; phylum Verrucomicrobiota; class Verrucomicrobiia; order Limisphaerales; family UBA1096; genus UBA1096. The sequence goes on from NYYJ01000105.1 coordinate 10,076, forward strand.
CGCACTGCTCGAACGGCAGCTCGATGTTCAGGCCGACCGAGACGCCCTTGCCCCGGGCGGCACCCTTGTTGGCCGCCTCCATGATACCCGGGCCGCCCCCGGTGATGACCGGCACACCGGCCTCGGCCAGTTTTCTGCCGAGGGCCACCGTCTGCTGATAGTAGGGATTGCGCGGCTTGCTCCGGGATGACCCGAAGACGGTGACGCTTGGCTCGAGCCGGGACAGTTCCTCGAACGAGTCCACAAACTCGGCCATGATCCGGAAAATGCGCCACGGATCCTCATAGGTAAAGGCCGGCTCCCTCTTTTGTGTGTCCGCCATGGCCACAGCGTAACGGCGGGCTGCTAAAAAGCAGCATTAAAAATGTAACAGCCGAGCGCTTGGCCAAGCGGGATTACTCCTCGAGCTCGTCGACTGCCACGCGGAAGAACCGGGCGGGGTCGGCGGGGTCGGGCTCGAACTCCAGCTCGCCGACCCCGTCCTCGGTGTCGATGGACTCGGCGCTCTCCCAATCGGAGAGGTTAATGGAGGTCTCGATGGTGAACTCGAGCAGCGGTGTCACGTCGCCGGTGCCGTACGGGCCGATCACACGGAACACCCGCTGGCCGTCCTCATCGGTGCCGAACTCTACCCGGGTCTGCTCCTGCAGGAAGGCAACCGTGTCGACTTTGCTTGCGTTGGCGGCGGCATCCAGCGGGGTCACTCCGGTGTCACTGAGCTGGTTGAGGTCGGTGCCAAAAAAGAGATGAAGCGCCACCAAGTCGTTGTCCCCGATGGTGGCGGCATCGTGGATGCTCATTTTCGGCCCGTTCACGCCTCCGGCCTCGACGATCATCTCGGCGATGTCCGCGAACCCGAATGCCTCGGCGACGTCCAGGGGTGACCAGTGCCATTGGTCGAGCAGGTTCGGGTTTGCGTCGAATTCCAGCAGGGTTGCCGCCACCTCGGCGAAGCCCTGCGCGGCGGCCACGTTCAGGTTGGTGCGTTTCCAGTTGTCGACCGAGTCCACCTCGGCCCCGGCCTCGAGCAGAATCCGGCAGTTGTCCGGGTGGTTCAGCCCGACGGCGTAGGAGAGCGGCGTGAAGCCCTGCTCGGTCTTGGCCTCGCGATCGGCCCCCTTGGACAGGAGCAGGTTCAGGATGTCCTTGTTGCGCGAATGCGAGGCGTAATGCAGCGGCGTCTTGGTGGTATAGGCCGGTTCGTTCACGTCGGCCCCGGCCTCGAGGAGGGTGTTGACGGCGTCGATGTTATTGGTCTGGATCGCGGCGATGAACGATTTCTCCGCACCGCTCGGGGCGTCGTTCTCGCGCAGAATCTCCTCGGCCTCGATGGACTGCATGATGATGGCCCAGTCCAGCGCGGTGCGCTCGGCCTTGTCCTCGGCCTCGATGTCGGCCCCGGCATCGAGCAGGATCAACAGCACCTCCGGATGGTTGAGCTCGGCGGACATGATGAGCGGCGTGAAGCCGTGTCGGTCGGTGACCTCCAGGTTCGCCTCGTGCTGGATGAGCAACTCGGCCATGCCGATGTGCCCCCGCTCCACCGCGAGCAGCAGTGGGATGTTGCCATCTATATCCGCTTGGTCGATGTCGGTTCCGGCATAAATGTGGAGTTTCACGCCAAGCACGTCGTTGTTCCACGCCAGGATATGGATGCCGTCCGCGGGCGGCTCCACCGTGGCCCCAGCCTCGAGCAGCAGGTCAATAATCTCCTCCTTCGAACCGGAGATCGCCAGGTCCAGCGGGGTCTTGGACTGATTGTTCGCCACGTCCGGGTCAGCCCCGGCATCGAGCAGAAGAGCCACGACCTCGGGCCATGTCTTCATCACCGCATAATGCAGCGGCGCGTACCCGGTCGTATGCTTCTCGTCCAAGTCAGTCTCCGCAGCGATATGAGCCTCGACCGTCTCAACATCGCCATCGGAAGCTGCCTGCCAAAGGGACTTTTCCGGGGCCTCCTGACTCAACGCCAAGCTGGGCAGGGCGTGTAGGGAGGACAGCAGCGCGAACGCTGCAATGTGGTTTTTCATCTGGCCGCGAGGCTACGCCCCGGCTTAACCGATGCAAGCCGGATTTGGCAAAAAATGGCAAACCAACCCACACCCACTCGTCGAACCGGCCGTGACACCGGCTTGGCACCCTCTCCGGGGAATCTCCGCGCTTGGCCAAGCGGGCTTCAATTCATTTGCAACACGGCCTTGATGACGCCGGCCTCCGGCTTGAGCCAGTTGGGGAATTCGCCGATGAAGTCG
>NYYJ01000106.1 GCA_002686755.1 Verrucomicrobiales bacterium
GCCTTTACAACCGCGCACTCACGAGCCAGCAGGTTCGCACCCGCTACAACCGCACCCGTGGCAGCCACACCGCCCGGCCCAAGCCGCCGGTCGTCGTCACCAACCGCGAGTTGAGCACCGGGCCGTACCTCACGTTTACCTCGCCAGGCGAGGCAGTCGTCCGGTGGGAAACCGCGAAACCGATGCCGACACGCCTCGCGTACGGCACGACGCCGACGCTGCAACACCGCATCGATCTGCCACATAAAACACGGCAGCACGAAGCCGTGATCCCCGGTGTCGTGCCCGGCGCCACGTATCATTACTCGGTCGGCGTCGAGCAGGACGGGCAGACCCAGTGGCTTGCGCCGGCGACCGGCGAGTCCGACTTCAACTATGCGCGACCGGACATCACCGGCGTCGAGTCTCCGTACGCGGAGGACGGGCGGATGCGAAAGAGCCGCGACGCAGCCGAGGCGATCCTCGCGGCCACCGGCGTCCGCAAAGGCTACGCGATCGACTACGGCTGTGGTGAGGGGCGACTGGCGTTCGCCTTGGCCAAGCGCACCGAGCTGACCGTGATCGGCGTGACCGCCGACGCCGCCGAGGCGGCCCGCGCCCGGGCGGCGCTGCGGCGGGCCGGCATTTACGGCACGCGGGTGACGATCCAGCACCGCCCCTTGGCCAAGCTCGGGCACACCGACCATCTCTACAACCTCGCCGTGTCGAGCGAGTTGCTGCACCACGGCACGTTGCCGGGCGACCGCTCGGAGCTGCTGCGCATCCTCCGGCCAAGCGGCGGCGTGCTCGCGCTGGGCGGATTGCCGCAGGCCGGCTTGGCCAAGCTCATCTCCGGCTCGGCGCTCGCAGCCAACACCACAACCAAGCCCGGCGGCGATCTGCTCCTGGCCAGGCGCAAGCCGCTCGATGGCGCGGGTGAATGGACGCACACCTACGGCACCGCCGCGCAGACCTCCAACAGCGGCGACGAGATCGTCAATGGCCGCCGGATGGCCCTGCAGTGGTTCGGCAAACCGGGCGCGCGCGGCATGATCGACCGGCAGGGGCGCAACCCGCCGCCGCTCACCAGCAACGGGTTCCTCTATGTGCAGGGTGACAACCGCATCTGGGGACAGGACGCTTTCAACGGGACGATCCTGTGGAATTACGAGTTCCCGAGCGAGCTGCGCCGCGTCAACACGCCGCGTGACGGCAGCAACATGTGCGCGGACGACTCGTCGCTGTTCGTTGCGATGCGCGACCGCACCTACCGGTTCGACGGCCAAACCGGGCGGTTGCTCCGGAGCTTCCCCGTGCTCAGCGACGACGCGGCCAACTGGGGCTACATCGCCAACGACGGCGACCTGTTGTTTGGCGGCAGCATCAAGCCCGGCTCGGAGTACACGAAGTTCAAGGGCACACCGTACTGGTACGACTCCACCGGCACACAGGACACGGCCAAGGTTTGCAGCGACAACCTGTTTGCGATCGACAAGCAGAGCGGCCAAAAAAAATGGGAGTATCGCGGGGGCAAGATCATCAACACCACCATCGCGATCGGCGGCGGGCGGGTGTACTTCGTCGAGTCGAACTCGTCGAGCATCCGGAACGAACCGACCAGCCGCATCGACTCGGACAGCCTGTGGTCGAGCCTGCGGCTCGTCGCGCTGAACAGCCGGACCGGAGCCAAGGCGTGGAGCAAGTCGATCACCGTCAACAAGTCGCCCTACCCGGTCGTGTTCTTCCTCGCGCAGGCCGGGGATCGGTTGATCCTCAGCTACTCCACGAGCCGGTATTACGTGGACGCCTACTCCACGCGCAACGGCAGCAAGGTCTGGTCGAAAAACCATTCGTGGAACCGCAACCACCACGGCGGACACATGTACCATCCGGTGATCGTCGGGGACGCAGCGATCGTTGAGCCGTACGGCTACCGCCTGTCCGACGGCGGCACCGTGCATCGCGGCCTACCGCAACGCGGCGGCTGCAGCACCATGTCCGCCTCGCACAACACGGTGCATTACATCAACTGGGATTACGACAAAGGCTCGATGTATTTTTGGGACCTGGACACCAACCAGCGACGGCTGATGGTCGGCTCCCGCTCAAGCTGCTGGCTCTCGCTCATCTCCGGCAACGGCATGATCCTCTCGCCCACGGCCAGCTCCGGCTGCCGCTGCCGCTACCCCATCCAGACCTCGATCGGTTTCACGAGACGATGACAACGCGCACCACAATCTTGTTGATCGGCCTGGCAATGGCACTCGCTTGGCCAAGCGCCGCCGACTGGCCGTCGTACCGACACGACAATCAGCGCAGCGCCATCACCGCCGAGACGCTCAAGCTGCCGTTGGCCAAGCGTTGGCAAATGATCCCGGCGCAACCGCCCTCCCCCGCCTGGGCCAAGCCGGCCAAGTTTGATTTTTACGTGTCGCCCCAGTCGCGCAAGCCGCTCGTGCATCGACTGGCCTACGACCACGCCTATCACGCCACCGCCGTCGGCGATCGCGTGTATTACGGCTCGTCAGCCGAGCACACGGTTCACTGCATCGACGCCTACAGCGGGAAGGAACGGTGGGTGTTTTTTACCGACGGCCCGGTGCGGTTCGCGCCATCGATCCACGACGGGCGCGTCTACGCCGGCTCGGACGACGGCACGGCCTACTGCCTCGACGCCGCCACCGGCAAACTGCTCTGGAGCCACACCGCCGCGAGCGAGAAAAACACGCTCGTCCCCAACGACGGCCGGCTCGTCTCCCCGTGGAGCGTGCGCAGTTCGGTCGCCGTTGACGGCGGCACGGCCTACTTCACCTCCGGCTTTTTTCCGCATGAGGGGGTCTACATGAGCGCCGTGAACGCCCTCACCGGTAAGGCAACCGGGCGGCAGCACTGGAAACAGCACCACCTCAACAAAGGCTCGTTCCAGGGCTACATGCTGCTCTCCGACTCGCGCATCTACATGCCGGGTGGACGCAGCACGCCGTTTTATTTTGACCGACGCACCGGCAAGCGGCTCGGGCAGTTTGCCAAGGGCAACGGCATGGGATCGTTCGCGCTGCTGGCCGACAACCGCATCGTCCACGGCCCGGCCGACCGCAGCGGCGGCGTGCTCACCGAGACCGGCCTGACCGGCGACAAGGTCGCCTCGCACACGGATGCGCTGGACATGATCGTCGATGCCCGGGTGATGTACCTGCTCACCACAAACAAGGTCAGCGCGATGACACGCAGCAACCGGCGGGCACTCTGGAGCCGAACCGTCGAGACCGGCACAGCGCTGGCGCTGGCCGGCAGGACGCTGTTCGTCGGCAGCCGCGACAAGGTGAGCGCCCTCGACGCCGCCAACGGCCGCGTGCTGTGGAACGGCACAGTGCCGGGCCGGGCACTTGGCCTCGCCGTGGCCAACGGCGCGTTACTGGTCAGCACCGACACCGGGGCGATCGTCAGTTTCGGACAGGTCTCCGACCAGCCCAGCGCGTGGATTCTTTATTAGGATGGGAATCATCAAGGCAATTACATTCGACCTGTGGGACACGCTGGTCGTGGACGACTCAGACGAAGCCAAGCGGGCCGAGCGCAGCCTGCGCTCAAAATTCGACGAACGACGCCATCTGCTTTGGGAGGCGTTGAACGCCGCGGAGCCGATCGATCTGGAAACGGTTCACCTCGCCTACAACGTCGGCGATGCGGCCTTCAACAAGACCTGGAAGGAGCACCACATCACGTGGCCGATCGCCGAGCGACTGCGCGTCATCCTCAAGGGGCTTGGGCGCGAACTGCCGCCGGACGCGTTCGATGCCGTCGTCCGGGCGCACGAGGAGATGGAGGTCGATATCCCGCCGGACGCCATGCCCGGTGCGGCGCCGGTGCTCGAGCGCCTGGCCAAGCGCTACAAGCTTTGCATCGTCTCGGATGCCATCGTGTCGCCGGGAACGTGCCTGCGGCGGCTGCTGGAAAACCACGGCTTGGCCAAGCCGTTCAGCGGGGTCGCCTTCTCCGACGAGGTCGGCCACAGCAAGCCGCACCGCTCGATGTTCGACTCGGCGGCCGGCCAACTTGGCGTCGAGATCGATGAAATGCTGCATGTCGGCGACCGCGACCACAACGACGTCAAGGGACCGCAGCGGCTTGGCATGAAGGCGATCCTGTTCACCGCCTCGCGCGACGTGGATAAGGCCAACACCACCGCCGAGGCGGTCTGCGAGTCGTTCGATGAACTGGAAGCCGCGATCGAGCGGTTGGACGCCTAGCGGCGCATGTTCGGCAGGACGAGGTGATTGATCCAGTTGCGCACCTCGACCGTCCGCAGCGACTCGTCCATCACATCCGGCTTGATGTCCAGCGCCGAGGCGATGTCCTCCAGCGACGGGTCTGCGTGAAGCGCCTCCAACTGGTTGATGTGGGTCAGGCCAGCGGCGTCATCCGCGAAAAACCCGAGCCGCACCAGTTTCTCGAGCCGGCAAAACATCAGCCGAGCCATCTCGTGCAGGTCGTATTCGGGATGATACTGCACCCCCCAAAACTCGGTGCCTTCGTGTTTCACGACCACCGACTGCACACGGGTGAAGTCGTTGCCGGAAAGTAGTGTTGCTCCGCCCGGCAACACCGTCACCTCGTCGTCGTGACTGGTGAAGGCGTCGAATACATCGGGTTTCCCCTCGTACAACGGATGTGCCCGGCCCTCTTCCGTGAGTGTAATCGACCGGGCAATTCCCATCTCGCGGCCGTTCGGGTTGAGCGCCACCTCGCCGCCGGCGGCCACAACGGCAATCTGCGCTGCCCAGCAACTGCCAAACCCCGGCACACCCTGTCGGTAACATTCGCGGGCAAACTCAATCTGCACCGCCACGTCCGGCTCGCCGGAGAAAACGCAGGAACTGCAACCGGTCCACGCCACGCCGTCGTAATCTCGCACCGCAGCACCGACAGGCAGGCTCGCACCGGGGTCGGCCGGAAAAATCACGTCGCACTCGGTTCCGACCGGGCCCAATCGCTTGAGTATCCCAACGTAAAGGTCGGCGGCGACACTGGCGCCACCGGACTGCAACTGCTCGCGCGCGGCCTTGGTGTAGCCATCGATGACCAAAAATCTGGGAGCAATCGTGCCGGTCATATCGACGCTAACCGGAAACGACCAGATTGACTCCCATTTCCTCGAGTACCTTCGCGACATGGCCAACCAACTCGGTCATGTCCTCCGGGTGGACATCGCCGATGCTGCCGATGCGGAAGCATTGCGCGTGCGACACCTTGCCGGGGTAAATGACGAAGCCGAGCGACTTGAGGGCATCATAAAATTTCTGGAACTCAAACTCAGCGGCGTCGGGATAGTAAAAGGAGGTGATGATCGGCGACTGCACCTCGTCCCCAATCAGCGTGCGGAAACCGATCCTGCGCATTCCTTCCACCATCGTTTGTTGGTTGGCGGCATAGCGCGCGTGCCGAGCATTCACGCCGGCCTCGGCCTCCAGTTCGTCGAGCGCCCGGGCGAACGCGCTCACGACATGGGTCGGCGAAGTGAATCGCCACTTGCCCCCCTTGGCCTCCATCTCGCGCCATTGATCGAACAGGTCGAGGCTGTGCGAACGCGCCCAACCCTTGGTCGCCTCGAGCGTGGCGCGGTCGGCCACGACAAAGCCAAAACCCGGCACACCCTGCACACACTTGTTCGCGGAGGAGATGAGGTAGTGCGCGCCGGTGGACTCCATGCTCATCGGGATGCCGCCGAATGACGACATCGCATCGAGGATGAACACCCGGCCAAGCCGGCGGACGAGTTTGCCAACGGCATCCGCCGGGTTGAGCATGCCGGTGGTCGTCTCGCAATGCACCATGGCGACGTGCGTGATCGCCGGGTCTTCGGTCAAAATCTTTTCCGCTTGGCCAAGGTCGGTGGACTCGATCTCCGCTTGGCCAAGCTCGACGGTGTCGATCCCGAGCATTTGCGAAATCTTCGTAATGCGCGCGCCGTACGCGCCGTTGTTCAGCACGAGCAATTTGCCATCGGGCGGGATGACCGAGCCGATCACCGACTCGACGGCAAACGTGCCGCTGCCCGGCATGAGTGCGGCAGTATGGCGGGCGGTGTCATTCGTCGCGAGACGAACGAGGCGTTCTCGGATGGACTGAACGATGCTGTTGTAATCGACGTCCCACGTGGAATGTTCCTGCATCATGGCCTCTCGAACCGTCCGCGTCGTTGACAACGGCCCGGGGGTCAGCAGCAGGTACTGGGTGTCGCGCTCATTCACCATGGCAGGGAGAATGTCTTGGTCGTGGTCATGAACTTCATCGCCTCGATGACGCCCTCCTTGATGCCGAGCCCGGAATCCTTCACACCGCCAAACGGCGAGCTTTCCATCCGGAATCCCGGAACCTGATTGACATTGACCGCGCCGGTCTTCAACTCCTTGACCACGCGGATGGCGGCCGCCATGTCGTTGGTCACCACGCCAGAGGAGAGGCCAAAGTCGGAGGCGTTGGCCAACGCGATGGCATCGTCGAGGTCGCGCACCGGCATGATTGGCGCGAGCGGCCCGAACGATTCCTCGCAGACCATCTCAGCATCGCGCGGCACGTTGGCGATGATGGTCGGCTCGAGCTGCGCGCCGTTGCGTTGGCCGCCGAGCAGCACCTCCGCCCCGGCAGAGACCGCCTTGGCGACACGCTCCTCCAGCACGATGGCCGCCGGTTCGTCGATGACGGTGCCGATGCAGATCGCCTCGTCGGCGGGATCGCCGACGGTGAATTCCCCGGCCTTGGCCACAAACCTGGCCGTGAACTCGGCGAGCACCGGCTCCTCGACGAGGATGCGCTTGACGGCGGTGCAACGCTGGCCTGAGTTACGGAACGACCCCTCGGTCGCCAGCGTGGCGGCGAGGTCAAGGTCGGCGTCACGCAGCACGATGAGCGGTGCGTTACCACCCAACTCGAGGCAAAGTTTCTTGTAGCCGGCGATGGTGGTGAGGTGTTTCCCCGGGCCGGTGCCGCCGGTGAAGGTGACCAGGTCGACCCGCGGGTCGCGCACGAGCGCCTCGGTGATCGTTTTGCGATCACCGACGAATGTACTGAGCATCGCCGGCGGTAGCCCGGCCTCGTACAGCAGTTCCGTGAGGCGGATCGCGACCAGCGGCGTCTTGCTGGACGGCTTAAGTAGCACCGGCACGCCGGCGGCGATCGCCGGGGCCAGTTTGTGTGCCACCTGGTTGAGCGGGTGGTTGAACGGCGTGATCGCGGCGACGAGGCCAAGCGGCTCGCGCATCGTGAAAATTTTCCGCGCCGGGCCGTTCTTCGCGGCGTCGCAGGAGAAAATGCTTTCGTCGTCGCGCAACGCCTCGGCGGCGGCAAACTTGAACACCTCCTGCGCGCGGCCAACCTCGTAGCGGGTCTCGCGCATGCACAGTCCGGCCTCGAGGCGGATAAGGTGGGCAAACTCATCCGTGCGCTTGGCCAAAAGATCGCGGGCACGCATGAGGATTTCGTACCGCTCGTTTTTGGTCGGCGGCTGCGCTTGGCCAAGCGCGGCGGCAATCGCCTGCTCGAGTTGTTCCGGGGTGATCCTTGGAAGCGTGCCGGTCAGAGAGCCGTCCCACGGGTAGCGCACCTCGAGCGTGTCGCCGCTCTGCACCGGCTCGCCGGCGATGTAGCTTGGCCAGGCGAGCGGCAATTGGGAGGTGATGTCAGTCGCTTGGCTCATGGTTGGGTTCCATTGCAGACGAAGTCAAAAATGTCGAAGTTGCGCGGGTCGCCCTTGGCCAAGCCGGCGTAGCGGGCGTTGAGTGGCTCGGAGATGAGGAACGGCACCATCTCCTCGTAGCGGCCGCCGTGCGAGCGGAGCGTGCCCTCGAGTTTGCCGAGGTCGTGGTGTTCCGGCGTGCGGCCGATCACCCAGTCGCGCCCGGACAGGACAAACAGGTCGCCGATCCGGTCGCCCGGCAGCTCGAGCTTGGCCTCGGCCGATTCGCGCGTGTGTACCTCGGTGACGCCGCCAAGCCCAGCGATCCAGTTGGCGACGGTTTCACGGTCGAGGTTGTCCGGCAGATAAACGGTCACCGCCGAGCCCAGCGCACCGTGGTGCACGACGTACGGGTCGGTGATCGGGCAGATGACTCGGCAGCCGTCGCCGAACTCGCGGGCCAGCTCGGTCTCGAGGAAAATAACATTCGGCTCGCCCCCGCCACTGCACTTGGCATTCATGCCGTGATCCGCCGTAACGCCGACGATCGCACCCAAGTCGAGCAACCGACCGACCTCCGCGTCGATGCCGCGGTAAAACTCGCGCGACTCGGGCGCTTCCGGCGCGTACTTGTGCTGCATGTAGTCGGTGAGCGAGAGGTAGAGAAAATCGGCGCGCCCGGCGGCGAGCAGTTCCACACCAACGCGCAGCGCGTACAGGCTGGCCTCGCCGGAATAAATCGACGGCTTCGGCCCGGCGAGCGACTCGATGTCGTCGATGCCGTTCACCTCGGCGCTCACTTCGTCGGCCTTCTCGGCAGAGACGGCGATGCCGTCCATGCCCTTGGAGAGCAGCTCCCGCAGCTTGTCCTTGGCGGTGACCATGGCGACCTTGCGGCCGGCGGCCGAGGCGGCGGCGAGAATGGTGTCGTTGCGCAGAAAACGGGAGGAATTGGTCATCACCTCGTCGCCGGTTTCCGGATCGATGATGTAGTTGCCGCCGATGCCGGTCTGCGACGGCGGAGTGCCGGTGACCATGGCGCAATTGTTCACGTTGGTGAACGACGGCAGTGCGCCCCGTGCCTGGCCACCGTAGCCGGTGGCCACCAGCTTGGCCAAGTGCGGCAGCTCGCCGTGCGCGAAGCCAAGCGCCAAATACTCCCCCGCACACCCATCCGCACAGATGACCGCCACCGGCCGGTTAGGCAGACGGTACGCTCGTTGATTGACGGTAATATTCTCCAAAATAGGTTAATCTCTGCAGGGCTAAATGCCGTTCCTGTAAAAACGAGACACAGGATGGGTGCGCTTGGCCAAGTGGTTTAAAACACCCACTTGGGAACGGTATCAGCCAGGGCGCCCGGGGTGGACGCCATCGGCATGAGCAACACCGACCGTCATCTCGGCAAGCCGGTGTACCAGTGGATTGAGCCCATGTACTTCTCTGCACTATCGGTGATTGGAATGCTAGAAACATGCCCATCTCCCCAAACGGTGTTGTTTTTCCGGTGCCGAAACCATTCCTGGATGATCTCGTACTCCGGATAGTACAGGCCCCACCGGCCGCTTAATCTCCATTCACCGAGATTCTGCTTAACACCGGGATTGGTAGCCAGTGCGTCGTTGGTCGTGGCGGTACCATCGGCCTCAAGTCGATGCTCGGCAGCGTCCTGCGCGATGATCGTCTCCGCAGGTGCCATCAGTTCCGTGCGGCGACGGGGTCGCACCGCGGTGGGCGTTTGCTGTCGGACAGCGGTGAAAAACCGGCCATTGATGCCATAGGAACCGTCCAGCCAAAAATCAGGGGAGTACTTATAGTCCCAACGCCACTCATCAATGACCTTTGCAGCCGGATCACGCCAGAGACCGACCTGTTTGCCAACATAGGCGTAATAGGCGACGCCCCAGTAGGCATCCGGGCTGTTGGGATCATCGATCACGCGACTCGCCAATTTCATGCGAGGACTCATATACCACTTGCCGTGGTTGGGAGGCTGCCCGGCCGTGCTGTGGTGAAGCCAGCCCTCGTGATCGTCCTCGTAAAGTTTCATCGCAATGTCGATCTGGTGCAGGCTGTTCATGCAGTAAGCCGACTTTCCCTGCTCCTTCGCACTCGATAACGCCGGCAGCAACAGGGCTGCCAGGATGGCAATGATCGCGATGACCACCAGCAACTCGATCAGTGTGAATGCGCCGGCTTGGGGGGGAATGACCGTGTCCCCGTCCGCCTCGGATCGAGTTGTCATCACCTCCTTGGAATAGTGACTGGGGTTAAAACGGCAGGCCGGTGTACCAGTGGATGCCTTTCATGAAATCCGGGCCGCCTCCCTGTTGCGGGTTTTTGCCACAATCCTTGGTGTACCGAACGGGGCTTGCATGGCCGTCGGCCCAAAGTACTTCACTGGCCGCGCCATACGGCTTGTTGCTCCCGTGCCGGAACCATTCCGAGACCCAGTCGACATCCGGATAAAGGGGTGCCAGGCTGTACTTCCACTGCGTCAGGTTCTCGGCAGCGCCGTTGGCGGCCAAATTGTCACTCGGCCCGCCATCCATTTTCTGTTCACCGGCATCCTGAATGATAATCGTCTGGTTGGGATCGATCAGTTGAGTTCGTTTTCGAGGATGAGAGCCTTTCGTACCACGGAACTGTTTTGCTGAAAAAAACCTCCCATTAATACCGTAGGAGGCATCCAGCCAAAAATCAGCACCGTACTTCAGCCCATCCTCCCTCCACTCGTCGGATGTCTTGGCGGCAGGACAACGCCAAAGTCTGATGTTGCCTCCAGCATATTTGTAATAGGCCAATCCCCAATAGGCATCACCACTGTTTGGATCCGATATCAGATTCCGGGCCGCCTTCATTCGAGGGTTCATATACCATTTACCATGATTGGGAGGGCCTCCGCCGGAGGTATGGTGCAAGTACCCCTCGTTGTCATCCTCGTACATATGAAAGATGATATCCAACTGATGCAGGCTGTTAATACAGTAGGCCTGCTTGCCCTTTTCCTTGGCGTTGGCCAGCGCCGGCAGCAGCAACGCCGCCAAAATCGCTATAATGGCGATGACCACCAGTAATTCAATCAGGGTGAAGCCCTTGAGTCCTTTTATTCCTCGTGTTGTCTTCATTTGTTTGTTGTTGTTGTTTTAGTTAATGCCGAAATTATTTCAGTCACCTGTTTCTTTGAAATCGGCCGTCCCATCGGGCCACTGAGACCTTCCTGCCCGTTCATGGCTTGAGCCACTTCTGCCGGAGAATTGCCATCCGCATCCTGCACGCCAACTTCGGCCCCCTTTTTAAAGAGAAATTCCACCATATCCAAATTGCCAGACCTTACGGCATAGTGCAGTGCGGTGGCACCGACCTTGTTGGTGGCATTCATGTCCAAACCCCGTTCAATCAACTCAACGGCAAACTCCCTGCGGCCAAAGGTGACCGCCTTGTGGAGTGTTGTATTTCCCAGGCTGTCTCGAACCTGAATGTTCGCATCATTGTTGATCAACAGTTCAAAGGCCTTGTCAGAGCCAGCCCCAATGACATGAAATAGGGCAGTCTCACCTGTAGGGTCGGCATGGTCGACCGGGATGCCAGATTCAATGCAGTCATTAAGTTTCTGCAGATCACCAAACCGAGCCGCTTGAATAATGTCATCCGCGTTTTGGCACCCGGACAGAATAACGGCCGAAGCGAGGCCAAACGCAAAGGAATTAAATGGTTTTGAAGCGCTACTTTCCAAAGCTCTGCATTTTGAGGTACTGACCCGCCTCTGCGTTTCCCTGCTCAGCGGCCTTGTTGAGATTCTCAGCCACCGCCATCATCCCACCGGCGATCAGATCTCTCTGATCCGGGTTCAAGTCAGGAAGGCCCATCAACTGCTTCAGAATCCCATGGGCAGCAGTGTAATTTTTGGCCTTGAGCAGTTGTGTCGCCTGGGTGGCCATGGCCTTGATGTTGGGGTTTTTCTCGTCCTTGAAAGCCTCGGCAATGGTTTCCGGTGCATCCTCAAGGGTCATTTCAGTCGGGTAACTGTCGCCACCACACCCTGTCGAGACCAGCACCCCGGCAAGAAGCAGGCCAAGCGCTATTTTGTCGATCAATCTCATGACTCTAAAAAAGGAACAACAGCCCCGGCGATACATTCGCAACGCCGGGACTGTCGCACACTTTTAATGGTGTGTCTCCAANTAGGTCATAAACCTTACTTCACCGCACGGCCAAACTGCATNGCCTGGTNGACCGGAATGACCTGCGGACTGACCGCTCCCTCCACATCGGCCCACGGACCGTTGACGGTCGGTGCCCCCTGAAGCCTGCCCTCGAAGGTCACCGTCACCGTGCCATCACCGTTGTTCACGATGCTCAGCGCCGGAGTCGCAGGTTCGTCAGTGGCACCAGTCACCATGATGTTATCGATGGCCCACCACCAGTTGTTGTGACCCTGATGATCCCATGTGACNACTGCCGTGCTCGCTCCAGCCGGATTGTTCAGGCTCANCGACACTGTCTCGTTGTAGGCCGTCGGTGTGTCAGGAGTCAGTTCCAGCAGTGTGACGGCAGCGCCACCATCATATGCAACTGTCACCTTGCCATTCTGCGGTTCCTGCCTCCAACTCGAGTCGTAGGTGAGAACCAGTGACCCAGCCGCGGCACCCGATATGTCAAATGCCGGTGTGGCAAGTGATGCGTTGAACTTGGCATCTGCCTTGTCGTCATACTCGTCGGAGTCGCCCACGGCCACCACACCGGTGCCTTTGGTGAATTGTGCTCGATCCTGACCAGCNGTGGCATTCCACGAAACCGGGTCAAGGAATGTCCAGCCATCAAACTCAACCACNGCATCCCCATCTGCTGTTGGGCCATGACCTTCACCAAGCNCCATCACCCAGCCCTCNGGACCTGTCGCAGTCCAGTCTGTGCCATCCCCACCCGATTCACTGTCGGAAACGAATGGGCCAAGCTCCAGGCTGTCGAAATTTTCAGCAAAGAAAATTCCATCCTCTGAAACGACGCTGAACGATGTCTTGGCCAATTGGCTGTATCCGTCATTCTCAAAGAAAATAGCGAAATAATCACCCACCTCAAGACCCTCCAAGGTGACCGATCCATCAGTCAGACCATCACCGGCCGTTTGGGTACCGCTTACATANGCCCACTTCAAGCTGCCTACCTCACCCGGTGTCATATCCGGACGGTAAAGGCCGATCCAGTCCTTAGCGTTACCAGGGCCGCTACTGAAGTTAACCGTAATCGCTGACCCAGCCGCAAACATAGCCCTACTGGTTGCAACACTCGGAGGATCCACCACGGTGAAAGCGACTTCCGCAATCTGGGTGTAGCCATCGTTGATGAAGAAACGTGCAACATAGCTGCCAGCAGTCAATCCGCCGGNAAACGTAATTGCACCTTCGGTCAGGCCCTCACCGGCCGTCGTGGTACCGCTTACATAGGCCCACTTCAAGCTGCCGACGTCGCCCGGTGTCATGTCAGGGCGGTACAGGCCAACCCAATCTTTCGGATTACCCTCACCGTTCTTGAAATTGACCGTAATGTCTTCACCGCTCAGGTAAGTTGCCTTGTCGGTGACGACCGCCGGATCATCCGGACCCGGTCCGGCCGGCTTGGCTTTCACAGCGATGTTGTCGATCGCCCACCACCAGTTGTTATGCCCCTGATGATCCCACGTGATAACCATGCTCGAGGCNCCCTCAGGATTGCTGAGTTCCAACTCGACNCTCTCNTNGTAGGCGGTTGGTGTGTCCGGCGTCAGNTCAAGCAGCGTCACCGCTTCACCACCATCNTAGCTCACCAGCACNTTGCCNCTCTGGGGCTCCTGCCTCCAACTGGAGTCATAGGTCAGCAGTAACGAACTGGCCGCAGCACCCGATATGTCAATTGCAGGTGTGGACAGGGACGCATTGAACTTGGCGTCAGCCTTGTCGTCATNCTCGTCCGAGTCACCCNCGGCCNCCACACCGGTGCCCTTGCTGAATAGAGCGCGATCCTGACCCGCCGTAGCGTTCCATGAGACCGGGTCGAGGAAGGTCCAGCCGTCGAACTCGACCACGGCATCGCCGCCGGCGGTCGGACCGTGGCCGTCGCCGGTGGCCTGCACCCAGTCTGCAGGAGCAGTGGCAGTCCAATCAGTGCCGTCACCACCCGACTCGCTGTCGGAGACGAACGGACCAAGCTCCAGATCGTCAAAGTTCTCCATGAAGTAGTAACCATCAGGCAACACCTTCTTGGCAAAGACGCGAACGTTGTCAATGGCCCACCACCAGTTGTTGTGACCCTGATGGTCCCAAGTGATGACCGCACTCGTGGCTCCGGCCGGATTGCCAAGCGCGAGAGTGACTGTCTCGTTGTAGGCAGTCGGGGTTTCGGGAGTCAGCTCCAGCAATACAGCCGGATCACCGCCATCAAAAGAGACCAGCACCTTGCCCTGCTGCGGCTCCTGCCGCCAACTCGAGTCGTAGGTGAGATACAACGAACCGGCCGCCGCACCAGCAATATTAAGCGATGGCGTCGAAAGGGCGGCATCAAACTTGGCATCTGCCGCGTCGTCATATTCATCCGAATCGCCCACAGCCACCACACCGGTGCCCTTAGTGAATTGCGCTCGGTCCTGACCTGCTGTCGCATCCCACGAAACCGGATCCACAAAGGTCCAACCGTTGAATTCCTTGACAGCATCACCACCTGCCGTTGGACCGTGGTTCGGGCCAAGCACCATTGTCCAGCCGCTCGGGGTGGTGGCGGTCCAGTCGGTGCCATCACCACCGGATTCCGTACCACTCTCAAACGGACCCAGCTTGAGGCTGTCAAAATCCTCAACCAAATAATGGCCATCCGGAAGGGCCGGCTCCACTGGCGCGGTCGAATAAACCACAATGTTATCAATAGCCCACCACCAGTTGTTGTGGCCCTGATGATCCCAGGTGATGACCGCGTAGTTCGCACCCGCAGGGTTGTCCACGTTAAGAACGACTGTCTCGTTGTAGGCGGTCGGGCTATCCGGAGTCAGCGTGACCAGCGTCACCGGATCGCCGCCATCGTACGAGATACTGACCGTGCCGCTTTGCGGTTCCTTACGCCAGCTTGAGTCGTAGCGAACCACGAGCGTCCCGGCCTGCACGCCGTTGAGGCTGATTGCTGGCGTGGAGAGAGAGGCGTTGAACTTGGCGTCGGCCTTGTCGTCATACTCATCCGAGTCACCCACGGCCACCACTCCGGTACCCTTGGTGAACTCAGCGCGCGCCTGACCAGCCGTGGCATTCCACGACACTGGATCAAGGAAGGTCCAACCGTCAAACTCGACAGCAACATCGCCGCCAGCAGTCGGGCCGTGATCGTCGCCCTTGGCCTGCACCCAGCCCTCGGGTGCCGTGGCGGTCCAGTCGGTGCCGTCGCCGCCCGACTCACTGTCGGAGACAAACGGGCCAAGCTCAAGGCTGTCAAAGTTCTCGGCAAAGATCGGCTGCAACTCGCCAGTGATCTCAATGTTATCGATGGCCCACCACCAGTTGTTGTGGCCCTGATGATCCCATGTGATGACCAGGCTCGAGGCTCCCTCGGGATTGTCCAGCCGAACGGTCACAGTGTCATTATAGCCGGTCGGCGTGTCCGGGGTGAGTGTCACCAGCGTGACGGCATCGCCGCCATCATACGCCACGCTGACCGTGCCGCTCTGCGGTTCCTTGCGCCAACTCGAGTCGTACTTGAGAATGAGCGAACCGGGATCAATCCCCGCGATGCTGATCGCCGGGGTGGAGATCGAGGCGTTGAACTTGGCGTCGGCCTTGTCGTCGTACTCGTCCGAGTCGCCCACGGCCACCACGCCGGTGCCCTTGGTGAACTCGCCGCGCGCTTGGCCAGCCGTCGCATTCCACGACACCGGGTCGAGGAAGGTCCATCCATCAAATTCGACTACATCATCTCCACCGGCGGTCGGCCCGTGGTTGTCCGCCTGATTCGTGGCCCAACCCTCGGGTGCCGTGGCGGTCCAGTCAGTGCCGTCGCCGCCCGACTCGCTATCGGAAACAAACGGACCCAGTTCGAGACTGTCAAAGTTCTCAGCGAAAACCAGGGTCGAGCCGGGCTTGAGCAGCACGGCCAAACGCGCCGGGTTGCTGGTGGCCGAACCCGCCGAGTTGCTGACCTCCACGGTGTAGGAACCGGAGTCCGCTTCCGACACGTTGCTCAACTCGAGCACCGGCCCCTCAGCCCCGGCGATCTCCATGTCGCCCTTGAACCATTTGTAGAAAATCGGCTCATCGCCGTTGGCCTCAACCTT
>NYYJ01000107.1 GCA_002686755.1 Verrucomicrobiales bacterium
GGAGGTGCGCCTGGCCCGGGAAGCGGAACTGCACTACGCGACCTTTGCGATGGCAACCGATTACGACGTCTGGAAGGGCGAGCCGGTGACGGTGGAGATGGTGATCGCAAACCTGGGCAAGAACGTCGCTATGGCGAAATCGGCGGTGCGGGCGCTGGCGGCGAACCTGCGCGAGATGGAGAATGCCTGCGGCTGCCGTAGCGCCCTAGAGAACTCGATCATTTCGGATACGGGCCTGATGCCGGACGCGGTGAAGAAGCAATACGAGTTGCTGATCGGAAAGTATGTTGATTAGGCCGGAACTACCCCGAGGAGTCGCGAAGCTTTGAGCACGCTGGTGCTGGGTTCGATTGGAATCGACGACATCGAGACGCCGTTCGAGAAGGCGGAGGGAATCCTGGGCGGGTCGGCCAGCTACGCGGCGGTGGCCGGGTCCTTTTTTGGCCCGAACCGGATGGTCAGCATCGTCGGCGAGGACTTCACCGACGATCAGCGGCGGCTGTTCACCAGTCGCGGCATCGACCTGGACGGGCTGGAAACCGCGCCGGGCAAGACGTTTCGCTGGGGCGGCCGCTACGCGATGAACTTTGATGACCGGGAGACGACATTCACCGACCTGAACGTGCTGGCCGAGTTCGACCCGAAGCTGCCGGCAAGCTACCGTGACTCCCGGTTTGTGGTGCTGGGCAACACGGACCCGGCGGTGCAGCTAAAGGTGCTGGACCAACTGGACGGGCCGGAGGTGGTGGTGGTGGATACGATGAATTTCTGGCTGGACAGCCAGCGGGACCTGGTGGACGAGGTATTGGCGCGGGCGAACGTGGTGGTAGTGAACGAGGAGGAGGCCCGAATGATCAGCGGGCACCACAGCATCCCGCGCTCGGCGCTGGAGATGCTGGATATGGGGCTGGAGGCGGTGATCATCAAGCGCGGCGCTTACGGCGCGACGCTGCGGACGGCCGGTGAATGGTTCTTCACCTCGGCCTATCCGCTGCTGGAAATGCGGGACCCGACCGGCGCCGGCGATTCGTTTGCCGGGGCACTGACGGGATACCTGGCCCGTGAGGGAGAATTAACCGACCAGAACCTCCGCCGGGCGGTGGTGCACGGGAGTGTGGCCGCCTCGTTTTCGGTGGAGGGCTTTGGGCTGGAATCGCTGTTGAACCTGACAGAACAGCAAATGAAGGATCGTTATGCGGAGTTCCTCCGCTTTTCGCGAGTCGAATTGGACATTGACTAGACCGATCGGAATTCCGATTGAGGAGAACTATTGATATGGCGGTAACCGCAAACGTGCCCCACGACGTGACCGACCTGGGACTGGCGGACACGGGCAAAAGCGCGATCGAGTGGGCGGAGGCGTCGATGCCGGTGCTGCGGGCGATCCGTGAGCGCTTTGAAGCCGAGAAACCCCTGGCGGGACTGACGCTGGCGGCCTGCCTGCACGTCACTACCGAGACGGCGAACCTGATGCGGACGCTGAAGGCCGGCGGGGCGGATGTGTACCTGTGCGCGTCGAACCCGCTGAGCACCCAGGACGAGACAGCGGCGGCGCTGGTGGTGCACTACGGCGTCCCCACCTTCGCCCGGACGGGCGAAGACAACGATGTCTACTACGATCACATCAAGTCGGTGCTGGATACGTCGCCGGCGATCACGATGGATGACGGCGCCGACCTGGTGAGCACGATTCATTCCAGCCGGACGGAACTGCTGGAGACGATCATCGGTGGTACCGAGGAGACAACCACCGGGGTGATCCGACTGCGCAGTATGGGAGAGGACGGGGTGCTGAAGTTCCCGATCGTGGCGGTCAACGAGGCCAACACGAAGCACTTCTTCGATAACCGCTACGGCACCGGGCAATCGACGGTGGACGGAATCCTGCGGGCGACCAATATCCTGCTGGCCGGCAAGAACTTCGTGGTCGTCGGCTACGGCTGGTGCGGAAGGGGCCTAGCGAGCCGGGCCGAGGGGATGGGCGCGAACGTGATCGTGACCGAAGTCGATCCGACGCGGGCGCTGGAAGCGGTGATGGACGGCTACCGGGTGATGCCGATGATGGAGGCGGCGGCGATCGGCGACATCTTCGTGACCATGACCGGCGACAAGCACGTCGTCGACACCCACCACATGGATGTCATGAAGTCGGGCGCGATCGTGGCCAACTCGGGTCACTTCGATGTGGAGATCAACGTGGCCAGCCTGGCGGAGATGTCGACTTCACGGCGCACGGTGCGACCGTTCCTGGAAGAGTTCGTGCAGAAGGACGGCCGCAAGATTTACCTGCTGGGCGAGGGCCGGCTGATCAACCTGGCTTCGGCCGAGGGCCACCCGGCGAGTGTGATGGACATGAGCTTCGCCAACCAGGCGCTGGCGGCGGAGTACATGAAGGACAACGCGACCACGCTGGAACCCCGGGTCTACTCGGTCCCAGAGGATATGGACGCGGAAATCGCGCGCCTGAAACTTGAATCGATGGGGATCGAAATTGACACTCTGACCGACGAGCAGGAGACCTACCTCGGTTCCTGGGAAGAGGGAACTTGAGCAACAAACAAGTACACACGACCAAGGGAGTCGCGGAACTATGAGCCTTTCATTCCTGGAATCACCGAACTACCTGTTCACCTCGGAATCGGTGACCGAAGGCCATCCGGACAAGCTGTGCGACAAGGTGTCGGACGCGATTCTGGATGCGCTGCTGGCAGAGGACCCGTTCTCGCGGGTGGCCTGCGAGACGGCGGCGACGACCGGGCTGATTCTGGTGCTGGGCGAGATCACCACGAACGCCTATGTGGACATGGCGAGCATCGTGCGCGATACGGTGCGCGAGGTCGGCTACACGCGGGCGAAGTTTGGCTTCGACTACGAGACCTGCGGGACGATTGTCTCGGTGAAGGAACAGTCGGGCGATATCGCGCAGGGCGTGGACGCCAGCAACATCGAGGACACCGGTGCCGGTGACCAAGGCCATCGGCAGGAAACCAAGCGACGCAACCAACGCTGTCATCAGCACGGGGCGCAACCGCGTGAGAGCGCCTTCGCGGACGGCCTCCTCGAGCGGTCTGCCCTGTTCGCGAAGCTGGTTGATGAACGTGACTAGAACCAAGCCGTTCAGCACCGCCACACCCGACAACGCGATGAAACCAACCGCCGCCGAGATGGAAAATGGCAGTCCCCGCAACCACAGTGCCGCCACGCCGCCGGTCAGCGCCAGCGGCACCGCAGTGAAGACGAGCAGCGCCGGGCGCACCGCGTCAAAAGTCGCGTGCAGCAACAAAAAGATCAGCGCAAAACAAGCCGGCACAACGATGGCCAAGCGCTGACGTGCGGCGGTGAGGTTCTCGAACTGCCCGCCCCAGTCGAGCCAAGTCCCGGCGGGAAGTTTCACGTCCGAGTTGACCTTCTCGCGCACTTCGCCCACGAACCCGGCCAAATCCCGGTCGCGCACGTTGCACTGCGCCACCACGCGGCGTTTGCTGTTCTCGCGACTGACCTGAAACGGCCCCTCGGTTTGGACGACTTCCGCCAATTCGCTAAGCGGCAAAATCGGTGGGACGGCGGCATCCCATCTCGGATCGACCGGCATAAGGATTGGCAACTCCACAAGCGTGGACGCTTGCCGCCGCTTGGCCTCGGGCAACCGCACGACGATGTCGAACCGCCGGTCGCCATCGAACACCTGCCCCGCCGCACGGCCGCCGATCGCGATGTTGACGCTCTCGACCACGTCGGCGGCATCGAGCCCGTAACGTGCCATCGTCCCGAGCTTGGGCCGCACGGTCAGTTCCGGCATGCCGGTNGTTTGCTCNACNTTCACGTCNNCCGCACCGGGNACNCNGCGCATCACGGCGGCNATTTTCTNNGCGNTGCGCCGNAGNTCAGCCGGGGTTTTCGCCGAANACNTTCACCGCGAGATCNCCCCGCACGCCGGNNATNAGNTCGTGAAANCGCATCTCGATCGGCTGNGNGAATTCGTATTTNTTGCCGACCAANNCGCCCACGGCATCGCGNACTTTTGACTCAANCGCCCGCTTGGCCAAGCGCGGCTCCNNCCACTCGNCNCGTGGNTTGAAAATNATNAACGTNTCCGAGACGCTCGGCGGCATCGNGTCGGCCGCCAGGTCGGCGGTGCCGGTTTTCGAAAAAACCAGCTCAACCTCGTCCAGCTTTGCCACGGCGCGTTCGACCTCAAGTTGCATTTGCGTCGATTGCTCAATCCCAGTGCCGGGAATGCGCATCGCGTGCATCGCAATGTCACCCTCGTCGAGTTTCGGCACGAACTCCTGCCCAAGATTCGCGAACAACACTCCCGCGCCAAGCAGCATCGCCGCCGCCGCGCCAAGCACCACTCCACGTCGGCGAAGGGTAATCTCCAGCACCGGCGCGTAGCTTTGCCGAGCCGTTCGCATGAGCGCGTTGTCGCTCTCCGCAACGCGACCGCGGATAGCCAGCGCCACCATCGCCGGCACGAATGTCAGCGACAAAACAAACGCCCCGGCGAGCGCGAAGATCACCGTCAATGCCATCGGGTGAAACAGTTTTCCCTCGATGCCGGTGAGCGCGAGGATCGGCAGGTAAACCACCGTGATGATGCCGACGCCGAGCACGAACGGCCGACGCACCTCGTGGCTTGCGGACCGGACGACGTCGAGCCGTTCGCCAAGCGTGAGCAGGCGACCCAATTCACGCTGGCGTCCGGCCAAGCGGCGCAGGCAGTTCTCCACAATGATCACCGAACCGTCGATGATGATCCCAAAGTCGATCGCTCCGAGGCTCATCAGGTTGCCGCTGATGCCGGCGCGGTGCATCCCCGCCGCCGCAAGCAGCATCGAGAGCGGGATGGCCAACGCCGTGAGAAACGCGGCGCGAAGATTGCCGAGCAGCGCGAAGAGTACCGCGATCACCAGCGCCGCGCCGTAAAACAAATTGTGCGCCACGGTGTCGATCGTGGCGTTCACCAGCCGCGAGCGGTCGAGCACGGGCCGGACGGTAATACCCCGCGGAAGACTGCGACGCACCTCGTCTAACTGCTCCGCCGCCGCCTTGGCCACGGCGCGGCTGTTTGCACCGGTAAGCATCATCGCCGTGCCGACCACGGCTTCGCGCCCGTCTATGCTGGCGCTGCCGAGGCGCATTTCGCCGCCAAGCGCGACTTCCGCCACGTCGCCGATGCGAATCGGCGTGCCGTTGATCTGCTTGACCACGACGTCCGCAATGGCCGCCGAGCCGCCGAGCCGGCTGCTGGCCCGCACGAGCGCCGCCGAGCCGTCGCGCTCTATGTAGCCCGCGCCGAGGCTGAGGTTGTTACTCTCCAGCGCGGCGGCAAGATCGCTGAGTGTCAGGCCGTGCGCGCTCAACTGCCCAAGCCGGGGCAGCACGTGATACTGTTTCACAAAACCGCCGATGGCATCAACGTCGGCCACGAGCGGAACGGTCTTGATCTGCGGCCGGATGATCCAGTCCTGCACCGTGCGGAGGAAAGCCAGGCGCTGGACGTTGTTGGTGAGCCGCTCGCCGCCGGGCGTGACGAAGCCGCCCGCTTGGCCAAGCGCTTCCGCCTCGAACTCGACCGCCCACATGAGCACCTCGCCAAGCCCGGTGGTGATCGGCCCCATCTTCGGCTTGATCCCCGCAGGCAACGACTCACGCGCAGCGGTGAGACGCTCGTTGATTTGTTGCCGCGCAAAATAGATGTCCACTGCGTCGCCGAACACCGCCGTGACCTGGCAAAAACCGTTTCGTGAAATCGACCGCGTGTGCTCCAGCCCCGGGATGCCGGCGAGTGCCGTCTCGAGCGGGAACGTCACCAACCGCTCGATGTCGGTCGTGGAAAACGCCGGGTGCTCGACGTTGATTTGCACCTGCTTGTTGGTGATGTCGGGCACGGCGTCGATCGGCAACTGCGACAATGACCATGCACCGAACAACGCCGCCACGAGCGTCAACGCCACCACCCAGTGACGCCGCTCGACAGAGTATTTCAGGATTCGTTCAATCATGCGGACTTCCCTTTAGTGCGAGTGGTCGTGCCCGGCCATCGCCTTGCCCAACTCGGCTTTCAGTAAAAACCCACCTCGAACGACGAGTGCCTCGCCGTCCACCAAGCCGCTCTTCACCGGCGTCCAGCCGTCGACCTCGGAGCCGACCGCCACCTCGCGCGCCTCGAACGTGTTCGCCTCGCCCGGCACCGGCACGAACACCATCGGTTGGCCGCCGATGTCCTGCACGGCCTTGGCTGGGACGGCAACCGATCGCACGACTGCGGCACTGGCCGGCAGCTTGGCCGTGACAAACATCCCGGGCCGCCACGAGCCGTCCCGATTGTCCACGACCGCCCTCGCCCGAATGGTGCGAGCGCCCGGCGAGGCAACCGGGCTGACGTAATCGAGCGCTGCCACGGCGTTCCTACCGGTCGCCGGATCGCTCAGCGTCACGGACTGGCCCGCTTTCAACGCGGCGGCCCGCGCGGGCGGCACCTCCGCAATCAGCCAGAGTTCATCCAGCCCGGCCACAACGAAAAGGTGCGACTGCTCCGGGCTGACTGTTTCGCCCAGCGTGACGCCACGCTCGACCACCGTGCCGCTGATGGGTGCACGAATCTCGGCTTGCGGACGGATCGCCCCGGTCGCCTCCAGTCGCGCGACGTCTGGTTGGGTCATGCCAAACAGTTGCAGCCGGTTGCGCCCGCCAGCCTGGGCGGCCCGGGCCGACTTGAGCCGAGCCTCGGCGGCGCGCAGGGCGACCTCCCGTTGTTGCACCTCCGCCCGCGAAACCGCCTCGGCGTCGGAAAGCTCCTTGCCGGATTGAAAATACTGCTCCGCAATCTGGAACGCCGTCGTGGCAGCGGCCAGTTGCGCCAGCTTTCCGAGATGATCATTTTGCGCCGCTCCAAGCTCGGCGCTGTCGATGACGAACAGCAGATCGGCCGCGGCAACCGGGTCGCCGACACCCTTGGCCAAGCGCGACACGCGGCCACTCACCAGCGTGCCAACGTAAGCCAGGGCGTCCTCGTTGTAAGCCAGCCGCGCCGGGGCTGAAAACGTCTCGCGCAATTCGCGCTGCTCCGCTTGGCCAAGCGCGATCCCGTGATGCTCGATCGCAGCAGCAGTGAGCACGATCTCGTCCGCGTGCGGTTCATCGGGTGAACCATGGCCGTGGCCATGATCGCCGTGTGAATGGTCGTGTGCGTCGTTGCAGGCAACCAGCCAAAAAGCCAGCGTGCCGATGGTCAAAAATGTGAAGATGGATTTCATTGTTTTTGTGTCGTTGTTTTTGTTTTGAAAATGGCAGCCGTACCTCCTGAGGCACGGCGAAGCTCAATCACGGCAACGGCCGCCCGAAGCTCCAGATGGACAGCCCGCAGTTGAGCTTTCTGCAGGTCGAGCTCGGCCAGCATCAACGGCGTGATCCCCGACTGGCCTCTTTCGTAAACAGCGCGGGCCAAGTCCACCCGCTGCTGCTGGAGCGGCGTCAACTGCTCGCGAGCCTGCGTGGCGGCGGCGGCGAGCCTGGCCTGCGCGGCGTGCGCCTGCCGGACTTCCTGCACGGTTTGCCGCACGGTCTGCGTGAGCCGGTGCCGCGCGGCGATGGCCAGAGCGCGGGCCTTGGCCCGGCGCGCCTGGCCCCAGTCGAACAACGGCAGCGGCACGGCCAGCGACGGGCCAAGCGACCAGTCGCCCTCGCGCTCGGCATCCAAACCGGCAGCACTGCCTTCGAGAAAAGCCAATCGGGCAAGTGCTCGACGGTCCTCGAGCGCGGCCAGTTGCCAGCGATCGGCCTGGATTTCCGGGTGCTTACGGAGAGCTGCAACCAGCCAATCCGCTTCCGATCGGATGAGGGCAGCGACCGGCAGCGATGTGGTTTGCTGCCAATCAGTGTCACCGGATGGCTGGCCGAGCAGACGAGCGAGCACAAGTTGTACCTGTGTTAATTTCAGTCGGCGCTCCTGTAAATCAATGCGGGTTTCGGCGCGTCGGGCCTCGAGCGTGGCGACATCCAGCCGTGTGCCTTCGCCAGCGTCGAGCCGGTGCCGGGCAATTTGTAGCAGACGGTCGATGTGGCCAGCGCCCTGTTCGAGCAACACCATCTCCTGCCGCAGCGCGTTGGCGGTATGGTAACTTTTCTCCGTGTCGGCAATGACATCGAGCGCCGCGGCGACCGCCCGGGCGCTGGCGGCGCGGAGTCTGTTGTCGGCGGCGCGAATGCGGCGGGGCGTTTGCAGCACGGTGAGCAAGTCTGCCGTCAAACCGGTCTCCGTCACCGAGCTGCCGCCGTCGTCCGGGTAGCGGAACACGACGCTCAACACGGGATTGGGTGGGAGTCGCGACTGCCGCGCATCAGCCTGCGCAGCGCGTACTTCGGCAAGGGCAGTCTGCAGCGTCGGCGATTGGCGCACCGCTCGCTCGATCGCAGTGGGAAGGTCGAGAGCGTTGCCAACCGGCGGTGCATCCGCCGGGAGCGACTCGGCACGGAACTGGACGGCGTTGGCCAAGCCGGCGGCGGCGCGGATATCCGGGCCGGGGGGAGTGGCGCAACTCACGCTCAGCACCAGGCCAAGCGCACTAAAAATGTAACAGGTTTTTTTGAGCAAAATATTTTAGGATTAAAAGAGGACACAACACGACCGCGAACGGTCGTCGAAACGAGGGAGAGCCGGACGGCTCTTCAGGCGAGGAAGGAAGGGGCGCGGCCGGGGATGGCGGTGCGGATGATGAAGGCCCAGCGTTTGGCCAAGCCCGGCGGGGCACGACTGCTCAGCGGGATGCAGCATTCCGCTGTCGGGGAGATGCTGAGTCGAAAGACATGCTCCCAAGCGAGAGTCGCGTTGAAGTTGAAATCAAAATCAACCGGCTTGCTGAAGTTGTAGTCGCCGGACTCGACGGCCGCGCAGACATCGCACTCGTTGTGCTCGTCATGGGATTGTCCATCATCACCGTGCGACGACTCCTCTTCGCAGCAGAATTCCGGGAGCCAGCCAACCGCGCCCAACAGGCAATGGGAACTCGCCGGCAGCCAGATAGCCGCCAGAGTCCACACCACGATGAGCCGAAACAACTTCACCAAGCGGGAACCAACCCCACGGGACTGCGCCTGTCAAGGACGTAACACATTGATGGTGCAAACACGGTCTGTGGGATAAAATGCGCATTTACCGGAAAAAGCCCTTGTCATCCAACTTTTTCTTGGTAGTTTGTCCGCCCTTTTTGATGAAGGCAGACATACATCCGGAATATGTGGAATCGACGATTCGTTGCGCCTGCGGCAATGAAATCAAGACCCGTTCCACCAAGCCCACCATGCTCATCGGCATCTGCAACGAGTGCCACCCGTTCTACACCGGCCAGCAGAAATTCGTGGACACCGCCGGGCGCGTGGACAAGTTCCAGCAGCGCTTGGCCAAGACCAAGGCAGCCCGCGAGGCAGCCAAGGCAGCCTCCGACCAAAAGCGCAAAAAGAAGAGCCTTTAGCCCGTTTTCAGCAGATCGCCCGCGGTGGAGTCACGGTGTTCCCCCGCGGGCGTTCTCTATTTTTGGAGCATGAACCTGCAGCCCCACATCGAGCAATTCTGCAAGCGCCGGGATGAACTGGAAAACGCCCTGGGCAACCCCGACGTGACCGGCGACAACCGGCAACTCGTCGAGTTGACCCGTGAATATTCGCGGATGAAAAAACTGGCCGAGTTGGGTGAACGCTACCTCAAGCTCCTCGAGGACATCGCGGCCAACCGGGAACTGATCCAGTCCGAGCCGGCGGAATCGGAACTGGCCGGCTTGGCCAAGGAGGAGTTGCCGGCTCTTGAGGCGGAACGAGACCAACTCGAGCTTGAGTTGCAGTACGGCGTCATTCCGCCGGATCCGACCGACTCACGGGACACGATTGTCGAGATTCGCGCCGGTGCCGGTGGCGCGGAGTCGGCCCTGTTCTGCGCCGACCTGCACCGCATGTACATCCGGTACGCCGAGTCGCAGGGCTGGAAGGTCGAGCCGATGGATGCCAGCGCATCCGACCTCGGCGGCTTCAAGGAGGTCGTGTTCGGCATCAAGGGGCAGGACGTGTTCCGCAAACTCAAGTTCGAGAGCGGCGTCCACCGCGTGCAGCGCGTGCCGGCCACCGAGACGCAGGGCCGCGTGCACACGAGCACTGTCACCGTCGCCGTACTGCCGGAGGCGGAGGAAGTGGACATCGACATCAAGCCGGACGACCTCGAGATCAACGTCTGCCGAGCCTCCGGCCCAGGCGGTCAGGGAGTGAACACGACCGACTCCGCGGTGCAGATCCAGCACAAGCCAAGCGGCATCATCGTCCGATGCATGGACGGACGTTCGCAGCAGAAAAACAAGGAGCAGGCGATGAAGGTGCTGCGCTCCCGCCTGCTCGAGCAAAAGATCGCCGAGGAACACGCCAAGTACGCCGCCGAGCGCAAGTCACAGATCGGCACCGGCGAACGCAACGAGCGCATCCGCACCTACAACTTTTCACAAAACCGGGTAACCGACCACCGCATCGATCTCACCCTTTACAACCTGCCGACCTTCATCGAGGGCGAGATCGAGGAGGCCGTCTCCGCCCTGCTCGCCAACAACCTCAAGGAGCGTCTGGCCGCCCTTGAGTGACCAAACATTTTATGCAACCAGAAGGACTGATATTCGATTGCGACGGCACGGTCGTTGACACCATGCCGATCCACTACGCCGCCTGGTGCTCCACCACGGTCAAGCACGGGCTTGAGTTTCCCGAGGAACGGTTTTACGCGCTGGGCGGCGTCTCGCCGTTCGAGGTGCTCCGGATGCTCTCAAAGGAACAGGGCGTTGAGATTGACGCCGAGGCAGTCACCTTCCAGAAGGAGGCCCGGTACATGGAGTTGATCGCCGACGCCGTGGAAATCCCCGAGGTCATGCAGATCGTCCGCGAGCATCACGGCAAACTGCCGATGGCCATCGCCTCCGGCGGCACGCACGAGACCGTCGAGGGCATCCTGCAACATTGCGGCATCCGGCACTACTTCGATGCCATCGTCACCAGCCAAGACGTGCAGAACCCCAAGCCGGCGCCGGATACATTTCTCGAGGCCGCGCGGCGAATCAAGGTTGCACCGGAGAAATGCCGGGCGTATGAAGACGCCGACATGGGCATCAAGGCAATCATCGCAGCCGGCATGGAGCCGGTCGATGTCCGAGAAATGCTCGCCGCCGCCAACCGCTGATCCCGCGCTTGGCCAAGCGCTCGTTTACCCATGAAAGGACTCCCCGGATTTCGCGATTTTTATCCTGAGCCGGTTCCCACGCCGGACTCTTGGAGCCTCGATCTGCGCCGCCACATCTTCGACAGCTGGCGCGGCACCGCCGAGCGTTACGGCTTCCGCGAATACGACGGCCCACCCATCGAAGAACTCGATCTGTACACGAAAAAAAGCGGCGACGAGATCGTCGGCCAGCTTTACAATTTTGCCGACAAGGGCGACCGCAACGTCTCACTCCGGCCGGAGATGACCCCCACCCTCGCCCGGATGGCCGCCGCCCACACGCGCAATTACAAAAAGCCGATCAAGTGGTTTTCCATCCCGCAACTGTTCCGCTACGAACGTCAGCAGAAGGGTCGTCTCCGCGAGCACTTCCAGCTCAACGCCGACATACTCGGCGAGGAAAATCTGGCTGCCGATGCCGAATTGATCGCGCTGCTGATCGACACCCTCCGCGACCTCAAGCTCACCAGCGACGACTTCATCATCCGCCTCAGCAGCCGACGCGCCTGGCAGGAGTTTTTTGAAAACGGCGGCGGCAAGGAAGCGGAAGCGTACGACTTTTACCAGATCGTCGACAAACTGGAGCGCGAAGACCCGGCCGTCTCCGGCGAGCGCTTGGCCAAGCTCGGTTTCTCCTACGACCAAGTAAACGACTTCATCGAGGGCGGCCAGCCGACCGAAGAACTCTCGGCCATCATTGGAAACATCGAGGCCCGCGGTCTCGGCGACTTCATCAAAGTTGACTACCGCATCATCCGCGGCTTGGCCTACTACACCGGCCCGGTGTACGAGGCGTTCGACAAGCGCGGCAAATTCCGGGCAATCGCCGGCGGTGGCCGCTACGACCACCTCGTCAAACTCGTCTCAGGTGGCAAGACCGATCTGCCCGCGCTTGGCTTCGGCATGGGCGACGTCGTGCTGGCCGAGCTGCTCAAGGACCGCGGGCTCGTGCCGCCGCTTGGCCAAGCGCTGGGCGCCTTCGTGCAGATCACCGACGAAACCCTCCGCGACCCTTCGCTTGGCCTCGTGCAACAACTCCGCCAGGCCGGCTTGGCCACCGAGTATCCCCTGCTCAAGGCCAAGCCGGACAAACAATTCAAACGCGCCCTTGAGCTGAAAGCCAAGTGGCTTGTCACCCTCCAGGACGCCGGCCAAGCCATCGTCAAAAACCTCGAAACCCGCGAGGAATTAAGTCTGCCGCTGGTCGACGTTCTCTCTTTTTTAAAAGACTAAACCCTCTGAATTCTCCGCTGGACAATCGCGGGGAGCAGGACGATATTTTGGCAGCCGACCGATAACGCCGATGAATGCAAGAGAGATTTTGAAAAAACGCCAGGGGGTCGTCCGATTCATTACGCCGGATGCCACGGTGTTCGAGGCGGTCAAGGCGATGGACAAGTTCAAGGTGGGCGCGCTGATGGTGATCGATAAGGGAAAGTTGCTGGGCATCATCTCCGAGCGCGACTACACGCGTAAAGTGATGCTCAAGGATCGCTCCTCAAAATCCACCAAGGTCGCGGAAATCATGAGCCGCAAGGTGGCCCAGGTGGATCCGGAAGCCAACCTCGAGAAGTGCATGGACATCATGGGCAAAAACCGGATTCGCCACCTACCGGTGGTTGAGAAGGGGGAAGTGCTCGGCGTCATTTCCTCCACCGACTTGTTGCGGCTGACCGTGTCGCAAAAAGATCACATCATCGAGCAGCTCGAGCGGTACATCGCCCCCGGTTTTTAGCGTCGCTTGGCCAAGTGTCACTTGGCCCGCTTGGCCCGCTTGGCCGGTTTTTTCCCCCGCTTGGCCTTGGGCTGGAATGGAGCGGTGAAGGCCTCCTCGAAATCGTATCCCCCGGCAAAATCGTCCCGGGTGTCCTTCTCGGTCTTGGCCAGGAGATTGTTCTCGACGAGGTTGAAGACGATCTCGCCGAAATCTTCGGTGGAACGAATGCCCCATTCGTCGAGCAGGAGCCCGGCCATCGGCCCGTAGGTCTCGAGGGCGTATTGTCGCATGCCGTCGGTCAACTCCCGCCCGGTGACATGCCGCGGCTCTTTCGCGCCGGACATCCGCGCCATCTTGTGCTGGGTGTAGTCGAGCCCCTCGCGCACGAATTGGTACGCCTCTCGCGGATACCGGCTGTCCTTCGCCAGGATGATTTCAAGCACTTCGTTGTAGTCGAACTGTTGCATCAGTTATCAGACTGGCCGGGCGGCGGCGGGGCTTGGGTTAAAATGCATGACTTCACTCCCCAACCGACTAGCAGGAGCAGTGCCACCATGCAGAGCATCTTCTGCTCCTTCGGCGTGAAATTGTTCCGGGCGATGTCGGCGGGCGAAAACCTCACACGGCGACAATGTTCACCAGTTTGCCGGGGATGACGATTACTTTTTTTACGCTTTTGCCGTCGGTGTGGCGGCGGACGTTTTCGCTCTCCTGCGCGATCCGCTCGATCTCGGCCTTGTCCATGCCGGCCGGGATCTGAATGCGGTCGCGCAGCTTGCCGTTTACCTGCACAGCCATCTCGATGGTGGACTCGACGAGGTGCGCCTCGTCGTGGCTTGGCCAAGGTTGATAGGCCAGCGTCGAGCCGCCGCCGTTGGCCTTGGCGTACAACTCCTCGGCGATGTGCGGCGCGAACGGCGCGAGCAGCAGTAGAAAATCGTTCATCACCGCCAGAGGCCGGATGTCCCAGTTCGACGCCTCGTTGGTGAACACCATCAGCGCAGAGATTGCGGTGTTGAAGCGGAGTTGCTCCATGTCTTCCGTCACCTTCTTGATACAGGTGTGCAACACCTTTAGCTGTCCAGACGTGGGCTCCACCTCGCCGACGCCCTCGTCCAGTTTCAGCGACGCGAGTAGTTCCAGCCCTGCGTCTGGCTTGGCTGTCAGTTGCTGCTCGAACTCCTTCTCGCTCGCCTCGTCGATGAACATCCGCCACACGCGACCGAGGAAACGGTAGACGCCCTCGACGCCCTTGGTGTTCCACGGCTTCACCATCTCGAGCGGCCCCATGAACATCTCGTACAGACGAAAAGCGTCCGAGCCGAACTCCGCGAGGATGTCGTCCGGGTTGACGACGTTGCCCCGCGACTTCGACATCTTTTGACCGTCCTCGCCGAGGATCAGCCCCTGGTTGACCAGCTTGTAAAACGGTTCCGGCGTGGAAACGTGGCCTAGGTCGAACATCACCTTGTGCCAAAACCGTGCGTACAGCAGGTGCAACACGGCGTGCTCGGTTCCGCCAACGTACAGGTCCACCCCCGGGGTGACCCCTTCGCCGGATGTCCCCATCCAGTACCGCTCGGGCGACTCACCAATGAATCGTTCGCCGTTGGTGGCGTCGAGGTAACGCAGGTAATACCAGCAACTGCCGGCCCATTGCGGCATGGTGTTCGTCTCACGCTTGAGACCTTCACCGGCCTGGCACCATTCCCCGGCGCGGGCCAGCGGCGGCTCGCCGGTGCCGGTTGGCTTGAAATCGGTCAGGTCCGGCGGCGTGAGCGGCAGGTCATCCTCGACCAAGCCAAGGTGGCCGCCGTCGTCCCACACGATCGGGAACGGCTCGCCCCAGTAGCGTTGCCGGCTGAAGAGCCAGTCGCGCAGCTTGTAATTAACCCGCCCTTGGCCAAACGCCTTTTCCTCGAGCCAAGCGGTGATTTTGCACTTGGCCTCTGTCGTTGGCAGGCCGTCAAGGAAACCGGAGTTCACCGCCGTGCCGTCACCGGTGAAGCCAAGCGACTCCCCGCCCTCCGGGGCCTGCACCACCACCTCGATCGGCAGCTTGAATTTCTGCGCGAACTCCAAGTCGCGCGTGTCGTGTGCCGGCACCGCCATGATCGCCCCCGTGCCGTAGCCAGCCAGCACGTAGTCGGCCGTCCAGATCGGCACCGGCTGGCCGTTGGCCGGGTTGACCGCAAACGCGCCGGTGAACACACCGCTCTTCTCCTTGGCCAAGTCGGTGCGCTCGAGGTCGCTCTTCCGGGCCGCC
This sequence comes from Verrucomicrobiales bacterium, assembly GCA_002686755.1. Lineage (GTDB taxonomy): Bacteria > Verrucomicrobiota > Verrucomicrobiia > Limisphaerales > UBA1096 > UBA1096. The sequence goes on from NYYJ01000107.1 coordinate 15,232, forward strand.
TCAGCCTGATACGCCTCAACGGCGGCCCGGTGCTCGTCGGTGACAAGGCATTCGAGCAAATCGCTCTCCGGCGAGAGCACCATGTACGTCGCCCCGAACAGCGTATCAGGCCGCGTCGTGAACACGGGAATTTCGATGTCAGAACCGTCTACGCGAAACACCACTTCCGCCCCCTCCGAGCGACCGATCCAGTTGCGCTGCATCTCCTTTAGCGAGTCGCTCCACTCGATGCCGTCGAGGTCGTCCAGCAACCGCTGCGCGAAGGCGGTAATGCGGAGCATCCATTGGCGCATCGGCTTGCGCTCAACCGGAAAGCCGCCGACCTCGCTGACGCCGTCCTTGACCTCCTCGTTCGCCAGCACGGTGCCAAGCTCGGGGCACCAGTTCACCGGCGCCTCGCTCACGTAGGCCAAGCGATGATTGTCACGCCAGGCGCGGCGCTGCTCGTCAGTCGTCACGTCTGCCGGGTAAGCCAGCGAGTCGATCGGCTCCGCCCGATTTGTCGCCGGGTTGAACCAAGCGTTGTACAACTGCAGGAAAATCCACTGCGTCCACCGGTAATAATCGGGATCGGTCGTGTTGATTTCCCGGCTCCAGTCGTAGCTGAAGCCAAGCGATTGAATCTGGCGTTTGAAGTTGGCGACGTTGGTCTCGGTGGTGATGCGCGGATGCTGGCCGGTCTTGATCGCGTACTGCTCTGCCGGCAGGCCGAACGCGTCCCACCCGATCGGGTGGAGCACGTTGAAACCGCGCATGCGCTTGTAGCGGGCGAGGATATCGGTGGCGGTGTAGCCCTCCGGGTGGCCGACATGCAGCCCCGCGCCCGACGGGTACGGGAACATGTCGAGGATGTAATATTTCGGGATGTCGCCGGGGTTCGCGTCCGGGTGACGCTCGTGGAACGGATGGTCGGCTGGGACTTTCTCGCCGGGGTTCCACGCCCGGAAAGTCTCGCCGTCATGCCACGTTGCCTGCCACTTCGGCTCGAAAATCTGGAACGGATATTGTCTGCGCATGGGTGCGGGTAAATTCTCTCAGTTGGGTGGTCGCTTGGCCAAGCGCTTGGGTTACACCTCCAGGTCGTGGTCGGTGACCGCGCCAAGCGAGGCCGAGGTCACGGCGCTGGCGTACTTGGCCAGGACCCCCTTGGTATAGCGCGGCCTCGGCTTGCGCCACGCCTTGCGGCGCTTGGCCAATTCCTTCGCCGACACACCGAGGGTCAACTGCCGCCGCTCGGCGTCGATCGTTACCGAGTCGCCGCGCTTGACCAACGCCAACGGCCCACCCGCATACGCCTCCGGCGTGATGTGGCCGACGACGAAGCCGTGTGTGCCGCCGGAGAACCGGCCGTCGGTGATCAGCGCCACATCGTTGCCCAAGCCTGCCCCCATGATGGCTGCGGTCGGGCCAAGCATCTCGCGCATGCCCGGGCCGCCCTTCGGCCCCTCGTAGCGGATGACGATCACGTCGCCCTTCCTGATCTTGCCGGCGAGGATCGCCCGCATCGCCTTCTCCTCAGAGTCGAAAGGCTTGGCTGTGCCGGTGAAGCTCATTCCCTCCTTGCCGGTGATCTTGGCCACGCCGCCCCCTGGCGCGAGGTTGCCGTACATCACCACGAGATGGCTGTTTTTCTTGATCGGTCGGCTCAACGGCTGGACGATTTTCTGCCCCTTGCGGTACGGCTTCGCCTTGGCCAGGTTCTGCGCCACCGTGCGCCCGGTCACCGTCAGGCAGTCGCCGTGCAACAGCCCGGCGCGGAGCAGCGTTTTCATCATCGGCTGGATGCCGCCGATGGCGACCAACTCGCTCATCAGGTATTTGCCGCTTGGCTTGAGGTCGGCCAACACCGGCACCTTTTTGCCAATGCGCGTGAAGTCGTCGATGGTCAGCCGGACGTCGGCCGCGTGGGCCATCGCTAGCAAATGCAGCACGGCATTCGTTGAGCCGCCGAGCGCGATCACCACGGTGATGGCGTTCTCAAACGCCTTTTTTGTCATGATGTCGCGCGGCTTGATGCCAAGCTTGAGCAGGTTCAGCACCGCAGCCCCGGCCTCGCGACAATCCTTTTTCTTCGCCGGGCTGATCGCCGCCTGGGCGCTGCTGCCCGGCAGACTCATCCCCATCGCCTCGATCGCGCTGGCCATGGTGTTGGCGGTGTACATGCCGCCGCACGAGCCCGGCCCCGGGATGGCGCAGGAGGTGATCTGCTCGAGGCCCTTGTCGGAAAGATGGTTGTTTGCGTGTGCGCCGACCGCCTCGAACACCGAGACGATGTCGAGTTTCCTCGTGTCGCCTGTGATGCACCCGGGCAAAATCGTGCCGCCGTAGACGAACACCGCCGGGCGGTTCATCCGCGCGATGGCGATCATGCAGCCCGGCATGTTCTTGTCGCAGCCACCGATCGCCACGTAACCGTCCATGCACTCGCAGCCCACAACTGTCTCAATTGAGTCTGCGATCACCTCGCGGGACACGAGCGAGTACTTCATCCCTTCTGTCCCCATCGAAATGCCATCAGAGATGGTGATGGTGTTGAAAACGATCGCCTTGCCGCCAGCCTTGTTCGCCCCGACCTCGGCGAGGCGCGCCAACTCGTCAATGTGCATATTGCACGGCGTGACGTTGCTCCACGTGGAGGCCACGCCGACGATCGGCTTGCCGAAGTCGGCCGACTTGAAGCCGGTCGGGTAAAGCATTGCACGGCTCGGGGCGCGGTCCGGCCCATCCAGCATGATCGCGGAGTGCGGCCGAGGGTCCGGTCGGTGTGGTTTATTGTTGGGTTTCTTCCTCATCGCAAATCGACAGCCGCGCAGTCTCAACAATTTAGCCTCCAAAAACAAGTCATCAGGCCCGACTTCAATGTTTGACAACATCGGCGCGGCTGTCATCTTTTTGCCGCGCATGAAACTCACATCAACTCTCATCCTAACCATCGGCTTGGCGGGCGCGGTTTGCGCCGAGAAATCGACCCTCGACATTCCGCTCAAGGACATTGACGGCAAGAAAACCAGCCTCGGCACCCACAAGGGCAAAGTGATGCTGGTCGTCAATGTCGCCAGCAAATGCGGCCTGACCAAGCAGTACACGCAGCTTCAGGCCGTCCACGCGAAGTACGCCAAGAAGGGATTCACCGTGCTGGGCTTTCCCTGCAACCAGTTCGGCAAACAGGAACCGGGCAGCCCGCTGGAAATCAAGAAGTTTTGCAGTGACAACTACTCGGTCACCTTCCCGCTCCACGCAAAGATCGACGTGAACGGTGACGAGGCCCATCCGCTCTACAAGCGGCTCAAGAAGGAGTCGGGCGGCTCGGACAAGATACGATGGAATTTCGAGAAATTCCTACTCGACGGCAACGGCAAGGTGATCAAGCGGTTCTCGCCCCGCACCAAGCCGGACGCCCCCGAGGTGATTTCCGCCATCGAATCTGCGCTGAAGAAATAGCGCTTGGCCAAGCGCATCACCGCTTGGCTCTACGGCAGTTTGAGCCAGACGGTGTTGGCGAGGATCAACTCGAGCAGCAGCAGCGCCAACCCGGCGACAACGAGGAACGGGAACCACTCGTCGTAATTGAAGTAACGCTCGACCTCGACCTCGGTTTTTTCCATCTCGTCGATCTTGTCGTAGATCTCCCGCAGTTTTTTCTGGCTGTCGGCCCGGAAATATTGGCCGCCAGTCTGCTCGGCGATTTTTTGCAGTGTCTCCTCGTCGATGTTCACCTCGACATTGCGGTACCGTTTCCGGCCGAACACGTCAGTGTACGGCATCGGCGCCACGCCGCGCGTGCCGACGCCGATGGTGTACACTTTCACCCCCAGCGACTCGGCCGCCTCGGCAGCGGTTAGCGGCGCGACGGTGCCGGAATTATTCTGGCCGTCAGTCATCAGGATGATGATGCCGCTCTCCGAGTTGGGAAGGTCGCGCAGGCGGTTCAACCCGGCGCTGATCGCCGAGCCGATCGCGGTGCCGTCCTCGATCGACTGGCTCCCGGCCTCGAGCCGGTCGAGGTTGGCGATCAGGAAATCGTGGTCCAGCGTCAGCGGCGCAGCGATGTAGGCCCGACCGGCGAAGGCCACGAGACCGATCCGATCCGACGGCCTATCCTCAACGAAGCCCTTCAGCACCGCCTTGGCCACCTCGGCGCGGTTGGCCCGCTTGCCCTTCAACTTGAAATCCTCAGCCAGCATGCTGCCGGACAAGTCGAACGCCACGGCAATGTCGATGCCGCTGGCCCGGATTTTCTCGGTGCCCTCGCCCCATTGCGGCCGGGACATCGCCAGCACCAGCAGCAGCAGCGCCGTCCAGCGCAGGAAACCAAGCAGCGCCCCCGACTTCGGCTTGGCCAAGCCCATGATCCCGCGCACGAGCTGCACGGAGGAAAACATCAGCGCCGGCCGTTCACCCAGCCAGCGCCGCCGCGCCCACGCGACCAGCGGCAGAACCAACAGCAGGAGCAGCCACCACGGATTGTCTATCCTGAGGTCGCCGATGTTCATGGCTCGGCCTCCGTCTCCTCGCTCAGGCTCGGCTGCGTCTCGCCGACCAACCGGCTGGCGGCCTCATGCAGCTCTCGCAGCTCCTGCTCCGGCGGCTCCGCCTTGGCGAATTTCACCATGTCGCACGCACCGAGGAAGTCGGCCAGCAGTTGCTTGTGCCCTTCGGCCAGGCGCTGGCTCGACTGCAATTCAAACAAAAATTCCTCGGTGGTCCGATCCGGAGCGTGCAGGTCGAATCGTTGCTCGAGATAGTCCCGAATGATAAGCGACACCTCGACGCAAAACCGGTCGGCCTCGTGAATCAGGCCAAGCGCGCGCTGAAGCCGATCCCAAGCGACGACATGCGGAGGCGGCGGCGGGGGTGGCGCCAGTTCCGCGCTGCGCTTGGCCAACTGCCGCCGGACAAACCAAGCGATGACCCCGGCCACCACCAACACCGCCACGATGGCCAGCAACCACCCAACCCATTCGTGGCCGGTGGGGATGTCGGCCAAGTCCTTGAGCCCCCGGATGTCCGGGATTTCCCCTTGGCCAACCGCGTTGGTGGCATCGGCGGGATCGGGCAAAACCAGCGACCCGGAATGGGTGTTCGTGGGCGTAGGCATCAGGCGGCGAGGTGCCGGCGTTTCAGGCGCATCTCAAAAAATCGCTCGAGCGCGGTGATGTATGGCTCGTCGGTGCGAATCTGGATCGAGTCGATGCCGGATGTGCGGAACAGCCGCACGAGTTCCTCCTGCGCATCGGCTTGACGCTGGGTGTAGGCCTTGCGCCGGCGGTCGTCGCCGGTGTTGATCTCTACCGCCTGCCCCGTCTCGGCATCCTGCAGCACCACCCAGCCGACGTCCGGCAGTTCCAGTTCGCGCGGGTCGGTGACCTGCACCGCCACCACGTCGTGCCGCCGGTTGGCCTGCCGCAATGCCGTGGTGGAGGTCTGCGCCAGTGTCTCCGACATCACGGCATACCGCCGCAGGTGCCCGTCCACCGAGCGCCGGCTCGGGTTCGTCTGCCCGAGAAAATCGGAGACGCAGACGGTGATCGCCTTGCGCGGCACCACGCGCCCGAGGAATTCCAACGCGCCGTTCAGGTCGGTGCCGCGGTGTTCCGGCTCGTAAAACAAAATCTCGCGGATGACGCGCAGCACGTGGAAGCGGCCCTTGCGCGGCGGCACGTATTTCTCCACCCGGTCGGTGAACAGGATGAGGCCAACCTTGTCGTTGTTGCGGATGGCAGAGAACGCCAGCACCGAGGCCAGCTCGGCGGCGATCTCGCGCTTGGTCTGCTCCACCGAGCCAAAGAAGCCGGAGCCGCTCAGGTCGACCAACAGCATCAGCGTCAGCTCCCGTTCCTCCGAGTACACCTTCACGAACGGCTGGTTCATCCGGGCGGTGACGTTCCAGTCGATCGACCGGATCTCGTCGCCCGGCGTGTACTCACGCACCTCCTCGAAGTGCAGCCCCTGCCCCTTGAACGCGCTGTGGTACTGCCCGGCCAACGTCTCGGTGACGAGCCGCTTGGTGCGAATCTCGATCTGGCGAATTTTCTTGAGGATCTCCCTTGGGATCATAACGGCACAAACGCGGCCCGCAGCCTAGCCGATTCCCCCGCCGGTGTGGAGTCCCCGCTTGGCCAAGCGACGTGCCGCCCCCACGACAACCGCCACGACGAGGCAGGCCCATCCGAACAGGTCGCCGTGCCGGTTGTACGTCGTTTGGCCAAGCGCCTGGCCAAGCGGCACATCGAACGACACAAACCCGGCCCCGTAAATGTCGCCACTCTCCTGCCCAAAATATTGCCGCACCCGGCCCAGCGGATCGATCCAGCAGGTCAAGCCGTTGTTGGCGCAGCGCACCAGCGGCACGCCGTTCTCCACCGCCCGGAACACGGCGTTGGCCGCGTGCTGCCATTGCTCCGGCCCGGCGCCGAACCAGCCGTCGTTGGTCAGGTTCACGAGCAGCGCAGTCTCCGGTGACACGTGCTCGCGGCCGCCGTGCGGGAAGGCGTCCTCGAAACAGATCAACGGGGAGAGCTTCGTGTCGGCGTCCGGCAGCGTGAACTGCACCGGCTCCGTCCCGGCGGTGAAACTGCCGCCGATCGGGGAGAGGTATTTCATGAACGGCAGCGCCTTCTCAAACGGGATGTACTCACCGAACATCACGAGTCGTCGCTTGCGGTAAGTCGGCAATCGCGGGCCGTCGGACGCAAGCAACACCGCGCTGTTGTAAAACCGCACCGCCTCCCCGTCCCGCTCGACGTCGTCCGCGCCGAAGAGTAGCGGCACGCCGCTCGACTTGACCATGTCGAACACCTCCGGCCAACGCTCCGCCGAGATCGGCGCGCACGCCTCCGGCCAAAGCAGCAGATCCGGCTTGGTCGCCAGCGCCAGCCGCGACAGCTCCAGCACCTTGGCCAAGCGCTCGTCGCCGGTGTCGGTTTGCCAAATCAGGCGCTGCGGAATACTCGGCTGCACCAGCGCGACGGTCAGCCTGTCCGCCGGTGCCGGCGGCTTGCCAATACGGACGATCCCCCAGGTGCAAACAAGGCCAAGCGCGAGGAGCGGCAGCGCCAGGTCGGCCGACCACGACCACGGATTGGCCGGTGATCGGCGGATTTGCAACACAGCAAACAGCAAACTCACCGACGCCCACGCCACTAAAAATGATACCCCGTACACGCCGGTGATCGAGGCGACCTGGATCAGCGGCAGGTTTTCAAACTGGCTGACGCCAAGAAAGTTCCACGGATAGCCGCCGAGCAACCGCGCCTGCACCATCTCCAGCGCCACCCAGGCGGCGGCGGCGAACAGCCCAAAGCCAAGCCGCCGAAACCACGGCCACTCCAGCTTGGCCAAGCCGTCCCGCAGCCAGCCGCCGCAGAACCAGCCCCAGACCGCAGGATACAGTGCCGAATAAAAACTGAGCGCCAGCCAGCCGCTGATCGCCCCCGCCGTGTGCGGCATGGCCAGCAGAAACCGTAGCGACACCAGGCGGAACACCAGCGCCGCGACAAAGGCCAAGCCGAACAAACGCCAACGCCGTTCCCCGGCCACGACTGCCAACCAAACGCCCGGCACCAGCCAGGCGAGACCAAACCAGCGCGGCTCCGGGAAGGCCATCGCCAAAGCCAGCCCCACCAATGCCGCCAACAGCCACCGCGCTTGGCCAAGTTGTTCCGCGCCGATCAACGGCGGGAGATTGCCCGACGAAAAATGCGGAGTCGAGCATCCGGCTTTTGGCTTGCGAATCGGTCCCCCTGCCGTCAACGTTTGCGACACGATGCCTCGCGCAATGAACCCCCTGAAATGGATTGCCGCCGCCCTGCTCTTGGCGGCCGCGACAAGCCCGGCGACTGCTGAAAAAATCAGCGTGCTGTTCGTCGATGGTCAGAACAACCACAACTGGAAAGCCATGACGCCGTACATGAAGGCGCAGATGGAAAAGACCGAATTGTTCCGGGTCGATGTGGTCACCTCCCCGCCGCGCGCCCCCCGCCCGCCGCGCAACCTCAGCGAAAGCCAAAAGGCCAAGGCAGCCAAGGCAGCCAAAAAAATCCGCGAGGAGTTTCAGGCCAAGTGGGACGCCTTCCGGCCGGCGTTCGACCAGTACGACGTGGTCGTCAGCAATTACAACGGCGAGGAGTGGCCAAAGCCGGTAAAGCGGGCGTTCGAGAAATACATGAGCAACGGCGGGCGCTTCATCCCGGTCCATGCCGCCAACAACTCGTTCCCGGGCTGGCTCGAGTACAACCGGATGATCGGCCTCGGCGGCTGGGGCGGCCGCACCGAGAAAAACGGGCCGTATGTCTATTTCAACGACCGGGGCGACCTCATCCGCAACACGCAACCGGGCTCCGGCGGCGGCCACGGCCCGCAACACGCCTTCAAGATCGTCATCCGCGACGCCTCCCACCCGGTCACCCACGGCATGCCGGCCGAGTGGATGCACGCGCAGGATGAGTTGTACGACACCCTCCGCGGTCCCGCCGAGAACATGACCATCCTCGCCACCGCCTACAGCGCCAAGAGCAAGCGCCACGAGCCGATGATGCTGACCATCCGATACGGCAAGGGCCTTATTTTCCACACACCGATGGGCCACGAGAACGGCAAGGCGCTCCAATGCGTCGGCTTTATCACCACGATCAACCGCGCCGCCGAGTGGCTCGCCACCGGCAAGGTCACTCAGGCGTTGCCCAAGAAATTCCCAAGCGCCGATCACGTTTCACTGGCCGACTGACAACAACTTTCACATGAGCGAAAACCCAACCCCAACCGCAACCATCGAGACCACCAAGGGCAGCATAAGCATCGAGCTTTGGCCCGACGTCGCCCCCGGCACGGTGGCCAACTTCACCAAGCTCGCCAACGACGGCTTTTACGACGGCACCTGTTTCCACCGGATCATGGCCGGGTTTATGATCCAGGGTGGCGACCCGCAAACCAAGGACGAGTCGCTTGAGAACCTGTGGGGCACCGGCGGGCCGGGCCACTCGATCAAGGCTGAGTTCAACGACAGACCGCACGTGCGCGGTGTCATCTCGATGGCCCGTTCACAGGACCCCGACTCCGCAGGCAGCCAATTTTTCGTCTGCCTCGACAAGGCAGATTTCCTCGACGGCCAATACACCGCCTTTGGCCAATTGACGGAGGGCGACGAGACGCTGGGGGACATCGGCGACACGCCGGTTGGGCCAAGCGCAAGCGGCGAGAACAGCAAGCCGCGGGAACGCGTCGAGGTCACCCGCATCCGCGTGGCCTGACCTTGGCCAAGCCCCGCCCCGCCCCGCGTGAGCCAACCTGATGATATCACCGACTTGGCCAAGCTGCTGGCCACGATCGGTTGCCCCGAGGCCAAGGCCGGCGAAATGGCAGCGCAATTGGCCAAGCGCTCCGAACAATTGGCCAAGGAGCGCAATATCTCACGCGAGGAAGCCATGACCCACCTGCTCCAACTCATGCGCCAAGGCTGGGCCGCCAAGGAACAATCCGATGCCGATTAACAACCCGGAACTGACCCCCTGGCCGATTAAGGCGAGCCGCTGCGCCGGTGACTACAAGATTTTCAAGGTGCGCGCCGACCGGCGCGCCTCCCCCCGCACCGGCGACGAGCACGAGTTTTTCGTCATCGAGTCGGTCGATTGGTGCAACATCGTCGCCCTGACACCGGACAATCAACTGGTGATGATTGAGCAATACCGGCAGGGCACCAACNTGATCGAGCTGGAATTGCCCGGCGGCATGATTGACCCCGGCGAAGGCCCACTGGAAACGGCGGCGCGCGAACTGCAAGAGGAAACTGGCTACGCCGGCGACGCACCGGAATCCGTCGGCTTCGTTTACGCCAACCCGGCGATCATGAACAACAAGGTGCACACCACCGTCATCCGCAACGCCGCCAAGCAGCATGACACCCAACTCGACGCCGGGGAGGACTTGGTCACGCGACTCGTGCCACTCGGGGAGATCCCGAAACTCATCGGCAACAGCACGATCAGCCACTCGCTGATGGTCGCCGCGCTCTGCCGTTTCCAGATCGCGGAGAACGGCTGTTAAGCGCGAAGATCGTTTTTCTTCTGCTCGAGTTCCTCCTCGAGCANCTTGCGCTCGCTGGCCAGTTGCTTGTTCAACTGCTCGATCGCCTCGAACTCGCCCGCCGCCTCGGCCTTGGCGATCTCGCCGTTGAGAAACACCTCCCGGTCGGCAATCTTCGCCTCGTAAACCTTGCTGACCTCGGCCAGCTTGGCCTTNNNCTCNTCGNTCAANNCCTGNGTNGGAGACTCTTTCTCCAACCGTTCCATCGCCAGTTCATANGCNGATTTCATCGTCAAATTATTTTGTCAAACGAACGAACACCTCGCCGCCCTCCACCTTGGTTTCAAAGCAATCCACCTTNGCGTTTGGGTTCGTCTCGCACTGGCCGGTGCGCAGATCAAACGGCCAGCCGTGGAGCGGGCAGTACACCTTGCCGTTCTCGACGATGCCCTCGCCCAGCGGTCCGCTGACGTGCGGGCAGACGCCGTCGATCGCGCATACCCCGTCGGCAACCTTGAACAGCCCGACCTCGCGATCGCCAACCGTGCGCTGGATGCCACCGCCATGACGCAGTTCGTCGCTCGCGGCGACCCGCACAAATCCGTCACTCATCGACGGCATCCTCCGCTTGGCCCTTGTCGCGGTTCTTCCGCCACGGCATATCCGGAAACTTGCCCGGCAGCTTGAACGACTCCGCCTTCGGCTGGGCCATATGCAATTCCCCTTCCGCGGCTGCCGGGGCTGCGGCCGCGCCGGGCTGCTTCCACGAGGCGATCTTCGACTGCAGCCCGTGATGCTCGGCCGCCTCCTTGTTCCCGATTTTCACGTAAAACAGTGAGAGATTCGTGTGCACCAACTGGTCGTCGGGACGCAGTTTCTCGGCCTTGTGNCCCTCCTCGATCGCCCGCTCGTACTGCTCCAGCCGGCACAATGCCATGCTGAGCGACATCCGGGCGTCGAAATGGTTTTCGTCCGCTGCGAGGATTGCCTCGAACCCGGCGACCGCCTGCCCGTACTCGCCCTGGCTGAAGGCGAACGTGGCGTCGTCAAATTGTTCCTGCAACTCGTCCATCGAAACCAAGCGCTTGGCCAAGGTAACGGCGTCAGCCGCACACGGCAAGCGCTTGGCCAAGCGCATACAAAAAAGCCCCGGCTCCAAATACCGGGGCTTTTCAGAAAATGGATCGCCCACTATTTCTTCACCTTGGCGATGTGCTTGGCTGGATCCTTGGTGAAATCACCCAGGCAGTTGCCGCAACAGAAGCCGATCACGAATTTTTTGGACGCGTCGATATCCTTGCCGCTGAGCGGGCATTTCTTGTTGTCCGGTCCCTTGACCTTGGCGATGTGCTTGGCTGGTTCCTTGGTGAAGCTGCCAAGGCAGTTGTTGCAGCAGAAGTTGATGGCGAACAGCTTGGCCGGATCGACATCCTTGCCACTGACCGGGCATTTTTTGTTGAAGGCAACCGGCTTGGCCACCTTCTTTTCCGGCTTGGTCTCTTCTTTTTTCTCCTCCTTTTTCTCCTCTTTTTTCTCCTCCTTCTTCGGCTCGGCCTTGGCGAGTTTGAAGCCGAGGTTGACGTCGATGTTCGGCAGGGCCTTCTTCAACTCGGCCGCGCCCTGCTCGGTGACGCCGCTCTGCCAAGCGTACACCTTGCGCAGGAACTTCATGTTCTTGAGGCTGGCCAGACCGGCGTCGGTCACCTTGGTGTTGTAGAGGTTGAGCGACATCAGGTTGGAAAGGCCCTCGATCTGTTTCAGCGCCGCGTCGTCGATCGCGGTATTGGCCAGACTGAGCTTGGTGAGGCTGTTAGCTTTGCTGATGTGCTTGAGTCCCGCCGCGGTGACCTGAGTGTTGCCCAAATCCAGTTCGCTCAAATTCTGGATGTCAGCCAACGGTGCCAAGTGCCCATCATTAACGTTCTTACCGACGAGTCGGAAGTTGGCGTAAATCAGCTTGGTGTCCTGTGCAAGTGCCATGACCAGCGGAGCTGCATACTTTTCTCCGATACCTTCNCCNGAACTCAGTTTGGCGATCGCTGCCTTCTCGGCGNCGGANACGGGNACNTCCTTGATNTCCGGCTCAGGCAGTCGGGCGGCGGCGGCCTTGGCCTCGGCGCGATCCTTGGCGCTCAACAGCACCAGTCCATCCGGCCAGTTGGCCCCTTCGTCGATCCACTTCTTGACAAGCTCAATCTGCTCCTTGGTCAAAGGATCGCCCTTGGACGGCATGATGTCCTCATGGTCCGCAGGGAGCGTGATGCGCTTGAACAGTTCGCTCTCGGCGGATTGACCAGATTGAACAACCTCCTCCAACGTCGCCTCCTTGCTGTCAAGCCGTAGGTCACCCTTTTGTTTTTTTGGGCCGTGGCAGTCAATGCAGCGGGCCTCAAGCACGCCCTGGATCGACTTGGCAAAATCCACATTGTCCTCCGACCGGCCGTTTAGGCCCAGGGCGGTGACAGCAGCTATCATGGTGATTGTCTTTTTCATCGTCATAAAGTGAACCCGGACGGGGAGTATCCCTATGCTATTCGTTGTTGGCAACCGGAAAATTGCACTTGTCCAAGGATGTCAATAGACACGCCGAAGGTGTGACGGCAGGATGTTCAGTTCGGCCCGGTACTTGGCAACTGTGCGGCGGGCAATCTTGATGCCCTTGTCCTTGAAAAGCTTGACCAAGTCCTCGTCAGAGAGCGGCTTGGTGGCGTCCTCCTTCCTGACCAGTTCACCGAGCATCTCCTTGACGCTGGTGTTGGCCAGGCTGGAGCCATCCNTCGAGGCCANGCCNGAGGTGAAGAANTATTTCATCTCCAGCACGCCGTGGGGGGTCTCGACGTATTTGCCGGAGACCGCCCGGCTAACGGTTGTCTCGTGCACGCCGACGGCATCGGCCACCTGCGACATGGTCATCGGGCGCAGGTGCGACGGGCCGTTCTCCATGAACTCCCCCTGCCGCTTCAGGATTTCATGGACAATGTTCATGATGGTGGACTGCCGCTGGTGGATGCTCTTGAGCAGGAATTTCCCGGAACGAATCTTGTCCCGGATATAGTCGCGCACATCGCCCGAAGTGGTGGCCTGCGCCATGAGGTCCTTGTAGGCGTTGCTGATGCGCAGACGGGGGATGTACTCGTTGTTCGAGACGGCCTTCCACCCGCCGTCATCGCCGCGCGAGATGAAAATCTCCGGCACGACGTANTGGTTGGTCTCNGGNAGNTATTCGCGGCCCGGNTTCGGCTCCAGGTTGCCGATGCGTTCCACGGCGTCCTGGACGGCGTCGACCGTTTCCCCGACCTTTCTCGCAATCTCGCGGATGCGTCGGCGGCCCAATTCGTCCATGCAGTCCCGGATGATCCGGTATTCGAGCGAGTCGTCGCGCCCCGCCCGCTCGAGCTGGAGCATCAGGCATTCGCGCAGGTCGCGCGCCCCCACTCCCGGCGGATGAAACGCCTGAACGATTTCAAGCACGGCCTGAATATCGCTGCTCGACCTGCCGCTGGAAAACACCAGTTCATCAACACTCGATTGCAGGAAGCCGGTATCATCGATNTTGCCAATGATCAATTCGGCAACCTGAAATTTTTCATCACTAAAATCCGACAAACGGGCCTGCTCCAGCAGGAATTCCTGCAGCGACTGGGTGGTGGTCACCGAGTCGAGCATGAATTGCCGTTTCTCATCCTCCTGCTTTGAGTTGCGCGACGGGATGCTGGTGCTGGAGAAATGGTCGCGCCACTCCTGGTCCAGCTCGATCAACTGGTTGATCTCCTTTTGGAAATCGTCCACCGGCTCCGAGGCGTTGCTCTCGTCGGTCGGATCGTACTGCGTGTCGCTCGGTGGCTCGGCCAGGTCGGCCTTCGGTTCCGGCGACTCGGGTGTCTCCCCCCGTTCAGCCGCCTCTGCGTCGAGGGCGGCCTGCTCCTCCAGCACCGGGTTGAGCTGCAACTCCTGGTCCACCATGGCCTTGAGTTCCAGCATGGGGGCCTGCAAGAGGTTGAGGGATTGCTGAAGCTGCGGCGCCAACACCTGGTTGAGCGACATCTTCTGCGACATCTGGAATCCCTGCTGCGCCACGCACCGACAGTAGGAAGTCGGCCGGGCAGTTTCAAGGTGAATAAGGCATAAAATTTGCTACAAAAAAACCATGCCAACCCCCTGCCGCATGCCGGTTTGTGAACAACTTTTCCTCACGCTCCATTGCCGTGCCTTTCCCGCGCGCCTAAAGTCGCGCAGTGCCAACACGGTTCACGGTTTTAGGGAGCGGTTCCGGGGGAAATGCCTCCTATCTTGAGACGGAGCAGACGCGGCTGCTGATCGATGCCGGCCTCAGCGGTCGGCAGATTCGACTGCGCCTGGCCCAGCTGGGCCGGTCGCCGGAGACGCTCGACGGCATCCTGCTCACCCACGAACACTCCGACCATACGCAGGGTCTCAAGGCGCTTTGCGCCAAGCTCGAGATTCCAGTCTACTGCAACCGACTCACCGCAGACGAGCTGCGCTTCAAGATGGAGACCCGCCTCGACATCCGGCAATTCGTGACCGGCGAACCGTTCGAGATTGGCGATGTGGTGGCCGAGACGTTCCCGGTGCCACACGATGCGCAGGATCCGGTTGGCTTCCACGTGAAAACGGCGGACGGCGGTGTCGGCGTGCTGACCGACCTTGGCCAAGCGACACGGCTGGTGCTCGAGCGCGTGCGCGGGGCGAGCGCCCTGTTCATCGAAGCCAACTACGACCTGAACCTTTTGCAGGAGGATACGCGCCGCCCTTGGGCCATCAAGCAGCGCATCATGAGCCGGCACGGCCACTTGGCCAACACCGCCGCAGCCGAGGCGGTCGAATCGCTGGCCAACGGCACGCTGCGCCATGTCACGCTGGGCCACTTGAGCCGCGACTGCAATACGCCGGAGATCGCCCGGGAGGCCGTCGCGGCCAAGCTTGGCCAAGCCGGTATCGACAGCATCCGGGTCGACGTCTCCACGCAGGCCGAGCCGACCGAGACCGTCACGCTCTGACCCGGCGCTTGGCCAAGCGGACAGCTACTTCTTTTTCCTCGGCCAACGGCGCAGGCCGTTTTGCAGCCACAGCCGCCACACCATCCAGACCGCCTCGCGGACAATCTTGCCGCTCATCTTCGAGGTGCCGATGAAGCGGTCGGTGAAGATGATCGGCACCTCGGCAATCGTGTGGCCGGTGCGCCACAAGATGTGCGTTAACTCGACCTGAAAGCTGTAACCGTTGGCCCGGACGCGGTCGAGGTTGATCGCCTCCAGCGCCCGCCGCCGGAAACATTTGAAACCGCCCGTAGGATCGGTGAACGGCATGCCGGTGATGATCTTCACATATTGCGCCGCGCAAATGCTGAGCAGCAACCGGCTGATCGGCCAGTTGATCACCCGGATCCCCTCGCAGTAGCGCGAGCCGAGCACCAGATCGGCATTCTCCGCGTTGGCCTTCTCGATGAACCGCGGGATGTCGTCCGGGTCGTGCGAGAAGTCGCAGTCCATCTCGAAGACTAACTCGTAGCCGCGCTCCAGCGCCCAGTCGAACCCGGCACAATACGCCCGGCCCAGCCCGTCCTTTTCCTGTCGGTGCAGCACGTGCAGTCGCTCATTCGCTTTGGCCAAGCCGTCCGCGATATCGCCGGTTCCGTCCGGCGAATTGTCGTCCACCACCAGCACCTCGAGCGCCGGCTCCATCGCCAGCAACCGCTCCGCCATCGGCTGCAAATTTTCCGCCTCGTTGTACGTCGGGAGGATGATCAGCGTGTCGGGCATATCAACTGGCTTTCCCGTCAACCAGGCGGTGGATGCCGAGCGGGTTGGCCTCGCGGAGTTCGGCCGGCAGCAGCGCGTCGGAATAGCCCTGATAGCAAACGGCGCGGGTGAAACGGTGAATCGCCCTTGTGCCGACCGAGGTCGAGCGGCCGTCCGACGTCGCCGGAAACGGCCCGCCATGCACCATCGCATGACATACCTCCACGCCGGTCGGGAAACCGTTGATGAGCACACGGCCCACCTTCGTCTCAAGCACGTCGAGCAGTTTGCGGTTGGCCTCTAGGTCGGCCTCGGTGCCGTGAACAGTCGCCGTCAACTGCCCCTCAAGCGACCGGGCCACGGCAAGCATTTTGTCTGTCCCATCGTGCGTGACCAGCAGAGTGGATGGGCCGAACAACTCCGAACCCAGCGAGGNGTCGCCGAGGAACGCATCGGCGCTCGTGCGGTACAACGCCGCCCCGGCTTGGCACGGGCCGTCGCCCGCTTGGCCAAGCGCGACCGTCTCGACGACACCGTTCCGGCCAAGCGCCGCCGCGCCCAAGCCGTAGGCATCGTGGATGCCGGGGTTGAGCATCGTCGCGCCAGGACTGCCGCCGACAAGCCCGGCGAGCTTGGCCAAGAACGGCTCGAGGTCGGCGGCGGCGTCCACGATCGTCAGGCCGGGGTTGGTGCAAAACTGCCCCACGCCCAGCGTCATCGAGCCGTGTAACCCGGCGGCCAACTGCTCCGCACGCTCGGCCATCGCCCCCGGCAGAATGAACACCGGGTTGATGCTGCTCATCTCGGCGTAAAACGGAATCGGCTCCGGCCGGTCTGCGGCAAGTTTCATCAGCGCTTGGCCACCGGCACGCGACCCGGTGAAGCCGGCCGCCTTGATCGCCGGATGCCGCACCAACGCCGAGCCGGTTTCGCGGCCCGGGCCGTACAGCAGCGAAAAGGTNCCCTCCGGCAAACCGCAGTCGCGCACCGCTGCCGACACTGCCTGGCCGACGAGTTCGGCCGTGCCGGGGTGCGACTGGTGCGCCTTGACGACGACCGGACAGCCGGCCGCGAACGCCGACGCCGTGTCCCCGCCCGCCACCGAAAAGGCGAGTGGGAAATTGCTGGCGCAAAACACCGCCACCGGCCCAAGCGGCCGCTCCATCGAGCGGACATCCGGCTTGGGCACAGGCTCACGGTCGGGCTCGGCATGGTCGATGCGGGCGTCCACCCACGATCCCTCTTCCGCCACCGAGGCGAACAGCCGCAACTGGCCGCAGGTCCGTCCGGTCTCCATCCGGATGCGCCCCTCCGGCAGGCCAGTTTCCTGTGGCGCGCGCTTGGCCAATTCGTCGCCAATCGCCTCGATGTTGTCGGCGATCTTCCGCAGAAACGCCGCCCGATCCTCGCCGCTGCTCCTGCCAAAAACTTCAAACGCCCCAGCCGCCAACTCGACGGCGCGATCCAACTCGGCCCCGCTCACCGCCGTATAGCCGGGCCGGAGCAACTCGCCGGTCGCGGGGTTTATGCCAAAAATGGACGGCTCGCCCGCGCCGCCCGGCTGAAATCCGATGATCGCCTTGCCTGTCAACTCCGCCATGCGCCGGAGGCTACTGAAACAACGGGAAAGATTGAAGTGTGCAGTTTCCACGCTTGCCGCTTGGTCAAGCGGGGGCTTGCACCACGGGCGACTTCTGCGGACAGTTCGTGCATGAACCGGGACGAAGCTTGGGCGTTGCTCAATGAATACACGAGGTCGGAATCGCTGCTGAAACACGCGCTCGCGGTCGAGGCGGCGATGCGGCATTACGCGGCCAAGCGGGGCGAGGACGCCGAGCAATGGGGTGTCACCGGCCTGCTGCACGACTTCGATTACGAACGCTGGCCGGACATCCCGGCCCACACGCAGGAGGGGGCGAAGATTTTGCGAGAGCGCGGTGTCGACGAGGAGATTGTCGGGTCGATCCTGTCCCATGCGGAATGGAACCAGGGCGACTACCCGCTCGACCGGCCGATTCGCAAGACGCTGTTCGCAGTGGACGAGCTTTGTGGGTTCGTCGTGGCGGTGGCGTACGTGCGCCCGGAAAAACTGGNGGGGATGACGCCGAAAAGTGTCCGCAAGAAAATGAAGGCCAAGGGCTTTGCCGCCGCGGTCAAGCGGGAGGACATCGTGCATGGGGCGGAATTAATGGAGGCCGAGTTCAACGAGCACATCGGCGAGGTGATCGCCGCGCTTCAGGGAGCATCGTCTGCGCTGGGGATGGATTGAGCGGCCGCGGCCTTGAGTCGGCGCGACTCGTCCATGAACTCGGCGATGCGCATCGAGGCCGTGATCGGGAACAGCGCCAGCGCCAGGCCGGCGAAAAAGTCCACCGCGAGTGTGAGTTGTCGCAGAGCAGATGGCATCTCGAGTGCATTCCACACGCCGGTGGCCGGGTCGAGGCGCGCGATCGGAATCGGCAGTCGCCGAAACTGCATCGCCTCCCACTCGGCGTACCCGCAAAACCACGTGCCCAAGCCAAGGCCCAAGGCAGCGGACAGCCAGAACAGTCCCACCCAGCCGCTTGGCCAGGCGCGGCCGCGATACAGCGACACGCTGTTTTTCAGAATCCAGCCGACGAAAAAAGCCACCGGCAAGATGACAACCAAGCCGATCATTTCGCTGCGCCGCCGAGACTGAGCAAGTGGCCAAGCGTGCGCAGGTACATCCGGTTCCCGCCCAGCGCCGGCGTGGCGTTGGATGGTTCACCAAGGTCGTTGACGGCGATTGGCTTGAAGTTTTCCGACGCCGCGATCACCACGACCTTGCCGGTGGTCGAGATGCAGAACAGGCGGCCCTCCACCCAGACCGGCGAGCCGAAGAACCGGCCCTCGACGCGTTCCTGCCACGCGATCTCCCCGCTCTTGGCGCGAACACAGGTCACGATGCCAGCGTCACTCCAGAGAAACAGTAGCCCGTCCTTGGCCACGCCAGTTGGCACATACGGGATGGAGCGCCGCAACTTGTACGCAAGGCTTGGTTTTTCGCCATCCGCCGCGCTGCCCGGCTTGACGGCGACCAGATAGTTGCCCCCACTGCCACTGCCGCACGTGCCGATCAACAGCCCCTCCGCGACCAGACTGGAACTGACGGAGCGCTTGTCAAAAACACCGTCCTGTTCCCAGAGGGTCTTGCCGGTGCTCGGGTCGACGAACGTGATCCCGTGGCCCATGCTGTTGAACACGATCCCCCTCGTCCCGGATGGGTCGGTGAATTCGCACGGCGTCGAGAAGGCCGCCTTGGCGTTGATGCGGTCGATCTTCCACAACACCTTGCCGGAGTCGGCGTCCATCGCCGCGAGGAAACTTTGGTTATCCTCATCGCCGGCGAGGATTACCGTGTCGCCCGAAACGATCGGCGAAATCCCACCGCCGTGGCCGCTCACGATGGTCTTGAACGTGCGTTCCCAGAGCGGTTTCCCATCGAGATCGAGTGCGATCAACGTGTGCGACCCCGGCTTGGACACGACCACCACCAGTCGCTGGCCGTCGGTCGCCGGTGTCGATGAACTCATGTGATTGTACCGGTGTGTGCGAAACGATTTTTGCGGACGGGAAACGGCCCAAGCCTCCGAGCCGTCTGCGGCGTTGAGACATTGAATGATGAATTGGCCCTCCTCACGATCCGAGCCGGTGACAAAAACACGCCTGCCCCACAGCACCGGCGACGAGTGCCCCTCGCCCTTCAGCGCCACGCGCCACTTGGCGTCGGCCACGGTGAACTTGGACGGAATGCCCTTGGCCAAGCTGATACCACTACCGTTCGGCCCTCGAAACCTGGGCCACTCCTTGGCCTGCCCAGATGGCCCTGCGAACAAGAGCATCCCGCAGACCAACGCGGTGAGAGATCGTTGGACTTGTTGTTGTGTCGTCACGAAATTCAGTTGGCCAAGCGCTTGGCCTCGAAGCAGTGAATGACGCCCAAGCTGGTGCTGGCGTACAGGCGGCCATTGGCCACGGCCAGACCGAACACCTCCCCGTCGGCCGCGCCCCGCCACAGTTGCCGGCCGTCCCGCGCGTGATAGGCCGCCACCTCGTTGTGGCCGCCGGTGATCAGCGTCTGGCCGGCCAACACCATGCTCAACGGCTGGCTGCTGGCCACGCGCCATGCGAAACAGTCCTGCATGCCGGCCTGGACCGCGTCGATTTTCTGCCCCAGCTTGGCGGCCTCCCCAAGCAGCTTCGTGCGTTGGCTGCCGTTGGCCGCCTTCTTCAGCGCCCCCTCCAGTCGCTCATGCTCCTTCTTGAGTGTGCGCCGTTCGCGGGCCAACTCGAGGTAACGGGCGCGATCCAGCGCACTCAGGTGGGTGTCGCTCTGAAGGAAGGAGCGCGACGGAGTAACGATCATGTGGTTACCCTTGAACGAGGCGAGTTGATCCGATTGGTTCGACTCGACGAGACCAAGCGTACCGGTTTTGCCGGGGCCAAACAGCAAGCTATCACCGGTCAACAACGCGTAGGTGCCGCCCTGCCCGCTCACGACCCGGATACGTTTGCCGTCGGCACGGTTGAGCACGACCGGATTGTTGCGCCCGGCCGGAACGTAGAGCCGCGTGTGCGAGGCCAGCATGTAGCCCTGCGCCGGGAGGTCGGTCTGTTTCTGCTGCCACTTGACCTTGCCGGTGCCGGCGTCGAGCGCGGTGATCAGCACGCCCTCGGAGGGGAACATCCCGGCGGCGCAATAGGCGGTGTCCCCGACGACGACGATGCCGGTCCGCAGCGGCCAGCGTGAGATGAGGCGGGCGTTGCCGGGGATGCGGTAATCCTTCGGACCGGGCCGGGTCTTCCAGATGAGCGAACCGCTTTTCGCGTCTAGGCAGTAGGCATGACCGTCGTCGGAGCCGACGTAAACGCGGCCCTCCGCAATCGTCGGAGCCAGGCGCACCGGCCCCTCGGTGAAAAAGGTCCATCGCAGCGCACCGGTCGCGGCGTCGAGGCAGTANACCTTGTCGTCCGCCGACGAGCCGAAATAAAGCAGGCCGTCCGCGATGACCGGGTGGTAGGCGTAGTCGAAAATCTGCCGCGACTTCATGTCGTACACTTTGTTGTAGCCATCCCACTTGGCCTCGCCGCGCCAGGCAGGTCGCGGGGCATGGCGGGAACGATGCACCCACCCAGCCGTGAACGGCGCGAGCAGCGACTCCCGGGCGACGCCGCTCCGGGAATAGTCGTGCTGGTAGGTCGGCCAGTCCGCCGCTTGGCCAAGCGCTGCCATACCGGGAAGACAAATGATCAGAAAAAAACGTATAAAAACCATGGTGATATACTGTTGACGCGCCCGGTTTTTATGCGGTTCGTGGCGCGGGTGCAATGTAAACCGAGCAAAGACGGCTCAATGAGGCAGCTTTAGCACGGATTCTGCTTGGCAGAATGCCGTGATGGTGGCTTTGGGAACAGGATTGACGGTTTTGATCGCGGCGCTTGGCACTGGCCTTGGCCTGCTTGGCGGTTGGTTTGCTTTCCGCTGGCGGCACAAGGGGCGGGTTTTCAGCGAAGGCGACCNGGAATATTTCCAGAATCTGCTGTACCGTGCCGAGACCGCCGAGGCCAAGCTGGAGCAAACGGAGCCGGAACTGGCCCGCGCAACCGATCGGGCCAACATCCTCGAGGACAGCCACCGGGTGATCCAGGAGGAATTGGCCAACGAACGCCAATACAACCTGTCCCTCAACACCGACCTGAGCCGCGAACGCGCCCATCGCAAGTTCCTCGAAACCAAGCTCAACGACCAGTCCGAGGCGATCGAGATCGAGCGACGCCGGCTGGACGGCGAACTGGTCCGCTTGGCCAAGCGGGTCGAGGAAACCAACCGGATGCTCTCCGATTCGCTCCCCGCCCGGCGGGACGCCGAGCAACCGGCCTTCGCGGCCGCCCCATATTGAGCCGACAGCGATCCTGAAAAGATCGTTCTTTTCTTTTGACAACGGTCGGAATCGTGCCAGTTTCCCCGGCCAGCTTTTGACTGCTGCCGGTCGCCACGCGGCCAACTGAGCACTCCATCACACTCAAGATGAACCGGCTTTTTTCAAGCCTCCGAATCGTCGTCACCGCAGTCGCCGCGGTTCTGGTTTTCACGCACACGCAGGCGGCGCCCAGCCTCAAGACACTGAGCAAGTCGTGCTTCATCCTGCACGACCCCTCCGGTAAATACGACATCAGCCCGGAATGGGAGGAACCGGCCAAGGTCATGNACNNGNTNCCNATCCTCCCGGANCTGACCAAGCGCATCCGCGATGTGATCACGTCCGACCACGGCAACAAGTCGGTGCTGATCGTCGGCGACGCCTCGTCGGCCTACCGTTACTTTCTGGCCAGCCTCGCCGTTAGCGGCGACCCGCAATTGGCCAACTTCGCCCACCTTGAGATCGACCTGCCGAAAATTGTCGAGGGCCACACCCTGCTTGGCCAAGTGCAGGAGTATTGGCAAAAGAACATCAGCAAACCGGCGCTTGGCGAGGACATCATCCTCTACATCTCCAACCTCAGCTCGATGATCGGGCTGGGCGCGTC
>NYYJ01000108.1 GCA_002686755.1 Verrucomicrobiales bacterium
GTCATCCGGAAGGGATACTTGATCACTTTACCTGTAAGGCTCTCGTGATCCCGGTGATGACTGTGATGTCCGCAGCCGACAGTGACCAACGCGGCCACCATAGTGAATAGTATGGATTGAGTTTTCATTTTCATTAGTTGATTCCCCGACCGACAGCCAGCCAGTAATCATATTACACATGCCAACGGGCGTGGGTTACACCATGTCGCTGGCCACGTCAACGAGCAGCCTTGTGAAATGGCTGCCGATCTTTCATCATTGGCCAAGCGGTGAGCAACGACGCCCACATCCACCCGGCCATCCAGCCGGACCAGCTCCAGCGGCTTTATCGGGTCGGCAAGGTCATCCACTCGGCCCTCGACCAGCAGGAGGCGCTTGGGTTGATCGTGCGCGAGGCGGTTGGCCTCGTTGGCGCCACCACCGGCTCGGTCGTGCTCATCAACCCCACCGACAGCTTGCTCGAGATTCAGGCCGCGCACGGTCTGCCGGATGGCTCCTCGCAGCTCAAGCTGCGCGTCGGCGAAGGCATCACAGGCTGGGTGGCCCAACAGGGCAAACCGGCCCTCGTGCCGGATGTGCGCGAGGACGCCCGCTACGTCCAGATTCACGATCACACCCGCTCCGAGCTGGCGGTGCCGCTCGAGATCAACGGGATCGTGCGCGGCGTGGTCAACGTCGACTCCGACCAGCTCGACGCCTTTTCCGAGACCGACCTTGCGCTGCTGACCGAGCTGGCCAGCCAGGCCGCCACCGTCATTCACAACGCCTTCCTGTACGAACGCTCGCGCATCCGGGCCGACCTGTTCGAGTCGTTCATCGCCGTCGGCCAGGCGATCAACTCCGCCGTGGATCTCGACGACGCCCTCGCCGCCATCACCCGCGAGGCGTGCAGCCTGATGAACGCATGCACCAGCGCCCTGCAACTGCTCGACGAGAGCGGCGACCGCCTGGCCCTCGTCGCCTCGCATGGCGCGGGAGAGGCCTACCTCAACAAGCCGGACGTCGTCGTGTCCGACAGCTTCCTCGGCTCGGTGGTGCACCGCATGAAGCCGCTGCAGATCGAGAATATCCAGATCTCCAACGCCTACCAGCAGCAGAACATGGCGCGCGAGGAGGGGGTCGTCGCCCTGCTGAGCGTGCCGCTCGTGTTTGGCGGGGACACCACCGGCACGCTGAACATTTACAAGGCCGAGGCGTACGTGTTCTCGAACGACGAAATCCAGATCGCCATGGCGCTGGCCGAGCTGTCCGCCATCGCCATCGAAAAGGCCCGCCTGCTCGAGCGCATCGTCGAGTCGGAGGAGTTGCTGCGGCAGAATGAAAAACTCTCCGCGCTGGGCCTGTTGGCCGGCGAGGTGGCCCACGAGATCCGCAACCCGCTGACCGTCCTCAAGATGCTGTACCACTCGCTTGGCCTGGAGTTCCCGGCGGACGACCCGCGCGCCGAGGACGTGCGGATCATGGGCGAGAAAATGGACCACCTGAACACCATCGTCGAGCAGGTGCTCACCTTCGCCCGCAACGCCGAGCCGCAACTCCAGCCCACCGAGATTAACAAGCTAATCGACGATTTGCGCCTCCTTGTCCGCCGAAAAAGCGCCCAGCAGAATGTCGAGCTGGAAATACGCCTGGCCAAGCGCCTGCCTCAGGTGAAAGCCGACGGGCCGCAACTGAGCCAGGTGTTCCTCAACCTCACCCTCAATGCGCTCGAGGCCATGCCGGACGGCGGACGCCTGACCATCGAGACGCGGGCCATCCACCTGCCGAAGTCTGCACCGGAGCCGACTCACATCCGCATCGAGTTCACCGACTCAGGCTGCGGGATGGACGCGGAGACTCGCGAGCGCGCCTTCACCTCCCTGCTCCACACCAGCAAGCCGGGGGGCAGCGGGCTGGGGCTCGCCATCGTCGGGCGGATTGTCGAGTCGCACGGGGGCCGCATCAAGATCAAGCCAAGCGGCAGCGGCACCACTTTCAGCATTCTGCTGCCACTGGTTGACTGACCAAGCGCTTGGCCACGTCCTCGGTCAACAGGTAGGGCGTCACGGTGTGGTAACCGTCCGTGATCGGTTTAATGTCAGACCTAACAGCTAAGCATTACAACCATTCCCAACACTCTCTCCCAGCGAGAGAGGGAATCAAACGAATGCGCTTGGCCAAGCGCTTGGCCTAGGCGAAGCGGGTTTTGCCGGGGATCGGGATGGCATAGCGGCCGTCCTCGTCCGGCAGGGTCGGCGGAGCCGCCTCCCAGCCGAGCACTTCCGGCATGGTGTTCTCGTTGGAGTTTAGCGCCTCGTCGGCGGTGATCATACGGCCGGAATAGGTGGCCATGCGGCCCATCACAGCGGTCAGCGTGCTGTGTGCGCCGTAGAATGCCTCGTTGTACGGCTTGTTGTTCCGGATGGCGTCGAACAAGTCGTCGTGCTCCTGCTGGTACGGGTTGTTGCCGCCGCCCGGGAATCGCCAAATCTGTTTGCCTTCGTTGCCATACAACGCATGTGGACCGCTTACGGTCGCTCGGCCCCTAGTACCCTGCACGTGCTCGGAGACGCTGTTCCAACAGCCGCGGATGTGGCGGCATTGGCTGAACATGTAGCTGTTGTCGGCGTATTTGTACTCGACGGCGTGATGGTCGAAAATCTCGCCGTGGTCGATGCCGTCGCGAACCTCGCGGCCGCCCAGTCCCTGACAACTTACCGGATGAGTGCCCTTGACCCAGTTGATGACATCTAGGTTATGGATGTGCTGCTCGTCGATGTGGTCACCGCACAGCCAGACGAAGTAGTACCAGTTGCGCATCTGGTACTCCATCTCGGTGAGTTTGCGACCGGCTCGCTGCTCGAAGCTCTTGCGGTCACGCACCCAGACGCCGCCACCGTTCCAGTAGGCACGCGCAGAGACGATGTCGCCGATGGCCCCATCCTGGATGCGCTTGATGGCTTCCTGATACCCCAACTGATGGTGCCGCTGTAGACCTACACCGACCTTGAGATTTTTCTTCTTGGCCTCCTGCGCGGCGGCCAACACTTGGCGGACGCCCTTGCCGTCGACCGCTACCGGTTTCTCCATGAAGACATGCTTGCCCTGCTCGATCGCCTCGGCGAAGTGAATGGGCCGGAAGCCCGGGGGCGTGGCGAGGATGGCCACGTCGGCCATCTCGATCGCATTCTTGTAGGCGTCGAACCCGACGAACTTGTTCTCCTCCTTCACCTGCGCCTTGATGCCGTGTTTTCTTTCCAGGCCCTTTTGGCTGCCGTCCATGCGATCGCGAAATGCGTCGGCCATGGCCACAAGCTTGACGTCGCCGGAGGTGCTGAGCGCCTGGTCAGCCGCACCGGAACCGCGACCGCCGCAGCCGACCAGCGCCACCTTGACGGTGTCATCGGCCTGGGCGAACGCGCCGCGTTCGATCGAGAGGCTGCCAAGCGCCGCCGCACCGCCGGCAATCGCGGAACTGGACTTGAGAAATCCACGGCGATCCAGCCGTGAGTCGTTTTTTTGGGTGTTCTTGCTTTGTTTCATTAGATGGTTATCGTTCAAAAAGTGGATAGGAACCGGCGGCAGTCTAGTCTGGCTCGCCCTCGGTTGTCCAATACTTATGCATCTCCTCCGCCGAGGGGAGGATTAGCGGCCGAATCACGCGAAACCCGAGGAATTGGGCGTCGGTGTGGTACCAAATGCTCTTGGGCAGCTGCGGATCCTGGAATTTCCAGTCGGCCGACGACGCGATCCGGACGGCGCTGCGCAGCCGATCCGGCTTGTCCATCCACGAGCCGCCGCGGGCGACTCGGGGATAAAGATCCTTGCCGTACACGAACGGGTTGGAAACCGTCTCCTTGAACGCCGCATAGCCGTCCGGGATAAATTGGTCGAGCGCCCACTCGCTCACGTTGCCGTGCATGTCATGTAGGCCCCACGGGTTCGGTTTTTTCGTGCCGACTTTCTGGTACTTGAAGTTGCTGTTGCCATCGTGCCACGCGTAGTCGTCGATCGCCGCGGGATCATCCCCGAAGCTGTACGTCGTGGTGGTACCGGCGCGGCAGGCGTATTCCCACTCAGCCTCGGTCGGCAGCCGGTAGTAATGGCCGGTCTTGGCGGTGAGCCATTTGCAATAGGTGTTCGCGGCGTGCTGCGTCATGCTGATCGCCGGGAAATCCTCGGTGCCCATCCCGAAGCTCATCTCGACGTACGGCGTTGTCGGCCGCGCCACGGCATCGGAGATCGCGTTCAACTCCGGCTTGTAGCCGCGAATCTTCATCACCATTCGTTCCTCCTCCTCGTAGATGAACAGCGTGTAGGCGTTCCACGTGGTCTCGGTCTTGGCCATCCAGAACGGCGCAATCTTCACGTTGTGCTGCGGCCCCTCCGTCTCCTGCCGGCCGGGTTCACCGGCGGGACTGCCCATCACGAACTCACCGCTTGGGATCGGGAGTAGCTCGAACTTGACCCCCGTGCCGGGGATTTCCTCCTCGTACGGCTTCATGGTCGGCTCGAGTTGCCTGATGAGCGACTCGATCGCCTTGGTTCGAATGTCGACAACCACCTTGGGCGCGGCGGCGAGACTCTCGCCGGCCTCCGGCGCTTCGCCGGTGTCACGGCGCACTTGCTCGAGTTTTACACCTTCCGGCCAGACGGCGCCCTGCACGATCCAGTCGCGCAACAGGTCGATCTGCTCCTGCGGCAGCGGACCACCCTTGTTGGACGGCGGCATCAGGTCGTCATGGTCGGCCGGGAGGATAACGCTCTGGTAAAGGGAACTTTCCTCCAAGTCAAACGGCACCACCGCCGCGCCGTACTCGCCGGCATCGAAGGCATATTGACGCTCGTCGAGGCGCAGGTCGCCCTTGTCGTGCCCCTCCCGGTGGCAACTGATGCACGCCGTCTCCAGGATCGGCTTGATGTCCTTGACAAAATCGATCCGTCGAACCTGCTCGATCACGACCCCCTCCGGCCATTTGGCCCCGGCGGCGATCCATTCCTTGAGCACGTTGGCCTGGTCGGCGGTCAGCGGTTCGCCCTTGGGCGGCATGATGTCGTCATCGTCCGGCGGCAGCACGGTGGTCGTGTAGAGCGAGCTTTCCTCCGGCTTGCCGGGAACGACCACCTTGCCGTACTCGCCGCCCTCAAGCAGCCCGGCGTGGGTGTGCAGTTGCAGCTCGCCCTTGGGCTTTTTCTCGCCGTGACAACTCAGGCAGGCCGAGGCCAGCACCGGCTGGACCTGTTTCTCAAACGACACCTCGGCCTTGGCCAAGCCACCCAGCCAGGCCAGCGCGGCGCCCCCCAGCAATAATCGATTCACCCTGCTCTGCATCTCCAAAGGCCGGGTAATGTCCGTGGTGCGTGGACGAATGTCAATCGGTAGCTTGCGCTTGGCCAAGCGGCGCCGTACGGTTTTGGTTCCTCCCGATGAAGAGCGCCCCCCCGANATCGCGAACGGCTTCACGCTGGTTGAGCTGCTTGTCGTCATTGCGATTATCGCCATCCTCGCCTCACTGCTCCTGCCCGCNCTGGGCCGCGCCAAGGAGAAAGGCAAGGCCGCCCGCTGCAACAGCAACCTGCACCAACACGCAATCGCGTTCGCGATGTATGTCGATGACAACGAGGATTACTACCCTGCCTACTCGCAATGGGGCACGCTTGGCGGCAAAAAGGGCGTGATGAACCTGCACGGCGGCCTGGTGAAGCCGGAGAAACGACCGCTTAATGTTTACGCGCCGTCGTTTGGTGTCTTTCACTGCCCGGCCGACAAGGGCGACTCACTGCACACCAACAAGTTCCCGAAAAAAATCCGGAGCTGCTTCGACGGCTGGGGCAACAGCTACCTGACCGTGTGGGCGGTGGAGACGCTGCGCATCCAGCACGTCACCGGCGACTCGAATTATGGGCTGCGCAGCCCCCGCCGCCCAATGAAATCGTCCGAGATGAATCGCAGCCCGTCGAACAAACTGGTGACCGGTGACTGGCCTTGGTGGGCGGACCGGAAAAAAACGCACCTCCGTAGCCAATGGCACAACTACCACGGCCAATACCGGTTCAACGTGCTGCTGGGCGACGGCCACACCGAGTACTTTGAGTTTCCCGACGAGGCATACAACTGGAACTACACCGGCCCGAAGCCGGATCCAAGTTACAAGTGGTGGTGACCCTGGCCCGGCGCCTGTCCAAACTCGGGGTCAGATGAGTTCGTGGATCGGCTTGTGGCCGTGGGTGATGTAGTGCGGTCGGCCGGAGGAATTTCCGTAAATACTCAGCATCGCTCCCTGCTCCCGGAGCCAGCGTGGGTCGAGCGCGGCCACCGGTTCACGGCGGATGCTGCCCGCTTGGCCAAGCAATGCAATCCCCTTTTTTGTCCGCTTGGCCAAGCGCCAAACGGTTTGGTCGTGCATCGCCCGTCCAAGTCGCATAGCGTCCCCGCCCGCCGGACACAGACCCGGCGATAACCAGCATGAGATTCAACTTTCGAAAACTACGTCGGTACGCAGTCTTGGCCGCGCTTTTGGTTTCCACCGCGCTTGGCCAGGCGCACGTCGGGGAACACCCCTCCGTTCACGACACAGTGGCCGGCATCATCGACCGGTTCCGCAAGACCATCCCGCTGAAGGAACTGATGGCGATGGATGCCGCCAAGGCCAAGTCGCTGCTGACGGAGAAGGAGCTGCACACGCTGGCGACGGAGCACATCACCTTCCGCGTCAACACGCCGGTGAAGGTGATCATCATCCGCGACTCCGACATGGGCGACAAGCCGTTCTGGCTGAAGGATCGTGGCTTCGCGCCGATGGGATTCAAAATCACCCTGCAAGGCACCGACGTGGATTTTTGGATGAAAGACTTTGAAGCCGGCCGGATCGGTCTCGGTGTCAACTCGCTCACTGGCGGGAACACCCATTACATCGCCGCGCTGATGCCGCTCAAAACAGAAGAAAAACTGGAGGTCACCGAGCTGTACCCCGGCCAGCTCCGCGTGGGCGCGCTCACGGACGGTCTCCAGCCGTTCGTCGATCGCCCCGAGGCGATGCCCAAGCTGCCGGTGCTGCCCGGCATCCTCTCCGGGCTGGCGGTGATCCGAACTGAGAACGAAAGCCGAGACGACGCCAAGATCATCAACCTGTTCCACAAGACAAAGCACCCGGCACAGGCCAAGCCGGATCAAATCGCCTTGACTTGGAGCGGCGATCCGCAGACCACCCAGACGATCCAGTGGCGCACCGGGCCAAGCGTGGCCAACGGCGAGGTACAGTGGGTGAAAAAATCAGACTACAAACGGTTCCAGCCGGCCCAGCCGAAGCGGACGAAGGCCACGACGTTCAAACTGGAGGATGCCAACCTGATGAACGACCCGGTCGCCCACCGCCACACGGCCACCCTTACCGGGCTCGAGCCGGACACGGACTACCTCTACTCCGTCGGCGACGGCTCAGACGACGGCTGGTCGGAACTGGCCGAGTTCACCACCGCGCCAGGCCGGACGGAGCCGTTCTCGTTCGTCTACATGGGCGACGCACAGAACGGGCTCGAGCGCTGGGGCAGCCTCATCCAACGCGCCCACCGCCAACGGCCCGACGCGGCGTTTTACATCATGGCCGGCGACCTCGTTAATCGGGGCAACGAGCGCGACGACTGGGACAGCTTTTTTCACAATGCCCGAGGCATCTACGACCGCCGCCCGATTGTGCCGGCCATCGGTAACCACGAAAACCAGGGTGGTCATCCGGGGATGTATTTGCAGATGTTCGACCTCCCCAAAAACGGCCCGGAAGGCGTCGAGCCGGAGCGGGCGTACANCTTCAAGTACAGCAACGCTGAATTCTTCGTGCTCGACACNAACATCACGCCGGAAAGCCAGTCCGCCTGGCTGGAGGAAGCGCTGAAGAACAGCACGGCGACGTGGAAATTCGCCGTCTACCACCACCCCGCCTACTCCTCCAAGCCGGAGCGGGACAACCCCGGCATCCGCGACCACTGGACGCCGATGTTCGACAAGTACCACCTCGACATGGCGTTGCAGGGGCACGACCACGCCTACCTGCGCACCTACCCGATCAACGATGAAAAAAAGGCCGCCAGCCCCGCCGAGGGCACCGTATACATCGTCTCCGTCTCCGGGACCAAGTTTTACGAGCAAGGCGAGCGTGACTACACCGAGTTTGGCCTGACCAACGTCTCCACCTTTCAGGTACTCGACATCCAGATAAGCGGCAATCGCCTCGTCTACCGCTCCTACGACGGCGACGGTAAACTCCGCGACAATCTTATCATCGAGAAGTAGCCAAAAGACTTGTGCCGATTGGACAAGCATGACAGCATTCCACTCTTCTCACGATGAAACGCCCGAGGCGAAACCGGTCAGGTTTTACACTCATCGAATTGCTGGTGGTGATCGCGATCATCGCAATCCTTGCCGGCATGTTGCTACCTGCCTTGGCCAAGGCCAAAAGCAAAGCCAGCGGTGCAAAGTGTTCGAGTAACCTGCGGCAGATGGGTATCGGCTTAATCGCGTTCTCGGACGACTTCGGACATTACCCGGTCGGCATCAACGGCAACCGAGGTTCAATCTGGATTTGGCCGTCACAAATCCGCCAATACCTCGGTGGGGCCAATGCCCGAAGCACTGAGCTTTTCAAATGTCCCGCGGCCCCCGACAAGGCCCAGTGGAAGGTAAAATTCAGGGGCAGCCAACCGGCTGAGGATGGATACCTCAAGGACGAAGTGCGGCTCATCCCAGGCGGGAGCAGTTTCATGAGTTACGGCTACAATGTCTGGGGCGCATGGGCGGGGATGATCCCCAATCAGGGCATGGGGGTCTACAAGGGGCACGCCAACTGGGGCGAAACCAAGCCCAGCCAAGTCAAGGTGCCGAGCGAGATGATCGCACTTGGTGACAGCAACTGGGACCTCACCCGCAAGGGAGACCGTAACTGGAGCGGCTTCATCGGGATGTATGAGGAACGCCAATGGCCGTTGCCCCTGCACAGCGATCGGGCTGAAATATTATTCGTCGATGGCCACGTCACTGCAGAACGCAGGATTGACCTCGCAGCACAACTTAACAAAGAACAAGGACGAAAGGATTTTTCGGCCAAACGCTGGAACCTCGATAACACTCCACATCACAATCGACGTTAAAGCTCTTCTACCTCTCACTTGACCAAACAAATAAAAAAGGAGCCGTTTTGGCTCCCTTTAATGTAAATGTCTATCGAATGTTCAAGACAACTCGTCTCGGACTCGTTCGAGCAATGCCTTGGTCAAATCAATCCCCTTGTAAGCATCCACCTTGCCACCCTCGTACTCTATCCCAACATAGCCACGGTAGCCGGCGTCGAGCACGATCCGCATCATCCGCCGGTAGTCGGTGTGCGTCTCGTTGCCGTCCGCATCGAAGTCGTGTGACTTCGCACTGACTGCCTTGGCAAACGGCATCAACTCGGCCACGCCCTTGTACCGGTCGTACATCTTTCCGCCGCCGATGTTGAAATTGCCGAAGTCCGGCAGCGTGCCGCAATTTTCCTTGTCCACCAACTTCATCACCCCGGCCAACCAGGCACCGTTGGAGGAGAGACCGCCGTGGTTCTCGACGATCACGTTCAGGCCCAGCTTGGCCCCGTACTCGGAGAGACTGCCGAGCCCGTCGGCGGCCAGCTTTTGTTTCTCATCGAAACTGCCGTTGCCGGTCGTCGCGGCGTTGACGCGGATCGAGTGGCAACCGAGGAACTTGGCCGCGTCGGCCCACTTGTGGTGGTTTAGCACCGCCTTGTTGCGCTCGGCCGTGTCGGCGTGGCCAAGCGACCCCTCGCCGTCGACCATGATTAACAGGCTCTCCACCCCGTGATCTGCCGCGCGTGATTTCAACTGGCCAAGGTACGCCTCGTCGTTGGCCTTGTCCTTGAAGAACTGATTCACGTACTCAACCGCGTCGATGCCAAACTCCTCGCGGGTGGCCTTGGCAAAGTCGAGCGGATCCAGCTTCTTCGCGAACAACGTCTTGTGCAGCGACCACTGCGCCAGCGAGATGCCATACAACTGCCCACCGCAGCAGGCCGCAGTCCGGCAACCTGTCAACGCCGTCGCACCCAGCGCCCCCACCGCCAGCGAAGCGCTCTTCAAAAACTCCCGTCTGTTTGTGTTATGATTCATTGTCTTGATTTTTTGCGTTGCCATTTTCACGGAACAACAGGACAAAAAAGATCATGATCACGGCCGCGAAGAGGGCCGGCTTCCCCCAGATCGACATCCAGCCAAGGGATCTCAAATCGCTGGTGCGACGGGAACCGACCTGCTTCTGCACCGGGGCCTGCTTGGCCTGCCATTCGGCCAGCTTGATGGATCTGGCCTCGTTCAACTCCGCCACCTTGCCGGATAGTTGGGCGAAGTCCCCGTTCGACTGGCTCAGCGCCACAATGGCGAGGGCCTGGTCGTCGAGCGCCTCGAGTACGGCAATTTCGCCGTTGATCGCATTCAATTCCTCCGTGAGTCCGGGCATGTCGTCCGCTCCCTCCAAAGCCTGCTTGGCTTTGGCGACGGCAGCCTCGGCGTCCGTCTTGGCGCCCTCGTCGGCTATTTGCAACGTTTCAGTTGCCTCGGCCAAGGCCTCCTGCGCGCCCTTGATTTCAGCCAATTTGCTCCAGTTCGACACGGTTAACTTGGCTTCCTCCTCGCCGAACACGGCGGTCAACCGATCCAACTGGGCCTGATCCTCGGCCATGGTTTTGAGTTCCTCCGATTTCGGGGTGTGCTGCCCCTCGATGGAGCCGGCCACCTGCGCCCCGATGAACATTCCCAGGCCGAGCGTGAAGAAAACGAGCAGCCCCTGCGCCTGGGCTCGGATTGCCTTGGGCGCCGCTTGGTCGGTGTAAATCTGCCCGGTCACAAAAAAGAAATCGTAACAGATGCCGTGCAGCACGATGCCGGCGATGATCATCCACCGGATTTCATCCGGCGCCCCGATGGCGAATAGCCCGTAACGCGCGACCCACGCCAGCATGCCCACGGCCAGCATCCACTTGACGCCAAGCCGTACGAAGAAGAACGGCATCACGATCATGAAAAAGATCTCGGACATTTGGCCGTAACTCATGGTCTGGCCAATCGGGAGGCCGCTCATTTCCACGATGCGGCTGGCGATCATGTAATAGAACGAGAGAGGGATGCAGATGAGCGCCGAGGCGATGATGAAGAACAGGTAGGAGCGGTTTTTGAACAGCACCAGCGCATCGAGCCCCATGATCTGGCGGGCGGTCACCTTGCCCTCTTGGCTGGGCGGCGTGTCCGGCAACAGGAAACTGAGCAACCCCAAGACCAAGGCCGAGACGGCGGTCAGTTCAAACATGCTGATGTTCGTCTCAATCCCCAGCCATGTGAGGGTCAGTCCCGCTGCGATCCACCCAATGGTGCCCAGCACACGGATGCTGGGAAACTCCGTTTGTGGATCGCTCATGTTTTTCATGGCGATGGTGTTGGTGAGCGCCAGCGTCGGGAAATAGGTGAGCATGTAGCCGAAGAAGATCCAGTTGATCTCGGTGGGCGTGCCCCCTGCGGTCATTTTCTGCATGGCCAGCCACATCAGACCCGCGCCCAGCAGATGAAGCACGCCCAGCACCCGTTGCGCCGAGAAAAACCGGTCGGCCACCATGCCAACAAAGAACGGCGTGATCATGCCGGCAATCGGCCCGACGGAATAGGTCCAGCCAAAGTCACCGGCCCCGAAACCGATGGTGCCAAGGTAGTTTGGCGCGGTGACGTACCATGCCCCCCAGACGAAAAACTGGAGGAACATCATGACGGAGAGTTGCAGTCGGATGATCGGGTTCATTCGGATTTTTGGGTTGTTTTTTCGCCGCTTGGCCAAGCGCGTTTGGGGCCTGCCTCGCGGAACGGGGCAGAGCGTAGCCGTTGGCCAAACGGGCGGCAAGGCTCCTTTTGACCGCCCGTCGCTTGGCCAAGGGCACAAAAAAGGCGGGCCGTCTGGCCCGCCTGAAATGCGTTTAACCGCCTGTCGGTTTATTCCTCGGAGTCGTCGCCCGAGTCGGGGTTGTCACCCTCTTCGTCGTCGCTGAATTCGGCCTTGCGATCCTCCATCGCCGCCTTGCGGGAGAGTTTGACGCGGCCCTTGTCGTCGACGCCGATGCACTTGACCCAGATCTCGTCGCCGTCCTTGACGATGTCCTCGGTCTTCTTGACGCGGAAGTTGGCCAACTCGCTGATGTGCACGAGGCCGTCCTTGCCGGGCAACACCTCGACGAAGCAGCCGAAGTCCTTGATCGAAACGACCTTGCCCCGGTAGAGCTTGCCGACCTCGACCTCGGCGGTGATGCCCTCGATGCACTCCTTGGCNACTTCNAGTCCCTCGGCGGACATGGAGTAGATCAGCACGCGGCCGTCGTCCTCGATGTTGATCTCGCAGCCGGACTCCTCGACGATGCGCTTGATGTTCTTGCCGCCNGGGCCGATCAANTCGCCNATCTTNGACGGGTCGATCGGGATGGTGACGATGCGCGGCGCGTANGGGCTCATCTCNTCGCGCTCCTTGGCNAGGCAGCCGCCCATGTTGGNGAGGATCGCGGTGCGGGACTTCTTGGCCAAGNCGATGGCCTCNTCCATGATNGANTNCGGGATNCCNTNCANNTTNAGGTCGAGNTGGAAGCCGGTGATGCCNTGGTCNGTGCCGGCGATCTTGCAGTCCATGTCGCAGAAGGCGTCCTCCCAGCCGATGATGTCGGTGAGCAGCTTGTAATCCTCGATCTCGCCGCTGCCGTTGCTGCGCGTGCAGAGGCCGATGCTGATGCCGGCGACGGAGCGCTTCAGCGGNACACCCGCGTCGAGCAGCGCCAGCGTGCCGCTGCAAACGGCGGCCATCGACGTGGAGCCGTTGGACTCCATGATCTCCGCCGTGATGCGCACNGCGTACGGGAAGTCCTCAAGGCTCGGAATGACCGGCGCGATGGAGCGCTCGGCCAATGCGCCGTGGCCAATCTCGCGCCGGCCCGGGCCCATGATGCGGCCGGTTTCGCCGACAGAGAAATGCGGGAAGTTGTAATGCAGCATGAACCGCTTTTCGCTCGGGCCACCGGTNTAGGCGTCGTACGACTGGGTGTCGTCGGTTGTGCCGAGCGTGACCAGTGACAGGCCCTGCGTCTCCCCGCGGGAGAACAGGCCGGAGCCGTGCGTGCGGGGGATCATGCCGGCCTCGCTGGTGAGTTGGCGCAAGTCCTCGAAGCCGCGGCCGTCTAGCCGCTTGCCGTCGTCGAGCACGAGCTTCCGCACGGCGGCTTTTTGGATGG
The DNA here is from genome assembly GCA_002686755.1 of Verrucomicrobiales bacterium. Lineage (GTDB taxonomy): Bacteria > Verrucomicrobiota > Verrucomicrobiia > Limisphaerales > UBA1096 > UBA1096. The sequence goes on from NYYJ01000108.1 coordinate 13,281, forward strand.
CGTAAAACGCCTCGCCAACAATGAAGCCGGTGATGTTTTCATCGCCGAACTTGTCGATGAGTTTTTCCTCCATCTCGTCCTTNAGGGCGTTGCAGGCGGCTTCGCGCTCGAGCTTGGCCTGGATGAGCAGCGCGTCGGTGATGCGGCCCGAGATGATTTCCTCCGCCTCATTCTGCACGTCCTCCTCAACCACTCGCGGGGTGAACTCGCGCTTGGTCCTGCCGACTGCGGCACACAGTTCCTTCTGTGCCGCGATGACCGGGGCAATCGATTCCTGGCCGAACTGGAGTGCCGCAAGAAAGTCGGCCTCCGGGATTTCATCGGCCGAGCCCTCGAACATGACCATGTTCGACTCGTTGCCGACGTAGACGAGGTCGAGGTCGCTCGACTCCATCTGCGAGTGGGTCGGGTTGGCGACGAACTCGCCACCGACACGGCCGACGCGCACCGCGCCGATCGGCCCGGCGAACGGCAGGTCGCTGATCATCAACGCCGCCGAGGCACCGTTGATCGAGAGGATGTCCGAGTCGTTCTCCCCGTCTGCGCTGAGCAGCAGGGTCTGGATCTGCACCTCGTTGAAATACCCCTTCGGGAACAGCGGGCGGATTGGGCGATCGGTGACGCGGCAGGTGAGGATTTCCTTCTCCGAGGGCCGGCCTTCGCGCTTGAAGAACCCTCCGGGGAAACGCCCGGCTGCGGCGGCCTTCTCGCGGTAATCGACCGTGAGCGGGAAAAAGTCCAGGCCCGGACGGGGCTTGGAGGAGCCGCAGGCTGCGACCAGAACGATGGTTTCCCCGAGTTGGACGGTGACTGATCCGTCCGCTTGCTTGGCAATCTTGCCGGATTCAATATGAATCTCTGCGCCGCCAACGTTGGCGGTTACTTTGTGTGACATGTTTTTCTTTCCTTAATGTCACGCTCGCTGGCACGGAGAACTTCACTCAAGCTCCCGACNGACCGGGCGGCTGAATGAAATGCTCAGAACCAACNAACGCAACGATTCACGCGGCTCAGTTTCANGCAACAGGGGATNGGGCCGCGATTTCCGATCCGCCGGGAGAATTCATTGTCCGCCGGCATGGCGTTGCCAAAAGTTGTCTCGTGAAGAAAAAAGGGCGANCCGGCCCGCGCGGGCTTAATGCCTTAGCTTGAGGCGCTGGGTCAGTGAGCGATACCGGTTCGCATCGTGCCGGTGGACGTAGTCCAGTAGACGGCGACGGCGGCCCACCATCATGAGCAGGCCGCGCCGCGAGGCGTGATCCTTCTTGTTGCTCTTCAGGTGCTCGGTCAGGTGATTGATCCGCTGCGTCAACAGCGCGACCTGGACATCCGCAGAGCCGGTGTCCGTCTCATGAAGGCGATATCCTTCGATTGTGTTGGCCTTCTCTTCCATTCCTCTCTATCTCTTTTGCCTCTCTTCTCTCCTCGAAAAGGCGGGGCAACGTACCAGCAAAAACCGGCTTGTAAAGCACTTTTCCCCGGTTTTTTGCGGTTCATCGACACCCCGGATTCCGCCGCTTGGCCAAGCGCAAGGCGGCTTTTTCCCATATCTTGCCAAAAACACAACATTGACCCCTGCGAAGCAATTCCTACACTCCGCCCCGTGCCATTCAAGCGATTGACACTGTGCGGGTTGCTTCTTCTGGCCGTCTCGGCCCAGGGCGAGAGCCTCATCGCCAACTACTCGGTCTGGAAATACCTTGAAGGCAGAACCGAGGCCTCCGACCCGCCCACCGCCTGGCGGATGCTGGATTTCGACGACGAACATTGGAAAGAGGGCCGCTCCGGCTTCAGCATCGGCTATGGTAGATACGATGCGCCAACCACACTTTGGGATATGCCAGGAAAATACCACTCTCTTTTCCTGCGTAAAAAATTCACACTACAGGATACCGAATGGATAAAGTCACTAGTGATGCGGGTCGATTACCGAGATGGTTTCGTCGCCTACCTGAACGGCACCGAGATAGCTCGACGCAGCCTGGCCGGTGAACCCGACCAGCCGGTGCCATTTAACGCCCTAGCGGCTGTTCACTACCGCGGCAATCCGGAGTTGATTGACCTCGATCCGTACAGGCTTTTACTACAGGAAGGCGAAAACATTCTCGCCATCCAGGCGCACGACGACGCCATCAACGCCTATGGGTTTGCGTTTCATGTTGAGTTATTGGCCAATATAGTTCGCGGTCCAATTATTGAAAGCACCACAACAACCGACACCAAGATTGCCTGGCAAACCCTCAAGCCCACCACCTCCGTTGTTGAGTACGGGCCTACGACAGAGCTTGGCCAGCGGATCGAAAGTGAAATGCTGACGACCGACCATGTGCTGCAACTCATCAACCTTGAGCCAGAGACCGAGTACCACTACCGGGTCGGGGGTGTTGCAGGAGAAATCCCACGTTTCTCGAAAACCACTTCGTTCAAGACCCTAAAGCCAAGTGGGCCCGTCCGTTTGATGCTGCTTGGCGACGCTGGCAGTGGAAACCTTGTTCAACACAAGTTCGCGGAGGTGATCCGCGACAATCAACCGGACGCTGTCCTGTACGCCGGTGATATCGTTTATGATTTCAAATCTGGCCCTCCAAATTACTATCCAGATTTTCGCCATTTCAGCGTCTATAAGGAGCACATGAAGTCTGTCCCGTACTTCACAGCTATAGGGAACCATGAACTCTATTACGGCGATACCGCCTACCTGAACGCATTTCATCTTCCGACAAACAACCTGCCATCCCTCGGTTTGAAACCTCCAAACCTGGATTATCCTTTTTCCGGAACGGAACATTTCTATTCGTTCGATATCGGCGATGCGCACGTCTCGGTGCTATACAACCCGTGGTATGCCCACCACAACTTTTCCAAGGATACAAACCAGCTCCACTGGCTGACCAACGACCTGGCCACCACCTCAAAACCGTGGAAGCTACTCCTTGGTCACTTCCCTGTGGCATCCTCGGCAAGCCACGGATGGAGCGATTACGACCGTAACGGGCTTCCGGATACTTTCGACTTCGGCAACACCATCTACCCGATTGTCGCNAAGTATAAGGTGGACTTAATGCTGGCGGGCCACAGCCACACATTTGAGAAATTCAACCCAATTAACGGCATGATCTCAGTCGTTTGCGGATCGGGTTCTGCCGGATATCCCTTTTACAGATTCTTTCCTGGAACTTCGCAGTTTTGGGGTAGACCACATAACTTCGTGGCGCGTATCAACATCGAGGGTGATCAGCTCAAACTCGATGGACTGGATCCTGACGGCAAGGTATTGGACTGGCTTGTGATTAACAAAAAAATACCTAAGCGCGAATGGTGGGACTCGGCTTGGCATTCGCCCCAGATCGAATCGTCCCTAAACAAAGAAGAACTTAAAAATATTCAGGGGCAGGTGTTCGATCTGATCGGTAAACCGATCCCCGCCGTCAGTGGCGCAAGCGCCAACCTTGGCCAGGTTCGCGTCAACAATGATCGCACCCACCTCTATATCGGCTTCGAGCAGGCGATGATTGGGCCCAACCAAAACATTTTCCTGTTCATCGAGTCACCTAGACAAGATGGCGTCACCAACATGGCGGGGCTCGGCAACGGCAAGGTGGAATTCAGCGACGAGGGCGCCGACGGGCTCGACTTCCTTCAAAACCTAACCTTCACCAATTTCAAGCCGAGTGTGGCGGCGATTCTCGGCGACGAGAAGGCAGACAACCAGTCCCGCCACTTTGCCCGGCCAGGATTCACCATCAATATGCGTATTGGTGAAAAACCGGAGGATATTGCTGCGGTCCCCTTCCCACTTGGTCAGGGCGTGTTTCAACTCGAAAAAACGTTCAGCGATGTAGCCGGCGCTCGTTTTCAGCAGTTTAACCGTTCTCCGGAATTGTCCCATCCACGGGAGTGGACCGATGCCAACTACTATGAAACCGACGCCAACTTCATCGAGTTAGCCATCCCCTACTCAGGCCTGGGCAACCTGCAACCGGGAGATGAAATTATGATCGGCGCAGTCGTTGGTAATGCTGGCATCTATTCCAACNAGTATAGGCANCTCGACACGACTCACCTGGGCAAAAGCCTGAAGGTCGAGAAGGATCTCATTTTCCAGCTTGATGTTTACCAACTAGATGGCCTGAAGGTGCGNNTGGCCATCGACCCCGACCCGGATGACGACGGGCTGTCCACCGCNCGCGAACGCGANCTCGGCACCAACCCGGCCAAGCGCGACACCGACGGCGACCATTTGCCGGACGGCTGGGAGGTGGCGCGCGGCCTTGACCCGCTCCAGCACGGCGGCGCGGCGGCGCTGGCGCTCGACCCGGATGGTGACGGCATGAGCAGCGCCGATGAATTGCTGGCCGGCACCGACCCGAACGACGGCTCCTCCTATTTCACCCTGCAAGCCGAAGCAACCATCGACGGCATTCGTCTCCATTGGCAGGCCATCCCGGGGGCCGTCTACCGGGTTGTCACCGCCGGGGAGGCGTCCGGCCCNTACCTGCCGCTTGGCNAAGCGCAACAACTNGAGGGCGANGCCGCCGCCNNGATGGAATGNAACTNCTNCCCNCCAANCAACTCAACCAACNNGCCTCGTACTACCGNCTGCNNGTNTCNCCCAAGGAATGATACCNNCNNCCACACGANAACTTGGCCAAGCGCTGGGATTCGCCGCCTTGCTGCTGGCCGCCGGGTGCGAGAAGGAGTCTCCCACCATGCCGCCCAACACAGCCACACCCAAGCCGACCGCCCAACCGGCCACCAGCAAGGCGCAGCCAAGGCTCGAGACGATCAAGCTTTACCTCGGCGCGGCCGAGTTGACCGCCGAGGTCGCCAACGAGAACCGCGAACGCCAGGCCGGCATGATGCACCGCGCGTCGATGTCGGAGAACGAGGGCATGCTATTCGTCTTCCCGTTCCCGCACCGGGCCGGCTTCTGGATGAAGAACACCACCGTGCCGCTGTCGATCGCCTACATCGACCCGGCCAGCCGCGTGATCGAGATTCACGACCTGCAGCCTGGCAACACCCATCCGGTCGAGTCCCGCTCGGCCCGCGTCCAGTACGCGCTCGAGGTCAACCAGGGCTGGTTCGAGCGCAACGGCATCAAGCCCGGCTCGCTCATCGCGACCGACCGCGGCTCGCTCGCCGTCTCGGTTCGCGGGCATTGACTTGGAGCCGGTTTTNNGCANGATCAGCCCCGGATGGACGACGACATCTCAAAAGTCCTCGAAAACTGGGACTACCGCCTTGGCCGCGTGGATGCGCGCCGGGTCAAGGGCGAGGGCGGTGTGGAAAAACTGCAGCTACGAATCGACCTCGGCCTGCTGCAGATGAACGCNCAGTTCCGCCCCGACGGCAAGCGGCCGTTTGGGCACCCCACCCTGCTGGATCATTTCCTGATCCGCCTTGAGAGGCACCGCGAGAAAAATGGTGGCGAGGACGACGACTTCAGCATCAACCCAGACGAATGCGCCAAACTCCAGCAGGAGGCCATCCAGTACCACCACCGCAGCATCTGCAACTTCGAACTGGAGGATTACGAGGCCGTCGAGCGCGACACCGAGCACATCCTCGAGCTGCTCGACTTCGTGCAGGACTACGCTGTGGGCGAAGATATCGGGCAAAGCTTCCAGCAGTTCCGCCCGCAAACAATCATGATGCAGATCCGGGCCGTTGGCACCGAGTTGATCGCCGAGAACAACTATGACGACGCCATTAAGGAGATCACCGACGCGATCGAGGAACTCAACCAGTTTTACACCGAGATGGGACGCGAGGAAATGGTCGACAGCAGCATGGAGGTGCACTCCCTGCGCGAATGGCTCAAGGACGTCGAGGCGGAAGCCATCGAGAAAAAGCCGATGACCGAGGGCGAAAAACTCCAGCACAAGCTCAACAAGGCCATCGAGCAGGAGGATTACGAGGCCGCNGCCAAGCTGCGCGACCANCTCNNCAAGCTCGACGACAAAANGAAGGGCTGAGCCCGCCACGGCATCCGTGTCTTCGCAGACCACGGCCATCTCAAAGCCGCCTGCCCAAAAAAACTTGCCCAATCCTGAGGCTTCCCCGAAGCTGCCGCTCCCCGAACCGTCACAAGCCAGCATGAGCGCAGACGCCAAAATCCAGGAACTCGGCCTCGAGTTGCCTCCCGCCCCGCCGCCGATGGGCGTCTACAAGCCGATCGTTCTCGACGGCAACCTCGCCTACCTCTCCGGCCACGGCCCGGTGCAGAGCGACGGCACGCTGATGAACGGCCGCGTCGGCGACGACCTCGACCTCGAGGCCGGGTATCAATCCGCACGGCAGGTCGGCCTCACCCTGCTCGCCACGCTCCGGGCCAACCTCGGCAGCCTCGACCGCGTCCGGCGCGTCATCAAGGTGCTCGGTATGGTCAACTGCACCGCTGATTTCCCCGACCACCCCAAGGTCATCAACGGCTGCAGCGAGTTGTTCGCGCAGGTCTGGGGCGAGGAGAACGGTGTCGGCGCACGCAGCGCCGTCGGCATGGGCTCGCTGCCCGGCAACATCCCCACCGAGATCGAGGCCATATTCGAGATCGACTGACCGGCATGGCGGACGACTGGCACACCCTCGCCAGCCCGGACGAAATACCCTCGCCCGCCCTCCTCGTTTACCCCGACCGCATCGCGGAGAATATCCGNCGCATGATCGCCGCGCTTGGCCAGGCGGAACGACTGCGGCCCCACGTCAAGACGCACAAGATGGCCGAGATCGTGCAGATGCAAATCAAGGCCGGCATCGGCAAGTTCAAGTGCGCCACCATCGCCGAGGCGGAGATGCTTGGCCAAGCGGGAGCGCGGGACGTGCTGCTGGG
>NYYJ01000109.1 GCA_002686755.1 Verrucomicrobiales bacterium
GGCATCCAACCAGCGAGGGTAGACTGAATGTGTTTTTCCGCCACAGCGAGTTTCGCCGCCGGCACCGTGCTGTTGGCAACCGGTGCCTTCACAATGCGAATGGCGCGCAATAGCGGCGAGAGACCCTACGCGCTGATTCCGGTTCTGTTTGGCGTCCAGCAATTGATCGAGGGCGCACTGTGGCTGACATTTCCTGACAAGGCGCCGGTACTGAAGACGGTTCTGACCTATCTCTATTCGATCTTTTCACATGTTCTGTGGCCAATCTACGTCCCGGTGGCGGTCTATATGCTCGAGAAGGTAGCCTGGCGCCGAAAGGCCCTCTTGGCGACGGCGATAGGCGGAACCCTGGTTGGACTCTACTTACTCTATTTCCTTATCCGCCTGCCAATCGTCGCGACAGCCGGCGACGGTCATATCGACTACGAATCCCCCCACTTCTACGTTGGCATCGTCATGACACTGTATGTCTTGGGTACCTGTGTCAGCCCGCTGCTATCCAGCCATCGCTGGGTAAACTGGTTCGGGGTCGGCGCAATCGTCTCCTTTCTTGCGGCAGGCGCGTTCTATCTCACCTGGTTCATATCGGTGTGGTGCTTCTTTGCCGCAGCGATGAGCGTGATCGTCGTGATGTTCTTTCTGCGTAGAGAGACCGACGCTCCTCCTTCCCCCCGGATGGGTGAGCCGGTGCGCTAGTTTGTAGGGCGCCGGACAGGCTGCTTTGGTCTCACCGAAGGCGATTTGTGCCCTGAGTTTTCAGTCTGGTATGCCCGCGCCACAGCGCCAGCTCAGGCGGGTGGAAAGGAGGGGTACGCGGTGGGTGTCTCCTCAAGAATTACGTGTTCTGCCTGGTGTGCAGGTCCAGTGCATGGTTGCAAAACTTCTTGCTGCTCTCGGCCCAGTTTTGGCTCGAATTCGAGGCGGCCCCGGCTCACCCCCAAGGTCATTAGCCGATCGAGAGCTTTAGATCGTCGCTGATGACATATTGCGGAACGACCAAATTCTTCGGTGCCGGCCCTTTCCGCACGCGCCCGGAATTGTCGTAGATCGAGCCGTGGCAGGGACAAAACCATCCCCCATATCTTCCGCGGTTTTCGCCCACTCCCTGTCCCAACGGTATGCAGCCAAGATGCGTGCAGACGCCCACGACCACGAGCCACTCTGGTCGCTGCACGCGCGCAGCGTCCGTCTCTGGATCGATCAGCCCTGAAGAGGCATCGTCGGCTTTGGCTCGCGCGATCTCTTCAGCTGTGCGCCGCACAATGAACACCGGCTGCTCGCGCCAGCTCACAGTGATACGTTGACCTGGCTCGATGGGTTGCAAATCGACTTCGATCCTCGCCTGTGCGACCACATCGGCCGATGGGTTCATGCTGTCGATAAGCGGCCAGATCGCCGCGGCGGCACCGGTTCCCGCGAACGCAACGGGCGCGATATGGATAAAATCTCGGCGGCGCACGCCTTCCGTCGAGCCGTCCTTGTCGGCTGCGTTGCTCGCCGCTCCGTTTGAACCTGTCTTGCCCATTCATCTCCGCATTCTTGCGTCTTTCAAGAGCAGACGCCTCCATGAAGCCGGGATTACACTCGCAAGCAGCCGATCAATCGGCTTCGTGCTATGTTGCGGTCATCGCATCGCTCGCGTTTGGCGACCACGGTCGGGCTACCTTAGGCGCGCTGGATCACCGATCGTCAACGCTCCTCCGACGGATCGGGATCCGCAAACTCGATGCCACTGCCTTGCATACTGATCGTCGTTCCGCGATCGCCGTTGACGACCGCCTGCAGATCGCTCAGCGCGCCGATTGCAGCTTTCTTTCCGGTCGCTGCAGCGAAATTGCAGGCCGCACGCACTTTTGGGCCCATAGAACCTGCGGGAAAGGCACCAAGATCGACCGCGTCGGGCGAAGCCGAGCGGATGGCGCGCTGACCGGCCTTGCCCCAATTGAGATACACTGCATCGACATCGGTGGCCATCACCAGCAGGTCGGCTTCGAGGTCTCGTGCCAGCAGCTCGCTGGCAAAATCCTTGTCAATCACAGCTTCTACGCCGGCATAATGTCCATCCGGACCCTCGGCGACCGGGATCCCCCCACCCCCGGCGCAGATGACGATCGCCGCCTTCTCAATAAGCCATTGGATCGGTTCGCGTTCGACGATGCTTTTGGGGGTGGGTGATGCGACAACACGGCGCCAACTGTCACCATCCTGCTTCATCGCCCATCCCTTCTCCTCTGCAAGGCGCAGAGCATGGTCCTGGTCATAGATCGGCCCGACAAACTTAGTCGGCTCGTCAAAGGCCGGGTCGTGGGGGTCGACTTCGACCATGGTCAGAATCGTGGCGAGCTGTTGGCTGGCGGGGAGGAGGTTCTTGAGCTCCTGCTCGATGATGTAGCCGATCATGCCTTCCGTCTGGGCGCCGAGCACATCGAGCGGAAACGCCTCGTCAGGCTTGTAAGCGGCACCTTGCAAGGCGAGCAGGCCGACTTGAGGTCCATTGCCGTGCGAGATGATGAGTTCGTGCTCCACGGCGAGCGGCGCAAGCGCGGCCGCAGCAATACGGACGTTCGCGCGCTGGTTTTCCGCGGTAAGTGGTTCGCCGCGTTTCAGGAGCGCGTTTCCACCCAGAGCGACGACGATGCGCATGGCGTCAGGTCCCGATCGTGGCGACAAGGATCGCCTTGATGGTATGAAGCCGGTTCTCGGCCTGTTCGAACTGAATTCCGGCCGCCGATTCGAAGACTTCGTCGGTGACTTCCATTTCGGCAATACCGTGGGCCTCGAAGATCTCCTTTCCGACCTTCGTTTCGGTGTTGTGGAAGGCAGGAAGGCAATGCATGAACTTTGCTGCGGCGTTGCCGGTTGCCTGCATGAGTGCGGTGTTTACCTGGTAAGGTGAAAGCAGCTCAATGCGTTCCTGCCAGACGTCTTCGGGCTCCCCCATCGAAACCCAGACATCGGTATTGACGAAGTCGCAGCCCTCCACCGCCTCGACGGGATCCTCGGTCAGTGTAAGCCGCGCGCCATATTGGTCGGCAAATGCTCTGGCAGGCTGCAAATAGTCATCGCTCGGCCAGAGGCTCTTGGGCGCGCCGATCCGTACATCCATGCCCATCAGGCAGCCTGCAATCATGAGCGAATGCCCCATGTTGCTCCGGGCGTCGCCGACAAAGGCGTAAGAGATGTCGCCAAGCGGCTTGTCGGCATGCTCGCGCATCGTCATCAGATCAGCCAGCATCTGCGTGGGATGGAATTCGTCGGTCAGACCGTTGAACACCGGCACGCCGGCATGGGCGGCGAGTTCCTCGACCTTCTCCTGCGCAAAACCGCGATACTCGATCGCGTCGTACATGCGGCCGAGCACACGAGCCGTGTCTTTCATCGACTCCTTATGGCCGATTTGGGAACCCGTCGGCCCGAGGTACGTGACCCCTGCCCCCTGGTCCATGGACGCAACTTCGAAAGCGCACATTGTACGTGTCGACGCCTTCTCGAAGATCAGGCAGATGTTCTTGCCCTTGAGATGCTGCTGCTCGGTACCGGCATATTTCGCGCGCTTGAGATCGCGCGACAGGTCGAGCAGGTGACGCACCGCCCGCTGGTCGAAGTCGAGCAGTTTCAGGAAACTGCGTCCGTGAAGATTGTAGGCCATAAAATGTCTCGATTGTCGGTATGTCAGGGGAGCGAAAGTTAGAAATCGACCGGGTCGCGCCAGACCGGACAGGTCATGCAGTGGCCACCACCGCGACCCCGCCCGAGCTCGGAGCCTCGGATCGTGATGACCTCGATGCCGGCTTTGCGCAGCAAGGTGTTGGTCGACGTATTGCGATCATAGGCGACGACGACGCCCGGCTCGATCGCGACGACGTTGTTCCCATCGTCCCATTGCTCGCGTTCCTGCGCATAGGCGTCGCCCCCGGTTTCGACGATGGTCAGTTTCTTCTGGCCCAGCGCCTCCGCAGCCAAGGTAAAGAGGTGCTTTTCTTCCTTGCGAAAATCAATCTGGTCAGCACTGTCTCCGGGCCGCAGACTGTAGCATTGGATCTGATCGCACACTTCGACGAAGGCGGTCGCAACATCGCGCTCGCAGTGGGAAAAAACCGTATCGAGGTGCATGGCGCTGCGCGATCGCGGTAGCTGGCAGGCAATAACCCGTTGTGCCGCCTCGCCGCGGAAGAGCGCGCGAGCGACCTGACCCACGGCTTGCGGTGAGGTGCGCTCGCCCATACCGATCAGGACTGTGCCATTGCCCCAAGGCATGACGTCGCCGCCCTCGAGTGTGGCCGGGCCATGGTCAGTGTCCGGATCCCCCCACCATATCTGGTAATCTTCACTCGCAAACAGCGGATGGAATTTGTAGACGGCCGCCACAAGCAGCGTCTCCGGCCGCCGCGCGGGCCAAAACATTGGGTTCAGGGTAAGGCCGTTGCCGATCCAGCAGCTGTTGTCGCGGGGGAACTGCGTGTTCGGGAGCGGCGGGATGACGAACCCGTCCGGGCCGAGATAGCTGCCGAACATGTCATGCGCCTTGAAGGGCAGTTCATGAACGGCAATGCCGCCGATCAGGTGTATGGCGAGCTGGCTGGGTGACATTTCGTCTAGCCAGGCGCGTAGCTCGCTCAGCATGCCAAGCCCGACCTGATCCTCTGAGATCCGCCGGTCGAGAACCCATGCTCGCGCTTCGGGGATCGCGAGGACAGCGCCGAGCAGGTCGTGAAACTCGTAGACTTCGACCCCTCTTGCGCTCATTTTCATACGAAAATCAGCGTGGTCGGTGCGCGCTTCCTGCACCCACAGCACGTCGTCATAGAGAAGCGCGTCGGCATTCGCCGGCGTCAAGCGGGAATGCGCCAGACCCGGTTGGCAGGTGATAACCTTGCGGAGCTTGCCTATTTCGGAATGAACGCCAAATCCGGTCATTGAAGATGTCCTTTTTGCAAATGTTCGAGCAGCTTGGTTTTACCCAAGCGCAGCTGCGAGGCTGAGCGAGCTCATGATCAGCACCGTCAGGATAAGCAGCAGCGGCCACATGAATTTGAGCCACCGCTGATAGGGAACGCCGCCAATGGCGAGCGCGCCCATCACGACAGCGAAAGTAGGGTTGATGAGGTTCACCAGGCCGTTCGCCGACTGGTAGGCGGTGACCACAAGCGCCCGGTCGACCGCGGAGAAATCTGCAAGTGGCGCGAGGATCGGCATGCTTAAGACAGCCAGCCCCGATGATGATGGGACGAGGAAGGACAGACCGACCTCGATCCCGAAGATGGTGTTGATGAAACCAACCGCGCCTAGGCCCGCCAAGGCCTGCTCTCCGCTGTTCAGTATGGTGTCGGTCATTTTACCGGCATCCATGATTACGACGATGCCGCGCGCGATTCCGATAATAAGCGCGACGCCGAGCAAGTCTTTCGCGCCGGCCATGAAGGCATCGATGAATTTCTGCTCTCCCATCCACCCAACAACGCCAACCAGGATCGATGCCGCAATGAAAAGCGCCGACATCTTGTCCATCCACCAGCCTTGTGAGGCGACGCCCCAGATCATGATACCGAATGTCGCCGCGAAAATGATCAGGGTCAGGACCTGCGTTCTGCTCAGCGGCGCCTGTGCGTCATGGCCGTCACTCGCGAACCGCGCGGCGATCGCTGCGCTCTCGTCGGCAACGATCGATCTCGACGGATCGGCACGCACCTTGAGCGCGTAGCGGACCACATAAGCCGAACAGATCGCCCATCCACTCACCAGGATAAAGACGCGCAGGCCCAGTCCGGAGGTGAACGGCACTCCTGCCGCGTTGGCGGCTATGACCGTCGCGAACGGATTGATGGTCGATCCCAGGACACCGACGCCTGCGCCGAGGAGAATGACCGCAACCGCAACGACGGCGTCGAAGCGGGCCGCGAGCATGACGGGAATAAGTAGTCCGTAAAATGCGAGCGATTCTTCGGCCATGCCGTAGGTCGTCCCACCGGCGGCAAACACTGCCATCAGGATGGGAATCATCCAGACCTCTCTTCCCTTCAGCGCTCCCATTGACCGTTCGATGGCGCGGTCAATCGCCCCGGTTCGCGTGACGACGCCGAGGAAGCCGCCGATGATGATCACGAAAAGCGCGACATCGATGGCCTGGGCTTCATAGGTTTCGGGATTGTAGAACCCGGCGATCGGCGCCAGCAGTACGTCGAATATGCCCTGCGGGTTCGCGTCTACGGTTTCGTAAGTTCCGGGGACCGGGACCGAGCGCCCCAGTTCGGCATTCTCAATCCGCTCATATTGGCCTGCCGGAATGACCCAGCTGCCCGCGGCGACCAATGCGATGAGGGCAAAGAGAATTGTATACGCGGTGGGAAATTTGAAGCGCCTGGAGCTGGAGGGTGACCCGTGCGCAGCGGCAGTGTCCGACATGATCATACCTCCTAGAAAGAAACCGAAGCGTAAAGCATGACGTGCGACCAGGTGCCGGATCCGCCGGTGAGCTGCTTCGCTCCCTCGCCAGGCACTAGAACCGCGCCAGCGAGGGACAGAAACAGGCGATCGGTCGCCTGCCAGTCGATGAAGACGTCGAACTCGTTGCCGAATGCCGCGTCTGTGACGCCCAGCTGTCCCGGCTCATCGAGTGAGATATTGAGCCAGGATGCGGTGAGTGCGAGGCTCTCGGTGAGTGTCGCTGTTCCCTTTACCATATGGGTTTTTTGGTTGGAGTTGGCGAAGATCCAGTTGCCGGTGATCTCGCCCTGGTACCATTGCCCATAATCGGTGAACCCGTATGCCAGCGGGATGAATTCCTCATTCTTCAGCGTTGCGGGATCGTCGCCCGTGACCTCCGCGTAGCGGTAGGTGAGCGTCGGGTTCAGAGGCAGGCTATCGAAACCGTAGTCGCCCTGTAGGTACCACCCTTTGCCGTCGTAGAAACCGGCCCCGCTCTGCACGGCATATTCGCCTGAAAAGGTGAGCTGGTCGGTAACCTTTGCAGACCCGCGAAAATCATATGCCTTGAGGTTTTCGGCGGTGCCAGCGGTCACCGGGTCATCGAAATGCGCGACCTCAATGTAGGTAGCGCCGATCGACACCTCTTCGGCAAGCTCATACTCGACATTGGCGCCGACGACATGTGCACGAATGCCGCTTCGCCCGGGATTATTGCCTAAATAGAAGCCTTCAAGCAGGAGGTCGCCTGTCTTGACGCGGAGCAAGGCGCTGCCGCGCGAGGCCGATCGTGCACCAAGGTAGAAACCTCCGCGGTCGCCCCCGTCGCGGCCACCGTCCTTGATCAGGAAACCTGTTCCGATCTGGTAGTCGAAATCACCGCCGAAGATCTCAATTGTGTCGTTGGGACCAATCTCGGTCTTCCAGCCCACATAGAGTTTCTCGAGCGTCGTCGCGCCGGGATCGTCGAAACCCACGGCAAGGCCGTCGGCGCTCTCGCCGTAGGTCTTTGTCGTGACGGTCGAGACACCCGCCGAAAGCTCACCGCCAAGGACATTGCGAACGGTCAGGTAAAGCTGGGGTTCGAACGCGAGTTCTGCCCAGCTGTCGGTGTCAGCCCCGATATTGGTTTCCGGCTCGCCGAACCAGGAATTGTTCTGCGTGAAGACAACAGCCGTCGCATCGGCGGCAACGTCTAGGGAGACATCGTCGCTCTCATAGACTGTTGTCTGCGCGGCTGCTGGTGTGGCCGCCGCTACAGCAACAGCCGCTGCGATGAGCGAGCCTGACGCCGCGCTTGCGCGGGGGGCAAGCAGAGGCTTCCCGCTTCGCTTCTGATGGTTTTCGCATCCAGAATTGTGCACTTCTTGATCCCTTTGTCGTCTCGCAAGCCTTTCCGAAAGCGTGCTTGGAATGATCGCCCCGGCCGACATGCGAAGCCGCGATGATGTGCGACGCCGTGATTGGGCCTTGCATCATCAGACGGCAGCCAGGCCGACACATTACGATTAAGAGGCAAGCAACCTGCGGATTCTTCGACAATGAAGAGCTGCCGCGATCCTCGAAGATTCCAGGCGATCAAACCCTGCCATCGCGGTGAACTTGGATTCGATAGCGCGCGATGCCGGCTTCCCGCGCGCGTCGAGCGGAACTGTAATCAGCAGGTCGGCTGCTCGTCCTTAAAGGCATCCGGAGGGCGCTTCTCGTGTCTTTTCCAGAGCGGGCCGATGGCGCGAGGCCGTGCCGAATGCTCGGCGATCGCAACCTCGAAAGGAGGGCATCATGATAAGCAATTCCACCCTAATCCTTGGCACCATATTTATCGCCGTGCTGCTTGCAGCGAGCTCCATCAGGATCCTGCGCGAGTATGAGCGCGCCGTGCTTTTCACGCTCGGTCGATTCACCGGCGTCAAAGGGCCGGGGCTCATCCTTGTCTTTCCCTTTATCCAGACCATCGCGCGGGTCGATATGCGAACCGTTGTGCTCGATGTGCCTACCCAGGATCTCATTTCGCGGGACAATGTTTCGGTGCACGTGAATGCCGTCATCTATTTTCGCGTTATCGATCCCGAGCGCGCGATCATCCAGGTCGAACAGTTCGTCGACGCTACCAGCCAGCTTGCGCAGACGACCTTGCGTTCCGTGCTTGGGAAGCACGAACTCGATGAACTGCTCGCCGAGCGCGACAAGCTCAACAAGGATATTCAGGATATTATCGACACGCACACCAACGCATGGGGAATCGAGGTTGCCAACGTCGAGATCAAGCATGTCGATATCGATGAAACCATGGTTCGGGCCATGGCGAAGCAGGCCGAGGCCGAGCGCGAACGGCGGGCACGGGGGATCAACGCCGAAGGCGAAGAGCAGGCAGCGCAGAAGCTCCACGAAGCGGCCGAAATCCTTTCCAGTCGGCCCGAAGCGATGCAATTGCGTTACCTCGGCGCGCTGGGGACGATCGCCGGCGAAAAGAGTTCGACCATCGTGTTCCCTTTTCCGGTCGAGTTCGGGCGGTTCTTCGAAAACTTCTCCAGCAAAAATGCAGCGGACTGATTTCGCATGTCGGCGGATCCACCGGGCCGGCCAACAATTTCGAATGCACACGCACAAGAGGCCGACTATGTCGCCGACATTCTCGGCGCCACGTCGGATGGGCTCTGCAGCGAACTAGCGGCTGATCGGCTGCGGGCATTCGGACCTAACCGGCCGCGCATCGTGCAAAAGCCCAGCATCGTCCGCCGCTTTCTGTCGCACTTCAACAATATTCTTATCTATGTGCTGCTCGTTGCTGCGGCGATCACGTCTGTTCTCGGACACCTTATCGACACGATCGTCATCCTCGCGGTCGTCATCGTGAACGCCGTCATCGGCCTTGCCCAAGAAGGACGGGCTGAGCAGGCAATGACGAAGATCCAGCAAATGCTCGCGCCGCATGCTGCCGTAATACGCGATGGAAAGCGGCTCGATATCAGCAGCGAAGAGCTTGTCCTCGGCGATCTGGTGCTGCTCGAAGCTGGCGACCGCGTTCCTGCCGACCTCAGGCTCGTCGAAGCTTACGGCCTCCAAGCTCAGGAGGCGGTCTTGACCGGCGAGTCCCTCCCCGTCGAGAAGGGCCCGGCTCCTGTCGCAATGGACGCATCTTTGGGCGACCGGTCATCGCTCGCGTTCAGCGGTACATTGGTGACCG
The DNA here is from genome assembly GCA_002686755.1 of Verrucomicrobiales bacterium. GTDB lineage: Bacteria > Verrucomicrobiota > Verrucomicrobiia > Limisphaerales > UBA1096 > UBA1096. Next base: position 9,611 of record NYYJ01000109.1, read on the forward strand.
CCGGTCAAGGACGGGGCATCGTTATCGCGACTGCCGAAGAAACCGAGATCGGTCGGATAAGCGGAATGCTGGCGGACGTTAGAACGCTGACGACGCCGCTCGTGGAGCAAATGAACGGCTTTGCCAGATGGCTGACTCTTCTCATCCTCCTGATCGCCGCAACGCTGCTTGCCTTCGGCTATTATGTCGCAAACCTGGAATTTTCCGAGGTCTTCATGGCCATCGTCGGCCTTTCGGTCTCTGCGATCCCGGAGGGTTTGCCTGCGGTGCTGACGATAACTCTGGCGATCGGTGTGCAGGCCATGGCAAGGCGGAATGCGATTGTGCGGCGCTTGCCCGCAATCGAAACGCTCGGCTCTGTTTCCATTATTTGCACCGACAAGACCGGTACCTTGACCCGCAACGAAATGATGGCGGCATCGGTCGCACTCGCCGACCAGACATTCTCAATTGCCGGCGAGGGGTACGGACCTGAAGGTGAAATCTCTAACGAACACGCCTCCGATGACCCTGCTTATAGCGAGGCGCTGTCTGAACTTGCGCTGGTCGCGGCGCTTTGCAACGACGCGGAGCTCAACGAGACTGGAGGAAGCTGGACCGTCAGCGGTGACCCGATGGAGGGTGCCCTGCTGGCCCTCGCGATCAAGGCTGGGGGGGCGTTGGAGCCCCTGACGCGGGAATGGTTTCGCAGCGATGCCATACCATTTGACGCGCGATACCGTTTTATGGCGACCCTGCAGCACAAGCGGAATGGTCCAGGTCTGATCACCACAAAAGGTGCGCCCGAACAGGTGCTCTCGATGTGCCTCTCCCAGCGCTNCGCNACCGGCGANGCCGTAGNGCTCGACAGGGATTACTGGCGTATGCGCATCGATGAATTAAGNGCGCGGGGNCAGCGCGTTCTTGCGCTCGCNACACGCGTCGCCAGGCCNGCCGAGCACAAACTCCCGCCGGCAGAGTTCCTGGGCGAACTCGTTTTGCTCGGGCTGGTCGGTCTCATCGATCCCCCACGCCCTTCGGCGGTCGCCGCGATCGCCGAGTGCCGCGCAGCAGGCATCCGGGTAAAAATGATTACGGGTGATCATGCCGGCACCGCAGCCGCCATTGGCAGGCAGGTGGGTCTCGAACATCCGGATTTTGTGCTCACTGGCACCGATCTTGACGCGCTGACCGACCACGAACTGGCTGCTGCGGTTCTCGAGACGGACATTTTCGCCAGAACAAATCCCGGCCACAAGCTGCGGCTCGTTGAAGCGCTGCAATCGCGCGGTCTGACGATTGCGATGACAGGGGACGGCGTGAATGATGCGCCCGCGCTGAAACGGGCCGATGCCGGCATCGCAATGGGGCGTAGCGGAAGCGAGGCGGCGAAAGAGGCTGCGGACATCGTCCTCGCTGACGATGACTTTGCCTCCATCGCTGCAGCGGTTCGGGAAGGAAGGACAGTCTATGACAACATCAAGAAGGTCATCAGCTGGACGCTCCCCACCAATGGCGGCGAAGCGCTGACCATAATCATCACGATTCTGCTCGGCCTCACGCTTCCGATCACGCCCATTCAAATCCTCTGGATCAATCTGGTGACGGCCACCACGCTGGGGATCGCGCTTGCCTTTGAACCGACCGAAGAAGATACGATGTTGAGGCCGCCGCGACCAAGAGCCGAACCGATCTTGAACGGCACCCTGGCCTGGCAGATAATTTTCGCCTCGCTGCTCATTTCCGCTGGGGTTTTCGGCGTGTTCGCTTATGCGATTGAGCAGCAATATGAGCTGGAATTGGCCCGTACGCTCGCGCTCAACATGCTCGCTATCATGGAAATTTTCTATCTCTTCTACGTACGTAACATTTATGGATCATCGCTCACCTGGACGGCAGTAAGGGGCACCAAGGCGGTGTGGCTCACTGTGATAGCCGTGTTCGCCGCGCAATTGGGCATTACTTACGCGCCGCCCCTCCAGGTGGTCTTTGCAACACGCCCGGTTCCGTTTGCCGATGGCGTGCTACTCTTTGCCATAGGCACGGTGTTCTTTGCGGCCCTGGAACTGGAAAAACGACTGCGCTTGAACTTAAGGGCAATGGGCCAAACGGCGCATCGGCAAGAGTTTGGCGGGTCCAATACCCAGTGATCGGGAGTGGTTCGCCGCAGCCCCGTTTCGACATATATCCCGCTGGAAGAGCGCCGAACCCAGATACCGCTCAAGGCCCAGTCAGGTAAGGACCTGCAGACCGGGAAGCGCGATGCCGGCGACCCATTCGAGAAATGCGCCGCCTCCAGTCGACACGTGGGTCAGATCCGCAGTCAGACCGCTCTTGTTGAGGGCCGCAAGAGTGTCACCGCCACCGGCAAGCGAGATCAGCGATCCCTTTCGTGTCAGCTCGGCGGCCGCCTGGGCGATCGCGAAAGTCGATGTCTCGAAAGGAGGGGTCTCGAATGCACCGAGCGGGCCATTCCAGATGAGAAGCTGCGAGGTTCGCAGCACGTCAACAGTTTTCGCGACTGTGCGGGGTCCCAGGTCAAGGATCATCTCATCGGCGGCGACATCTTCGACCAGGGTCGTGCGCAGCGAAACGGGATGCGGTGTCAGTTCCCTGGCTACCACGACATCCTCGGGCAGATGGATCTGGCACTTTCCCTGACTGGCACTCTTCAGAATTCGTAGCGCTGCATCCTCGAGATTCCGCTCGGCGAGCGATTTCCCGATTGGCTTCTTCAGCGCAGCGAGAAAGGTGTTCGCCATCGCTCCGCCAATGATGAGGTTATCGACTTTCGTGCTGAGCTGCTCGAGGACGTCGAGCTTGCTCGAGATCTTGGCACCGCCGATGATCGCGGTGGAAGGTTCCCGCCCGTGCCCGATCGCCTCTTGCAACGCCCCGAGCTCGTCTTGCAGGGCGCGGCCCATATAGCTCGGCAGCAGTCTTGCTACACCCACCGTCGATGCATGCGCCCGGTGCGAGGCCGAGAACGCATCGTTGACATAAAAATCCGCAAGGTCGGCCATCGCGCTTGCAAGCTCGGGACCGTTGCTTTCCTCGCCTGCGTAGAAACGGGTGTTTTCCAGTAGAGCAACATCGCCCGCCTCCAGCTCGGAAACCGCGCGCTTCGCTCCCGCGCCTGTCCAGTCTTCGAGAAAATGAACCTCGTCACCGAGCAGGGAGCTGTAGGCTTGGGCGACCGGCGCGAGCGAAAATGCCGCGGTCGGTTTTCCTTTGGGCCGCCCGAGATGCGAAAGCAAGAGGACCACCGCGCCGCGCCTTCTGAGCGCCATCACCGTTGGCAAGCTTGCTCGCAAGCGCGTATCATCACCGACCGCGCCGTCTTCTCCGATCGGAACATTGAAGTCGACCCGGACCAGCGCGACTTGGCCAGCGATTTCGCCTAGATCATCGAGGGTTTGCGGAACCGACATACGACTATTGCTCCTTGCTGCAGAAATGGTGCGAAGTCGCGGCTCAACTGCGCGCACTTCCCTCCATTAGGGACGGAACGGCGCGCGAAGGCTTACATGGCAGCCATCCCATAGAGAAAGGAAGTGCGGAAAAGTGTAAGTCGCGCGGCCTTCCAGCGTCCTTTTGGGTCAGGTCCCGCGGGGGCGAACGCAACGCATCTGCAAAAAAGATTGGCCTGATATGCGACACGCCATCGGAGCTCCGGGCGGTTTGCCGGACACTGCGAGGTTGCAGGAAAGGAATGAGACAATGAAAACAGTGCTGCTGCACGTCAATCGCGACGCCGGACAGGACAGCCGCCTGGCCGCTGCGGTCGATCTCGTGCGAGATCACAAGGGCTTCCTCATTTGTCTGCAAGCCACAAGCTGGAATTCCTATGTCTTTATCGGTGATCCGTATGGTGCAAGCTATATTTCGCCTGAAGCGTTGCAATCGGTTCGCGATGCGGAAAATGAAGACCGCCAATTGATCGAGAGCCGCCTGGCGCAAGAAGGCGTTGAGTGGGAATGGCGCCGCGTCGAGGGTTCCGCCGGACAGGCGCTGGCTGCGCACGCGACTCTGGCCGATCTGGTGGTCATTCGTCAGCCTGAGCAGAAAGATGCCGTCCTGCCGCGAGCCGCGCCGCTCGTCGCCGATCTTGTCGTTCATATCCAGTCTCCTT
>NYYJ01000110.1 GCA_002686755.1 Verrucomicrobiales bacterium
AGCATCGAACAACGCTACCGAGTCGCCCGCTTGGCGAAGCCCAAACCCCGCGCGTAACCCATCGCCTTCGCCTTCGCCGCACCAGATGCCGAGCAGCCCCGCCTGGCCAAGCGCGGTGCCTTCAGGCAATTCAAACGCGTTGCCGTCGCCATCCCGCAGCGTCCAGCCGGAGAGATCGACCGCCGCCAGGGCAAGGTTGCGCAGCTCGACAAAGTCCAGCTCGGCCGAGAGCGGCGACTGCACGTGTACCTCGTTGATGATGACCGTCGGCGGATCGGCAGCCGTGCCGGCTTCGCCGGGCGAGCCGGCCTCGGCCGTGCTACCGCGCCAGTTCGACGCCGCGCCGGGATCGCCCAGCAGGTCGATCAACTCAAGCGAACGGCCTTCGCCGTCGGCCGCGCTTGGCCAAGCGCCGCGGTCACTGTAGTCCACCTCGACCACCCGCCGCCAACGGAGGTCGAGCAGGGCCAGCCGCTCGCCGTTGTTCGACAGGCTGCCCTGGTACCAGCCGTGCACGGCCAGGCCGGGGTAGCGCAACTTGAACGCGTCGGGGTCGTTGTCGGACGCCAGCACGAGATATTCGCCGGGCCCGATGACGGCGTCGCCGGGGAAGGTGAAGTCGATGCCGTCGAACCGGTGCCAGCCAAGCGACACCTCGAACGTGCCACTATTGTGCAGCTCGACGAACTCGTACTCGCTGCCGCCGGGCGGGTTGTACATGATCTCGGTGAAGCGCAGCGGCGTCCCGGCACGCCCGGCCTGAAACGAATGCCCGACCAGTGCGCTCCATTGGCCGTTGTGCATCGTGCGGGCGCGGATCGTTGTGTCGCCCGAGACCCGGATCGGTGAGGTGTACTTGAGCACCCCTTCGGCAATCTCGGCGCCGGCGCGCTGGCCAAGCGACAGTTCGGCGTTGATGAGCATGTCGGAACTGCCCAAGCCGGCGTTGAGGCCGTGGATGGCGAGAATGTTATTCCCAGTCTTCAGTTTTTGAATGTGCCTGCCGACGTCGAAGCTAACCCAGGTCACCGCCGAGGCGTCGTCGTGCTGGCCGGTGGCGCCGGCGTTCCAGGCCGGGTTAAGCGCGGCGTTGGCGCTGGCGATGCGGGTGCCGTTGAGATAGGCGACNAAGCCNTCGTCGTACTTCATANTGCAGCANCATGAAGTTGGATTTTTTCCGGTCGGCCGCCGATACCTTGAACGGGATGCGCACGAACACCGACTGGTTGATGTCGTTCATCTCGGNGTCCACGTCGAGGCCGATGTGCGGGTCGTAATCAGCGTTCTGGTCGTAGCCGACGCCGTCGTTGCCGGAGTCCCAATCGTCGTGGTCGAACGGCTCCCTGCCGCCGCGCCATTTGTTGCCCAGCGCGTCGCCGCCGTTGTCCGCGGAAGGCACCAGCGCCCACTTTTCGGCGGAGCCGTTGAGGACAGTCTTCCCGGTCTCGACCACCTCCCCGGGACGGCGCGGGTCACTGCCGTTTAGCGTGTAGTAAATCTCGCCGTCCGGTGCCGTGAGCTTGAGGCTGTAGCCAGCCGGGACTGCGCCGCCGTCCTGGCTGAATTGCGGCGCGTTATCGGAAGCCTGAATTTTTTGCGCCGCCATCTGGCTCATGACGATCGCTCGGCGGCGCGGTACCCATGTTCTTTCAACAGTCGTGTTCATGTTTCGGATCACGTCCGACAACTCCTCCTTCATTTCAAGAAAGCGGCGCAGCACATTCTCATCGGTCAACGCACCACCATTGAAATAGTGGATCTGTACCCGATCGGCGAAGCGCATGCAAAACTCGGGGTTTTTCTGCAACGAACGGTAAAAACGTGCGATGTCCGAATCGCCGGCCAGCGGCCCGCTGGTGAGGTTGTTCCCTGTAACGCTGCGGCCGTTGTTTCCGAACGCCCACTCGGCGTCCCATACGATGAAGCGCCATTTCGCGCCGGGCACGCGCTCGCGGGCGGCACGCCAGTTGTTGTGCGGCCAGTCGCCGGTGTTGGCGTAGACGTTGAGCATGATGTAGTCGATGAAGTTGTCTACATCGAGCAGGCGCTCTACCGCAGCGTAGTTTTGCGGCACGGAAAGATTCTTCAGCAACGCAGCCTTGAGCTGGTTCCAACTCACGGTGTCGCCCTCGCGCAGCTCGCCGAACTGCGCGATGATGTCCCACTCCGACTCGCTGCCGTTCCACGAGTTGAGAAAGTCGCTGTCGATGCGCTCAGTCGGGTTGTAGTAACCGTTGTTTTTGCCGTTGAGGTAAAGATTCATAAAGGTGCCGCGCGCGGAAACCTGCCCCATGTCCGCCGAGAGACGCCGCACCAACTCGTCGATGACAAACGGGTTTGTGTTGTCGTTCATCCCGGCGCGCAGCACGATGTGGTTGAAGTCCTCCACCTGCAGCCCGGGGAAGATTGGATACCGCAGCCGCCCCGGCCCGTAGTCGCCACGGAAGTACAGCCGGAAGGAGTACTTGCCGGCGGGCGGCCCGGCGTTCGGGTTGTAACGACCGCGAATGTAGTTGCCGCCCTGTACGCGCAGACCGGCGTTGGCCTGCAGCGTCTCGCCGGTGTCGGGATAAATCAGCTCCATCGAGACTGGTCGCTCCCAGGCGATGCCGCGCTTGGTCGTGTTGCGCGGGTTGGTTTCCATGATGCCGGTGTTGCCCCACAGGTTGGAATGCTCCGTGACGAGCGACAGCATCGGCAGCGACGTCACCGCCTTGCTGAGGTTGTAGGCATAGGTGTGCGTCATCACGCGCGACGGTAGCATGCCGGGCTTAAACACCGCCGCCCGCACCACGGTCGTCCGCCGGACCGCCAGCGGCGCGGAGTAAATCTTGCCCCGGGTTTTCGTCGGCTCGGAGTAGTCGGTCGTGTAGCGGATCACCGCGCCCGGCTCGTCGGTGGTGAGGTGCACCCGGAATTGCGCATCGTAGATGCCCCGCTCCGCGCTGAACTTCGGCGGCGCGAGCAGCCCTTGAATCGTCCTGCCGCGGTTGCCCGTGCCCGGCGTCGGTGTCTCGAACCAGGCCCAGCCGCCCTTGGCCAAGCGCCCGTACGAAATGTCGCCGCGCTGCTCGGGATACGCCGGCGCAATCTCGTCGGCAACCCGGCGCGGCAATTCCGGGCTGAACAGGCCAAGGTATTCGCCCTCGACACCGAGCTTGAAATTGGTGTGCAGCGCTTGGCCAACCGCGCGCCGGTTCTTGCCGGTGGCATGCACGACCAGCGTTGCGCTTGGCCGGAGCGTCACGGCGGGGAACACCCATTTGCCCGGCCTGGCCACGTCGTCGCTCAACGACCAGCCCGCGAGGTTTACTGCGGTGCTCCCCGTATTGCGCAGCTCGATCCAGTCGCCGGCCTCGCCCTCCTCGTCCTTCAGGCCGTCGCGGTTGGCCGCGAGAAACTCGTTGATCACCACCAACCCAAAGTCGTGCTTGGCGTCGATGTTGTAATGCCATCCCTCTGCCGCGAGCCGGTTCGGCTCCGCCGCAAGATCGGTCACGCCGTGGTCCGCCACCCAGGCGATCGTCACGAGACCATCGTCAGCCGGGGGAAACTCGATCTGCCACGGCCCGCTCGCCACCCCGGCGATGGATGACGGAACCTGGCCGTTCACCCGCAGATCCGCCGCCTCGAGGCCGCGGATCGGCTCGCTGAAAAACAGGCGCACGCGATTCAGCCCGCGCACCGTGCTGCCCGGCGGCGGCAGGACGGTGGCCAATGTCGGCGGCATGTCATCGACGATACGATACCGGTGCGTCGCCGCCGCCGTGTCGGCATCCATCGGGTTGGGCGGCCGCGCCGTGTCGGCAATGCCGTGGGCCGGGTTCCACGACAGCGTGGCCTCGCCAAAGTCNCCCGGCGCAAACGTGAACGTCCAAGTTGACTTGCGGCCACTCAGCTCCACCGCCGGGTCGCCGTTGAGCCAGAGGTCGTCGGCGTCCACCCCGGTGACCTCCTCGTTGAACCGCACTGTGACCTCGCGCAGCAGGCTGACGTTGCCGGGCGGCGGGTTGATCGACGCCACCGTCGGCGGAGACTTGTCGGGACGGTAGCTCCGCAGCTCGGCGTCCATCATGAAGTCGCTGCTCGTCAGGTTGATGTTGAATCCCATGACTGCGATCACGTTTTTGCCGTCGACGAGATACTGCGCCGGATTGGCCAACGCGAACGTCTCGAAGTTGCCGGACTCATGGCTGGCGCTGGCGAACGAGTCGTGCGACAGGTCAGCCGCGCCGCCGACGTCCAGCACCTCTTCGCCGTTGATCCAGACCACGAAGCCGTCATCGTAGTTTACCAAGAGGTCGAGCGCGGACACCTCCGCCCCCTTGGCCACGGTGAACGTGCGGCGGAAAAACACCGTCGAGTAAGTGTAGCGCATGTCGGACAACACCGTGCCGCCGTTGCCGTCGCCGTAGCGGATCGGCGTGCCGCCGCTTGGCCAATCGCTGTCGTCGAAGTCGGGTTCCGTCCACTCAAGGTCGCCGCCGGAGGGATGGTCGTTGCCCTTGTAGTAACTCCACTTGGCCCCGCTCTCGAACAGCGTCTCGGCCCGTGCCCCGGCGCACGCCACAAACACCAGCGCCGCCAGCGCAAACAGTGGAAATCTCATGTCTGGTGGTTTATTTACCCTTCTTTCGGTTCATCGCCATCACGCTCAAGCCGCCAAAGATGGTGCCGGAACCGCCCGTGATGATGCGCTTAACCGGCAGGCCGGTCTTGGGATCCTTCTTCAGCGGATCGTCGCTCATGCGCTGCTCAACCTCGAATCGGCGCACTCGCTGCCCCGCCTTACGCGGTATCGTTTCGTACGTGTAAATGGGCATAAAAAGTTACAGAAAACGCACCCCGAAGGGTATCGGATCAGCCGTGCTGATCAATCACTTTCCCGTCCGCCTCGTAGGCGGCGTAGGACGGTTTCCCGTCTCGAATCGTGACGCAAATCAGGTGCCGTTTGCCCGCCGCCTTGGCCAGGTACCACAACTCGCCCGGCTTCGGCACCGAGCGGGTATCGACACCCCAGCAACCGTCACCGAGGTACAGGATGCCGTTTTCCCTGTCGACCCGGTTCGCGCGCAGCGGATGCGTTCGCTTGTAGGTGTGATGATCATTCTCGAACACCGCCGTGACGCGATACTTGTCGAACAACGGACACCAGTTTTTGATGATCCTCTGCGCCAACGGATCCTTGGAGGAATCATTGCTGCCGCTCGGCGGCTTGGCCGTCCCGTAAGCCGGCTTATGATAGCACGGGAAAATGTACGGCACCCTGCCCGCGCGCTTGGCCAAGGCCTGCNCCAGCCAGTTCGCCTGTTCCCCCTCCACCCGCTCGGTCAGGTCGGAGTCGAGCACGATCAGGCTCAAATAGTCACCAACGTCCATCGCGTAAAAACTGCGCTTGGCCGGCAGCGGGAACAGGCTGTAAAAATATTTGGCGTCCTTCGGCTTTTTCCCGGTGCCACCATCAACCTCATGGTTGCCGATCGCCACGACCATCGGGATCAGGCAACCGTCCGACCGGCGCACGCAATTGAGCATCCACGATTCCAGCCAGTCATCCCACTTGGCCACCTCCTTCGAGCTGGCGTTGGCGTAGGCCAGGTCGCCGCCCAACAGCGCGAACCACGGGTTGAGCTGCGCCGCGCGCTGGTTCATCGCGTCGAGGTATTTGCGCTTGTGCATCATGTCGCCACCGGTCACGAATCGGAACTGCTTCGGCAGCGTGAGCGGCAGCGTGCGAAACTTGAAGTACTGCCCGCCGTTGGCCGGTGTCTCCGAGCGAATCGTAAAGACATACTCCGTGTCGGGCTGCAACCCGCGCAGCTCGACGTGGTGGACAATCCGTTTCTTCTGGTCGGCAAACTGATGCTTGAACCCGCTGGCCCTCGTCCACCGCACGCCGGTCGGCGCGACCACAGGGCGATACATCACATAGTCATTGCTGCGCGCGTCCTCGTCCATCCAGTTGACAACGACCGTCGAGGTGGGGTCGGAACGCCAGGTCAGATAAACCAGCGGCCCCTTGGTCAAGCGCTTGGCCAACGCCCGGTACGGCGTCACCACAAGGGCCGAAAGCATCAGCAAAAAAAGCCGACGCCCAGTTTTTAACGGTTCAATGCTCAAGAAATCAGAGGCGGCAAAAAGTAGGCATGATTGGCTTCGAGTCAATACAATGATGCGAATTCGCCCGAAAACAGGCCGATAATGCCGGTTTTTTCTTCAAACTACGTGTTGACTCGCTTTCCTTTTTTGGTACTGTTCCCGCCCCTTTGCTTCCGGGGGGCTCTGGATGAAGACCTATTTACCAAAGATCGACAAGCTGAACCGTACCGTGGACGAGCAGCCGCGAAAGTGGCACGTGATCGACGCCGACGGTGCCGTGCTGGGCAAGGTCGCCACCAAGGCGGCCGACCTGTTGCGCGGCAAAAACAAGGCAACTTTCACGCCGCACCTCGACACCGGCGACTTTGTCGTGGTCATCAACGCGGAGAAAGTCGTGCTCACCGGCCGAAAGGAAACGGAGAAAATCATGAGCACCTTCTCCGGCTGGCGGGGCGGCCAGAAGAAATTCACCCCGGCCGATGTCCGGGCCAAGCACCCGGAGCGGCTCGTCGAGCGGGCCGTACGGGGCATGATCCCCCGCAACCGGCTGGGCCGGCAGATTATCAAGAAGCTCAAGGTGTACGCCGGGCCGGAACACCCGCACAAGGCGCAGGCCCCGGCCGCACTCGAGCTGGCCTGACACCCTTTATTCAAATGGCAACTACCGAGGAATTTTTGGGAACCGGCCGCCGCAAGACTGCGGTGGCCCGTGTGCGCCTGTCCGCCAACGGCTCCGGCAAGGTGACTGTCAACGGGCGTGATGTGGAAAACTACTTCACCGTCGAGAACCAGCGCTCGCTCGCTGTCGAGCCTCTCGAGACCGTCGAGATGAGCGACAAGGCTGATGTCCGCGTGAAGGTGTCGGGTGGCGGCATCGCCGGCCAGGCCGGCGCGGTGCGGCTCGGCATCGCCCGGGCGCTCGAGAAGCACAACGGCGAACTGCGGCAACCGCTCAAGGACGCCGGCCATCTCTCGCGTGACCCCCGCAAGAAGGAGCGAAAAAAGCCCGGCCAGCCCGGCGCACGGAAACGTTTCCAATACAGCAAACGCTAAATTGTAACCCTTTTCGAGCCCCGCTGGTTGAAACGCTGGCGGGGCTTTCTGTTTTCAGATACCGTCTTCTCAAGCAACCATGGCCAAGCGCGGCCGGAATCATTTAACCATCATGTCAGGGACAAATATCAATGTGGCGATCGTCGGAGCCTCCGGTTATTCCGGGGAGGAACTGGTGCGGCTACTGCTCGTGCATCCGCACGTCAACCTGTCTGTGCTGACCTCGCGCCAGTACGCCGGACAGCCGATGACCTCCGTGTTCCCGCGCTTCGCCGGCTACGCCGGTNCATCNGATANTNGTATTCTCCGAGCCGTCAATCGATCTGCTCGCGGAGAAGGCCGAGGCGATTTTCCTCGCCCTGCCTCACGGGGTCGCGGCGGAATTCGCCGTGCCGCTGGCCGAACGCGGCGTGACGGTGATTGATTTGAGCGCCGACTTCCGGCTAAACGACGCCGAGGTCTATCACGAATTTTATGGGGCCGAACATCCCGCACCGGAATGGCTCCCGAAGGCGGTCTACGGCTTGCCGGAAGTCCGTCGCGACACCATCGCCGACGCCACACTCATCGCCTCCCCCGGCTGTTACCCGACCAGCATCCTGCTCCCGACCATCCCGCTGCTGGAGGCGGGTCTGATCGATCCCGGGCAGATCATCGCCGACTCGCTCAGCGGCGTCAGCGGCGCGGGCCGCAACGCCTCCCTGCCCTTCCTGTATGTAGAGTGCAACGAGAGCCTGCGTCCGTACGGCGTGCCCAAGCACCGGCACCTCTCTGAGATTGAACAGGAGCTTGGCTTGGCCAACGGCTCGCCGGTAACGGTGCAATTCACCCCGCACCTCGTCCCTGTGAATCGCGGCATTCTCACCACGCTTTACCTCGCGCCCGCGCTTGGCCAAGCGGACGATTTTGATCAATGGGCAAGCGCGGTTGCCGACTGTCTGGCCAAGCGCTACGCCGACGAACCGTTCGTCCGTATCACCGGCAGCGAGCGGTTACCCGACACGAAAAACGTCACCGGCACGAACTCAATCGAGATTGGTTGGGCCGCCGACCCACGAACCAAGCGGCTACGAGTCTTCAGCGCCGAAGACAACCTCGTCAAGGGCGCTGGCGGACAGGCCGTGCAGTCGTTCAACGTCCGGTTTGGTTTCAATGAAACCGCCGGCCTGCCAATCTAAGTCGTGGCCAAGTTCAAGCAAATCAAGGGATCGATCACCGCGCCGCTTGGCTACCGCGCCGCCGCCTGTTTTTGTGATGTCAAAACGCTCGGCACCGGCAAAGGCAGCAACAAGGGACAGAAAAACGACCTCGCGTTGATCGTCTCGGACGCCCCGGCCAAGGCCGCCGGGATGTTCACCACCAACCAGATTTGCGCCGCGCCGGTAAAGGTCTGCGTCGAGCATCTGAAAAATAAAACTGCTCAGGCGGTGGTGATCAACTCCGGCAACGCCAACGCCTGTACCGGCCCACAGGGCATGGCCGACGCCCGTGAAATGGCCGCACTGACCGGCCAAGCGCTTGGCCTGAACTCCACGAATATACTCGTCGGATCAACCGGCCGCATCGGGGTTCAACTGCCGATGGCCAACGTCCGCAGCGGCATCGCCGAGGTGGCAACAAAACTAAAGCCGACCCGGGCCGCCGCCACGCTCGCCGCCGAGGCGATCATGACCAGCGACACCCGGCCGAAGGAGGTCGCGGTGGAGTTTAAGCTGGGCGGCAAAATCGTCCGACTCGGCGGCATCGCCAAGGGCGCCGGCATGATCCAACCCGGTATGAGCCCGACCGGGGCGCGCCCCGCCTCCACACCACAGGGGCTGCACGCCACCATGCTCGCCTACCTAACCACCGACGCAAATATCGCCGCCGGCAACTTGGAAAAATGCCTGCGCGAAGCGGTCGCCCAAAGTTTCAATTGCATCACCGTCGACGGCGACATGAGCACCAACGACACGGTCCTGCTGTTGGCCAACGGCCTCGCTGGCAACGGCAAGTTGAGTGCGGCGGATTTGAAAACGTTTCAGGCCGCGCTGAATCACGTCTGCCTTGAGTTGGCCAAAATGATCGTCCGCGACGGCGAAGGCATCACACGGGTCGTGACTGTGCGCGTGACCGGTGCCAAGTCCAACGCCGACGCCGATGCCGCCGCGAGGGCGGTTGGCAACAGCGCACTTGTCAAAACGAGTTGGTGCGGCGGCGACCCGAACTGGGGCCGAATCATCGATGCGCTGGGTTACTCCCCCGCAACTGTCGAAGAGGGAAAAGTCGACATTGCCTACAGCGCCACCGGTACGCAGAAGAAAGTTTATTCGCTCAAAATAGGACGCCCCACCCGGACGTCGTTCGAGACACTTTGCAAAGCGGTCGAACCGAGTGAGTTTGACCTGCACATCAACCTGAACCTCGGCCGGGGCGAGGCCATTCTGTACGCCGCTGATCTCACCGAGGAGTATGTCGATTTCAACAAGGGGGACATCACCGACCCCTCATCGCTGGGAGGATAAATGGATCAACTGATTGCCAAGGCGGCCACCCTTCTGGAGGCGCTGCCCTATGTTCAACGATTTCGTGGTGAGACATTCGTCACGAAGTACGGCGGCAGTTTCATGGACTCGGACGACCCGGCCACTCGCAGCGGAGTCGCGCGGGACATCGTATTTCTCGAGGCGGTGGGCATCAACCCGGTCGTCGTTCACGGCGGAGGCAAGGCGATCACAAAGGCGCTCGCCAATGCCGGTCTTGAGACTCAATTCGAGCAGGGCTATCGCGTGACGACGCCGGAGTCGGTCAAAGTGGTCGAACAGGTTTTGTCGCATGAGGTGAACCCCGGCATCGTCGGGATGATTAACGAACTTGGCGGCAAGGCACGCGGTTTTTCCGGCACGGAGATTTTTCGCTGTCAGCCGTTCCGGCCGCTTGGCCAAGCGGGGGAACCGATCGACATCGGCCTCGTCGGCGAGGTGACGGAGGTCAATACCGCCCCGCTGCTGGAGTGCATCGAGCAGGACATCACCCCGGTGATCAGCCCCACGGCCACCGGCAAAGACGGCCAAATATACAATTGCAACGCCGATGTGGCAGCCGGTCAGACGGCGGTGGCACTGCGACCCAAGCGCTTGGTTTACATGAGCGATGTGCCGGGCCTACTGCAAAACCCGGACGATTCGGCGAGCGTCATCTCGCACCTGCCGGTGGCCGAGGTCGAGGCGCTAAAAAACAGTGGCGTCATTTCCAAGGGCATGATCCCGAAGGTCGATAGCGCCGTCCGCGCAGTCACCGCCGGGGTCGAGAAGGTGTTTTTCATCGACGGCCGGATGAACCACTCGCTGTTGCTGGAGATTTTTACCGATGCCGGTGTCGGCACGGAGATTGTTGAAAGATGAGTCAGGAAATTAAGGATCGCTTCAAGCAGTTCGTCGCCCCGACCTATGGTCGATTCCCGATCACATTGGATCGCGGCGAGGGCGCATACGTCTGGGACACCGACGGCAAGCGCTACCTCGACCTCGGCGGCGGGATCGCGGTGAACTGCCTCGGCCACTCCCATCCGGAGATCAGCCAGGTGCTCGCCGAGCAGTCGAGCCGCCTGATGCACTGCACCAATTTTTACCACTTCGACGGCCAGGCGCAGCTCGCCGAAAACCTGACCAAGCGGCTTGGCCAAGGGCGCGTTTTTTTCTGCAACAGCGGTGCGGAGTCGTCCGAGGTGATGCTCAAGTTGTCCAGACGCTTCGGTCAGGCGGAGGGCCGGTTCGAGATCATCACGGCGGACAACTCGTTCCACGGCCGGACGATGGCCGGCGTCTCGGCGAGTGGGCAAAAAAAACTGAAGGACGGGTTCGCTCCCCTGCTCGATGGTTTTACGCATGTCCCCTTTAACGACCTCGACGCCGTGCGTGCCGCGATCACGCCAGCCACTGTGGCGGTGATGATCGAAGGTGTGCAGGGCGAGGGCGGCATCCGGCCGGTGTCGGCGGAATACCTTTTCGGGCTGCGCGCACTTTGCGACGAGCGCAATCTGCTCCTGCTGTGGGATGGAGTGCAGTGCGGGCATTTTCGCACCGGCTCGTTCCAAAGTTTTCAAGCCATCCTCGGCGACCGGATTGGAGATTTTTTGCCGGACGCAGTCGGCATGGCCAAGTCGCTCGGTGGCGGCTTCCCGATGGGGGCGGTGTGGATCGCCGAGAAGCACGCCGACGTGCTTGGCCCGGGGACACACGGGTCGACGTTTGGCGGCAACCCACTGGCGTGCGCGGTGGCCAACAAGATTCTCGAGATCATCGACCGCGACGGCCTCGCCGCCAACGCGAACGCGCTTGGCCAATTTTTTATCAATGAACTGGCCAAGCTGCGGGAGAAATACCCGGAGGCAATCCGCGAGGTTCGCGGGCACGGCCTGATGATCGGCATCGAGATGGGCGGCGACTTCGACTCGTTCGACGACGGCAAACCGGCGGCGGTGCAGTGGGTATCGGCCCTGCACGAGGCGGGGATGCTGACCATCCCGGCCGGCTCGTCGGTCGTCCGGTTTTTGCCGCCACTCAACCTGACGCAGGAGGAGGCCCAAGCCGGTCTCGCTTTGTTTGAACAAACCATCCAAAAGGTAATCGCATGAAACATTTCTTGAAACTCGAAGGCATGACCGGCGCGGCGATGGAGGAAATCCTCGCCTCGGCGAATGCCATCAAGGCGGGGCGCGGCGTGGGCGAAACCAAGCCGCTTGACGGGCAGACTTGGGCGATGATTTTCACCAAGTCCTCGACGCGCACGCGGGTGTCGTTTGAGGTCGGCATCCGCGAACTTGGCGGCTCGGTGATGTTCCTCAACTCGAACGACATGCAGCTGGGCCGCGGCGAACCGATCAAGGACACCGCGCGCGTGCTGGGCCGAATGGTACACGGGGCGGTCATCCGCACCTACGCGCAGTCGGACGTCGAGGAGTTCGCGGAATACTCCGGCATCCCGACCATCAACGCGCTGACCGACGACGAGCATCCGTGCCAGATCCTGACCGACATTTTCACCTTTGAGGAGGCCCGCGGCCCGATCGGGGGCAAGGTCGTCACCTACGTCGGCGACGGCGCCTGCAACGTGCCGCTCTCGTGGGTGCACGCGGCAGCGGCGCTGGACTTCAAACTGCGTATCGCCGCCCCGGAGGAATTTCAACCAAGCGCGGAGACCTTGGCCAAGGCCGGCGGCAACATCACCTGCACCGAGGACATCCAGTCTGCCGTCGACCAAGCGGACATGGTCTACACCGACGTCTGGGTGTCGATGGGCATGGAAGCCGAAGCGGAGGACCGCTTGGCCAAGCTGGCCGATTACCAGATAAACGCCGAGTTGATGCGCTTGGCCAAGCCGGACGCGCTCGTCATGCACTGTCTCCCCGCCTACCGAGGCAAGGAGATCGATGAGGACACCTTCGAAGCCCACGCCAACACCATCTTTACCCAGGCCGAAAACCGGCTGCACACGCAGAAGGCCATCATGACTTGGTTGGCAGGTTAATTCCGTTGCCAACAGTGGTCTACCAATGCGAAACTTAACGCGATGCCGAGCGCAGAGAAACCCAAGCGAATAAACGTCCGACGGCCTGACATCATGGAACAGGTCAAGGCCGAGGTCGTAACGCATTACCGTAGTGAGCTCGTGGAACACATCCGGACCAACGGCTCGAATTTCGCCTACGGCAACACAAGCATACGCTTGGCCAAGGAGTTCGGCTTCTGCTACGGCGTCGAGCGGGCGATCGACCTGGCCTATGCGGCGAGGCGGCATTTTCCCCGGGAAAAGCCGGTCTATATTCTAGGCGAGATCATCCACAACCCGCACGTCAACGAGCAGATCCGCGACATGGGGTTGACCTTTCTTTCCGGCAGCCATCAGGCCGCGAACATCGAAGACCTCCAAGAGGGCGACCCGGTGGTGGTTCCGGCGTTCGGCACGGAGGTCGGGATCACCGATCAACTCGACAAGCGAGGCTGCACGGTCATCGACGCCACCTGCGGCGACGTGATGAGCGTCTGGAAACGCGTCCGCCAGAACGCACGCGAGCAGGTCACCAGCATCATCCACGGCAAGGCGTGGCACGAGGAAACCAAGGCCACAAGCTCGCAGGCCAAGGCGTTCGAGAATGGCCACTACCTCGTCGTGTTCGACCTCGAAGAGACGGACTTCGTCTGCCGTTACATCACCCAGGGCGGCGACCGGGAGGCGTTCCTGACACGGTTCAACGGAGCAATGTCGGAAGGCTTCGACCCGGATCGGCACCTAGACGCCATCGGTCTGGCCAACCAGACGACGATGTTGCGCGGCGAAACCGAGGAGGTGCAGCGGCGGCTGCGGGCGGCGATGATCGAGAAGCACGGCGAGGAGGCGCTCCCGGAACATTTCCGATTCTTCGACACAATTTGCGGCGCGACACAGGATCGGCAGGACGCCNTGCGCGACTTGCTCAGCCGACCGATGGATTTGCTGTTGGTCGTCGGCGGCTACAATTCCTCCAATACATCGCACCTCGCCGAGATGGGCGAGGCCAAGCTGCCCACCTACTTCATCAAGGACGCCAGCGAAATGGAGTCAGCGGAGAGGCTCCAACATTTTCTGCAGGACACACACCTGATGGCGCTTGCCGAGAATTGGCTGCCGCCCGACGGCGAACTCACGGTCGGAGTCACCGCCGGTGCCTCCTGCCCAAACAACCTTATCGAGGAGGTCATTCTACGCGTTTACGAGTTGCGCGGCGCCCCGGCCAACGAAGTGCTTGGTTCCATCCATGCCGGGGCCGGGGCCGCTCCGGCCCACTGAACGGATGCCCAGCGACTGCGAGACTCTCGAGGCGCGCGAACGCGACACGCTCTCCCCGTATGCCCAATTTAGCTCGGAAACACGGGGCCGAAACGTCCACGAGCCGCCACCGGAATGGCGCACTCAGTACCAACGCGATCGCGACCGGATCATCCATTCCCGCGCCTTCCGTCGGCTCGACTGCAAGACGCAGGTGTTCCTGAGCGGCAGCGGCGACCATCTGCGCACGCGCCTGACGCACACGATGGAGGTCGCCGCCATCGCGCGAAACATCTCCCGGGCATTGCGGTTGAATGAGGATCTCACCGAGGCGATCGCGCTTGGCCACGACCTCGGCCACCCCCCGTTTGGCCACACCGGCGAGGAGGCACTCAACGAGCTGATGCAGGGCCACGGCGGCTTCGAGCACAACAAACAGAGCCGCCGCATCGTCGAGTTGATCGAGCAGAAGTACCCCACTTTCCCCGGGCTGAATCTCACTTGGGAAACGCTTGAGGGCTTGGCCAAGCACGACACCGCACCCGAGCCGCCGCTTGGCCAAGCGCAGACTGAATTTTACCAACCGTCGCTTGAGGCGCAGGTGGCCAACCTCGCCGACGAGATCACATACTACAGCCACGACCTCGACGACGGACTCGACAGCGGCCTGCTCACCGAGGGGCAACTGGAGCGGGACATCCCCGCCTGGCGGGACGCCTCCGAGCGGATGCGTTCGCAGCACGACGACCTGGCGGACGAGTGCCGGCATTACTTCGTCATTCGCTGCCTGATCGACGACCAGGTTCACGATGTCGTCCACACGACCGAGGCCAACCTCGCGGCGGCCGGCGTCGCCTCGGCCGATGAGGTTCGCGCGGAGAGCAAGCCTCTCGTCGCCTACAGCCCGGCGCGGCGCGAGGCCAACCTGAAACTCCGTGCCTACCTGTACAAGAACCTCTATTACAACGATGCCGTGCACGAGCCGCACACACGCGCGGCCAGGATGCTCGGGGACCTGTTTCGCCACTTTGAGCAACACCCGGAGGCGATCGGCAGCCACATCCAGCCACTGATCCCCGGTCACGGGCTGCAGCGCGCCGTGTGCGATCACCTCGCCTGCATGACGGATCGGTTNGCCATCCGGGAACACGGCCGGTTGATCGGGTGATAGCGCCAAACGGGGGGAAGTGACAAAAATTGAATCTCTGGGACTTTCCTGCGTCGAACGGGGCGAAACCCCTTGACAGGTGGGGTAAACTTTTCGCCCCTTTTTTGGGTGAAAGGGATTTTTGTGAGGGATCGAGACCGCACACGCCGCCCCATGGCGGATGCCGTTTTTCCCCGCACTCCATGCGATCGAAGCAATGATACAAGTTGAAAACTTGAGCAAGTCGTTCGGCTCAAAGCGGGCCGTGGACGACGTCTCCTTCTCCGTCGAGCGCGGGGAGATCCTGGGCTTCCTCGGGCCAAACGGTGCCGGCAAATCCACCACCATGCGGATGATCACCGGCTACCTCCCGCCGACAGCCGGCGTGGTAAAGGTCGGCGGCCATGACGTGACCGAAAAACCGATCGAGGCCAAGCGGCTGATGGGCTACCTGCCGGAAAGCGCGCCCCTTTACACCGACATGACCGTCGAGGGCTTCCTTGGATTCTGTGCCGAGGTGCGCGGCATCTCCGGGGCCGACAAGGCCAAGGCGATCGATCGCGCCATCGAGATGTGTTTTCTCAAGTCAGTCCGTCACCAGAGCGTCGACACCCTCTCGAAGGGTTACCGGCATCGCACCGGCTTCGCGCAGGCGNTCATTCACGACCCGGACATCCTCGTCATGGACGAGCCGACCGACGGGCTGGATCCCAACCAAAAGCATGAGGTGCGCTCGTTGATCCGCCGCATGGGCCAGTCGAAGGCGATCATTTTTTCGACCCACATTCTCGAGGAGGTGGAGGCCGCTTGCACGCGGGCGATCATCATCGACCAGGGCAAGGTGGTCGCCAACGGCACGCCTGACGAACTCAAGGCCAAGTCAGAGCTGGCCAACTCGTATCTCGTCTCCATTAACAACACGGCAGCCGCCACGGTGCGGGAGAAGCTTGGCTCCGTCATCCAGGCGGCCAAGGTCACCATCGTGAACGACAAGCCACCGACCGTGCTCGCCCGGGTGTTCCCCAAGGACGCCGGCAGCGATGGTGCGCTTGGCCAAGCGATCTTCGGCGTGGCCAAGCAGAATGAATGGAACGTCAACGAAATCAGGAAGGAGGAGGGGCGCCTTGATGACATCTTTCGAGACATCACCCTATCCGACACGCAAACCCGATAATTTAGCACATCAATGAAAAGTATTTGGACCATCACAAAACGGGAACTGGCCGGTTACTTCAACTCGCCGGTCGCCTATGTGTTTCTCGTGATCTTCCTGTTGATGACCGCCGCGTTCACGTTCCTGATCGGCCAGTTTATCGACCGGGGCCAGGCGAACCTACAGGCGTTTTTCATGTGGCATCCGTGGATCTACCTCTTCCTCGTGCCGGCGGTGGGCATGCGCCTCTGGTCTGAGGAACGGCGGCTCGGCACCATGGAACTGCTGCTCACCATGCCGATCACGCTGTGGCAATGCATCATCGGCAAATTCCTCGCCTCGTGGATATTCCTCACTCTGGCTCTCGCGATGACATTCCCGATCTGGATCACCGTCAATTACCTCGGAGCTCCCGACAACAGCGTCATCATCGCCAGCTACATCGGCAGCTTTTTCCTCGCAGGGGCGTACCTCTCGATCACCAGCATGACCTCGGCGTTCACGCGCAACCAGGTGATCAGCTTCATCCTGTCGGTGGTGATCTGCCTGTTCCTCGTGCTGTGCGGNTGGCCGCCGGTGACCGATGTCGTCGAGACCNTCGCGCCGCGNTCGATCGTGGAGTTNGTCGCCGCCTTCAGCGTGATGCCCGGCATCGAGCAGTTCAACAACGGCCAGATCNACAGCCGGGCGGTGATCTACTTTTTGTCGGTGATCGGCTTTCCACTGTTCGCCACAAGCGTCATCATTCGCGGCCTTCGCGCCTGACCCTCAAACCCGGAAGCTACCATGAAGAAAGAAACCAAGTTTGCCGTATTCCTGAACTCCGTCGGCGGGGCACTCGTCATCCTGTTGTGCGTGATCGCCTTCAACATCATCACCGCCCAGCTCAATTTCAAAGCCGACCTGACCGAGGGTAAAATGTTCACCCTGTCGAAGGGCTCGAAGCAATTGCTCGACGCCTTGGCCAAGGAGCGCGAGGGCGATCCTGAATCCAGCCCACTCGAGATTCGCTTTTACGTCACCCGCGGCGAGAAGGGCGTGCCGGTCGTCGTCAACGAGCACGGCAGCCGCGTGGAGGACCTGCTCGACCAATACAAGGCATACGCAGGCGACAACCTGGAACTGGTCAAGCTCAACCCCCGCCGCTACACCGAGGAGGAAAAACTGGCNACCAACGACGGCATCCAGCTNCTCAACAACGCCTTTTACATCGGCTTGGCGGTCAGCTACCTCGACAACCCGCAGGTCATCCCGGTGCTCGACCCGTCACGGGCAACCAACTTGGAGTACGACATCTCCCGGCTCATCAAGCTCGTCCTCCAGACGGAGGAAGACCGGGAAACGGTCGGCGTGATGAGCAGCCTCAATGTCTGGGGCGGCCCGGATCCCTCCAACCCGATGGCGGCGCTCAACCGCGGCCAGCAACAACCGCCGTGGATTTTTCTGCAGCAGTTGCAGCGTGACTTCAACGTGGAACGCCTCGAGCCGGGCGCGACCGACATCCCGGCAAACGTGAACGTNCTGATGCTCATTCACCCAAAGAACGTGTCGGAAGCCACCGAGTACGCCATCGACCAGTTTGTCCTGCGTGGCGGCAAGTTGATCGCCTTTGTCGATCCCCTCGCGCAGCGGGACGATTCCGGCCAGCAAAACCCGCAAATGCGCATCCCCGGCCTGGGGGGCGGCTCCAACCTGAACCGCCTGTTCGCCAAGTGGGGCGTCCCGTTTGACAATACCCAGGTCGTCGCCGACTACGACTATCACCTGGAGAATCCGCGTGATCCGATGGCGCAGGGCCGGGTCCAGCCCGCCTACCTGCTACTGAACAGCGAAGCCCTACACCCGGGGGAGGTCGTCACCCGTGACCTGGGTGCGATNCGGCTNCCNTACGCCGGCAGCTTNGACACCNCCAACGTNGCCACCGGNCTCACGGTCACCGAGTTNATCACGAGNTCNGANGACGCCAAGCTGGTCGACGGNATGTCNTCCCANTTNCAGGGNCAACANATCATGCAGTCATTCTACACCGGCGGCGAGGATGGCAANCCNGNTGGCATCANGAAACATGTCCTGGCGCTGAAACTCAGAGGCAAATTCACGACCGCCTTCCCCAACGGCAAACCGGCCGCCGAGGAGGCCGGCTCGTCCAAGCCCGGCGCAACCCAGCCCGACTCCGCCGCGCATCTTACCGAGTCCAATGAGGACAATTTCGTCTGCCTTATTGGCGATACGGACATCCTTGTGGACGAGCATTCAATCCTCCAACGGCGCTTTCAGATCAGCAACAACATCGCCTTCGTACACAACCTCGTGGATCACTTCGGCGACGAGACGCTGATCAATATCCGCAGCCGAAACCAGGACCGGCCCTTCACGACCATCGTCGAGTTGACCAAGGAGGCTCAGAAAAAGTTTGAGAAAACACTCAGCGAGCTTCAGGCCAAGCAGCAGGAGATCCTGCAAAAGAGAACCAAGCTGGAAAGCGTCGGTGAAGGCGGTAACCAGTTCAAACTGAGTATCGATCCCGAGGCGATCAAGGAAATCCAGGCCCAGCAATTGGAGATCGACAATCAAATCTTTGACACCAACAAGGAACTCCTCGCCGAGATCGACTGGATCAAACTCAAGATCAAGATGGCCAACATCGGCCTGATGCCGCTGCTGGTGATCCTGTTTGGCATTGGCTTTTTTATCCGCAAACGCAAGAAAACCGCAGCAGTCTGACACCCATGAAAGGAAAACAACTTCTCATCGCCGTTATCGCCCTTGGAGTTCTGGGGGGAATCGCCTATTTTACCTCGATTAAGGATCGAGGCGGCCGTTCCCCGGCAAAATCCGGCATCGGCAAAACGGTGATCACCAATCTCGATCCCGCAAAAATCGCCACGATCGCCATCCGGGACGCCGACGCCACCCTGACCCTTGCCCAGCAGGGGGAACAATGGGTCGTGACGGATCGAGACGGCTTCACCGCCAAGTTCGACGACATCCAGAAGCTGGTCAGCAGCACCGTGAGCCTCAAGGCGCTGCGCCCGGTCACCGCCAGCAAAAAACAGCACGGGCGGTTTGGGCTGCTCGCCCCGGACGGCAACGAGGCCAACACCGGCACGCTCGTCGAGTTCAAGGATGCGCAGGGCAAGGTGCTCAAGAGCCTGTTGCTCGGCAAAAAAGGAAGCGCCAACACCGGGCAAAATGCCGGCTCGCCGTTTGGTTCCTCCGACAACCATCGGTATGTCCTGGCCGACGGTCGGGTGACCGTGATCGCGATCGACTACTCCAGCGCGCTCAATGACGTCAGCGCCGACCCCGCCAACTGGCTGGACAAGGACGATTTTTTCAAGGTTGAAAAAGTTAGGTCAGTCGCCGTCGCCCAACCAAACGAAGCCGACTCATGGACGCTGAACCGTGCCAAGGAGGGGGACGACATGGCGCTTGCCGACGCCAAGCCGGAGGAAAAACTCGACTCTTCAAAAGGCAACAGCGCCGGCCGCGTGTTTGGATATCCGAGCTTTGACGATGTTGCCAGCAAATCGGCCAAGCCGGAGGAGATCGGGATGGACAAGGCTGTCACGGCGACTATCGACACGTTTGAGGGCTACCAATATGTCGTCAAGATGGCCAAGCAGGGCGAAGATCATTACATGACCCTCTCGGCCAGCGGCACACGCATCCCGCAGGAGGACGAGGCCAAGGCCCGGACACCGCAGCCGGACGAAACCCAGCCACGCGTACCGGGCAAGGACGAGAAGCCGGAGGACGCCAAGCGGCTCGACCAGGAGCACGCCGACGGCTTGGCCAAGCGCATCGCCGAACGCGAGCAGGCCCACAAGGACAGCTTGGCCAAGCTCAAGACGGACCGGGACAAGACTTTCGCCGACAATCTGGCCAAGCTGGCCAAGTTCGAGGGATGGACCTTCAAGGTCTCCAGCTACACGTTCGACGCCATCTACAAGACCCGCGCCGAGATGATGGAAGAGGAGAAAACGGAGGAGGAGGCCACAGGTGCGGCCACGCCGGGCGCGACACTCCCCGCCCTGCCGCCGCTGCCAGCCGCACCAGCCCCGGTTCCCACGCCGGCTCCCATCACGGTGCAACCGCCCAAACCGGTCGACCCGGGCAAGGTCGTGACCAGCGACATTATCAAGGTGCCTTCCGCCGAGGAATTGAAGAAGGGCGCCAAGATCGAGGTGATCAAAAAGGAAGACCTCCCTGCCGAGATCGAGAAGGCCAAGGAGCAGTCCGACGAGAAGGCCGACAAGTCGGAATAACCGCTTGGCCAAGCGGATCGATTTTTAGGACACCCGGCGAAACAGCCGGGTGTTTTTTTTGTCGCGGACAATTTTGATTTGCGACCCTTGGCCGGTGACGTAGCGTTGGCGGCATGGCAGCAGATGATCCGGTCGTCCTCAGTCTGGAGGATGTGCACAAGCAGTACGAAAGCACGGACCGCGAACCGGTCCCCGTGCTTCGCGGCATTTCCCTCACCGTCCGGCGGGGCGAATCCGTCGCGGTCATCGGTCCGTCCGGCTCCGGCAAAAGCACCCTGCTCAACATCCTCGGTTCGCTCGACTCCCCGACCCGCGGCAGCATCCGGCTCGACGGTCAGGAATTGGCCGACCTCCCGGAGCAGGAACTGGCCTCCGTCCGGAATAAAAAAATCGGCTTTATCTTCCAGTCCCACCATTTGTTGCCCCAATGTTCCGTGCTGGAAAACGTCCTCGTGCCAACGCTCGCCGAAAACGGCAAGGCACCGGCCGAGGCGGTCGAGCGTGCAAAACAGTTGCTCGAGCGGGTCGGCCTCGGGCACCGGCTCACCCACCGCCCGGCGCAGCTCTCCGGCGGCGAATGCCAGCGGGTCGCCGTCGTGCGCGCGTTGATCAATCAGCCCAGCCTCATCCTCGCCGACGAGCCGACCGGCGCGCTTGACCACTCCACCGCCGGGGCGTTGGCGGATCTGCTGGTGGAGTTGAATCGCGACGACCAAGTGACGCTGATCGTCGTCACGCACTCCGCCGAACTCGCCGCCAAGATGGGTGTCATCCGCCAACTGATCGATGGCCAATTCGTCGCCGACAACATCTGAGGCACTCACGACATGACAACCTTGTCACTGGTCCTGAAGTCATTCCGGTTTTACGCGCGGAGTCATGCCGGCACGATGTTGGGCGTCGCCGTCGGGGCGATGGTTCTGGTCGGCGCGCTGCTCGTTGGTGACTCGGTTCGGGGTAGCCTGCGTGGAATGGCCGAGGCGCGACTGGGCAGGGTCGAGTTGGCCCTCCACTCCAACGACCGGCTTTTTCGGGCCAAGCTAGCCGATGAACTCCGGCCAGAGCTTGGCACCGACACCGCCGCCCTGCTGCAATTGCCCGGCTTGGCCAGGCGGCCGTCCGGCAAGTCGCGCGCCAACAACGTCATCATCATGGGCGTTGACCGCGCATTTTGGGAGCTGGCCCTCGAGGCGCCCGCGTTTGACGAAATCCCCGACGATTCCGTCGTCCTCAACGAGCGATTGGCCCTGCAGTTGAACGTCACCAAGGGCAGCATCGTCAACCTGCGCGTCCACAACCCGTCGCAGCTTTCCCGCGACGCGCCGATGGCACCGGTCGAGGATGCCACCGCCACGCTGGCCCAACTGGAGGTGATCGCCATCGTGACCGATGCGCAGTTCGGCCGGTTCAGTTTACGGGCGTCACAGGTGCCACCGTACAACGCGTTCGTGCCGCTTGGCCAGTTGCAGGAGGCGATCGAAAAACCGGGCATGGCCAACCTCATGCTCGTTGGCCAAGCGACAAAACCGAGCGCCGATCCGCTTGGCCAGGCGCAAGCTGCCTTGGGCAAGCATTGGCAGCTTGCCGATGCGCAGGCACAACTGCAGCAGCTCCCCGGCGACAACAGCATCGAGTTGCGCTCCCCGCGCGTTTTCCTCGACCCGCCGTTGGCCAAGGCGGCGCTGGCCGCCGATCCCGACGCCACCGAGGTGCTGACCTATTTCGTGAACAAGATCCGGCTCGGCGAAAAGTCGACGCCGTACTCGATGGCGACCGCGCTGGCCGGGTTCGAGCCGGGCACAGTCTGGCTCAACCAATGGACAGCCGACGACCTGCAGGCCACTGTCGGCGACAAGGTCGAGCTGAGCTACTACACCGTCGGCACCATGCGCCAACTCGAGGAGCGCACCGGCGCGTTCACCGTCGGCGGCGTCATCGCGATGGACGACCCTCGCTCCGACGTCACCCTCATGCCGGACTTCCCCGGCATGACCGACTCCGAGAACTGCGCCGACTGGGACACCGGTTTCCCGATGGATCTCGACGCGATCCGCGACAAGGACGAGGATTACTGGGACGAATACAAGGGCACGCCCAAGGCATACATCAGCCTCGCCACCGGCAAGGAGATTTGGAGCAACCGTTTCGGGGAACTGACTGCCGTCAGGTATCCGCAAAATGGCGAGGCCGCGCTCGAGCAACTCGGGCGGGTGCTGCTCGGCAACCTGAACCCGGAGGATGCCGGGCTCGCGTTTCAGTCCGTGCGCGCACAGGCATCCAGCTCCGTGGACAACGCGATAAATTTTGGGCAGTTGTTCATGAGCTTCAGTTTTTTTCTCATCGCAGCCGCCGTGATGCTGATCTCGCTCCTGTTCCAGTTCACCCTGGAAAAACGCACACGCGAGACCGGCACGCTGCTGGCGCTTGGCATCCCGGCCGGGCGCGTCCGCCGAATGCTGCTGCTAGAGGGCGGGCTGATCGCGCTCGTCGGCTGCCTCGTCGGCGCTGTCGGGGGCTCGCTGTTCGCCAAGGCCATGCTCCATGCGCTGTCCACCAACTGGGCCGAGGCGGTCGCCTCCGCCACGCTGACCTACCACGGCACGACCGCCTCATGGGCCACCGGCGCGTTGGCCGGTTTTTGCGTTGCGCTGGGTACCATCGTGTGGGCGTTGCGGAGGTTGAAACGGCAAACCGCCCGCGAGCTCCTCGCCGGCGAGTCGCAGGAAATTCCGGTACACGGAAAGTCCATCACCAAGTCATTTTGCAAAACCGCCCTCTCACCCTGCCCCTCTCCCCCGCCGGGAGAGAGGGAATCCGAAAAGGACGTTGGTGTTCACGCCAATTCCTACTCCCCCACCGGGGGAGTAGGTGGCCGCAGGCCGGATGAGGGGGAGGCCACCGCCGGGATCATCCTGTCATGCATCACGCTTGGCCTGGTCATTTGGCTTTTGGTCAAAGGCGAACAATCGCCCGGAATGTTTTTCGCCACCGGGGCAATGTTGCTGTTGTCCGGCTTGGCGCTGGCCTCGGCTCGTCTCAAGCGCTTGGCCAACGCCAGTGCGCTTGGCCAGGCGGACGGACTCACTCTCCGAAGCCTTGGCCGGCGAAACGCCGCGCGCCGGCGGCGGCGCAGCATGGCCACCGTCGGCATGTTGGCATGCGGCAGCTTCATGATCGCCTCCATCGGCGTGTTCCAAAAGGACGCCCACGTCGACGCAGCCAAGGCCGCCTCCGGCACAGGCGGCTTTGAACTGATGGGCGAGGCCGGCATCGCTGTTGTCCACGACCTGAATAACGCCACGCATCGTGAAACGTACGGCCTCGACGAGGAACTGATGGAGGGCGTGAGCTTCGTCCCGTTCCGGCTGCGGGACGGTGACACGGCCAACTGCCTCAACCTCAATCTCGCGCAGGAACCGCGACTGCTCGGCGTGCGCCCGGAAATGTTGACCGACAAATTCACTTTCACCGGCACGCTGGACGGGCTGGAAGCCGGAGACGACCCGTGGCTCATCCTGAATCGCGCCCGGGAAGCCTTGAATCTGCCGGACAATGTCGTGCCGGTGATCGCCGACCAAAGCGTCATGATGTGGGCGTTGAGCGGCGGCGACCCGATGAAGAGCAAAAAACTGGGCGACACGCTCGACTACACCGACGAACACGGAAACGCATTCAAGGTGAAATTCGTCGGCCAGATTGCCGACAGCATCCTGCAGGGCAACCTCATCATCCCGGAGTCCGATTTCATCAAACGCTTCCCGGGCGAGAGCGGATACCGCGTTTTTCTCGTGGATGCCCCCACGGCGGGAATCACGAAAACCCGCGAGGAACTGGGCAGCGCGCTGGAGGATCACGGGTTTGAATGGATCAAAGCCCCGGAGCGTCTGGGCCAGCTCAACGCCGTGCAAAACACCTATTTGAAAACCTTCCAGCTGCTCGGCGGCCTTGGCCTGTTGCTCGGCAGCCTCGGGCTGGGGATCGTCGTGCTGCGCAACGTGCAGGAACGCAAAAGCGAACTCGCGTTGCTCCGGGCGGTTGGTTTTGAAAAGAGCGCCATAAAGCGATTCGTCCTCTCCGAGTACTTCGGCCTGCTCGTCGGCGGTCTGCTAATCGGCACCGTGGCGGCCGCACTCGCCGTGCTGCCGACCATGCTTTCCCCGACTGCGGATGTGCCGTACGCTCTGCTTGGGGCGACGCTCGGCGGCGTACTGCTTCTCGCCGGTGTTTGGACGTGGATCGCCACAAACCTCTCGCTGCGCGGCAATCTGCTGGACGGCTTCAGGGGGGATTGAGAAATGAACAGACCATCAAAACACGCGGGAGCGCCCTGGAGTGCGGTGCTCCGCACCGCTTTGGGGCGCACCCGAAAGCGGCAACTGCGTATATTATTGGCGCTTGGGTTGGCGAGCTTTTCAACACAGGCTGCGGATCCGCTTTATCAAAACAACTTCGAGCAAAGCGAAACCGGCAACGTGCCGGACGAGTTCCTCGTGCTCGACGGCGACTTTGCGGTGAAGGCAGAGAGTGGCAACAAATATCTCGAGTTGCCCGGTGCGCCGCTGGATGCATTCGGCTTCATGTTCGGCCCGTCGGCCCGACACGGCAACGAGATCAGCGCGCGGATGTTCGGCACCAAAAAAGGCCGCCGCTTCCCGGTGTTCGGTGTCGCGCTGAACGGTGTCAACGGCTACCGGCTGCAGGTCACCCCGGCCAAGCGGGCAATCGAACTGCTCAAGGCCGGCACCGTCGCGGCCAAGGTGCCGTTCCGCTGGAGCGGCGGCGAATGGCTGCGACTCGCGCTGCGTGTCGAGCAAACCGGGGATGCTGAGTGGACGATAAGTGGCAAGGTGTGGGCCGACGGCAAAAAGGCACCGGCCAAGCCGACCCTCACGTACAAGGAAACCAAGGAGCCGCGCAACGGCAAACCTTCCATCTGGGGAAGCCCCTACTCCGGCACCCCGATTCGCTATGACGACATCGTCGTCAAAAAAATCGCCAAGTAACCGGCTGGCCATCCTCCTTCTGGCGCTGGGCTCGGCCGCGCCGCTTGGCCAGACGGCGGATGTGGAACTGCGACTATCAATTCCCGACGCGCCGTTTCATGTCATCGGCGACCCCGTGCCGTTGCGCTGGGAATTCATCAACCGCGGTGATCAACGACTCGCCTTCATGTGGGAGGGCTGTTGCCGATTGAACGGCCGCGTCTCCGCATCGCTTGGCCAACTCACCCTTCACTCTGATCCGGCGACTTCCGCCGCACAGTTGACGGCGCACCTATTCGCGCGCGCCGCACGACTGCTCCCCGGCAAGCCGGCCGTTTTCGAGACGAACCTTGGTGACTGGCTCAACATCGACCGCTCCGGCGAATACAAACTCACCGCCCGATACACCGGCCTGCTCGACAACCAGCAGCCGCAAGTCGGACGCGGCTGGCAACTCTGGAAAGACTCCACCACAGCCAAACCGATCCGCGCCATGCTGTTGACCCCAAGCGACTACATCGCCAGGCGCAACCAAACCGAGATTGCACTTCGACTCGATGGTCCCGATCGATTGCTCCCTCTCGATCCGACAAGGCTCGAATTGAAACTAATCAACTTGTCCGAGACACCCAAGACAATCCATTGGCCAAGCGACTTTGCGCTTTGGTTTTTGGGTACCACCGGGGGGCGTTCACCGCTGGCGCCCACAAGGATTCGCGCCGCGCCGGAGAAACTGGTGCTCGCAAAAAATCAACGCTTGGCCAAGGGAATCGAGATCGCCCCGGGCGCATTCGATGGCCGGTCGCTTGAGCAGTATCGACTGTTCGTCGATTTCAAAACCGCCGAAAGCCGGACGCCCTCCAACGCCGCGCCGCTCGACTGGCAATTGGACATCGCCGACTTGCAACAACTCATTCACATGGCGTCGGGAGGCGCGAAAACTGGCCTGCGAAACCGACCACTGAAATTGATGCGCCTTCATCTCGGCGAAATTGGGCAAGCACTAGACAAAGTGACTGCATCAGATTTAAATGAAAAGGGCAAAAAACTGCTGAAGGAATTACAACTCGCCGCAGCGCTGAAACCTGTTTCCAAAAAACCGGGCCTAGTTACCGTGAAACTCCGAATCACCAACGACGGATCAATTCAGTTTGTTGAAGACGCGCTACGCCAAGCGTTTCAGGCTAAAAAGCCCATCACAGACCAACTCGACGATTTACTCGACATCCGCAAACATCTGGGCTGGGTCGTAGCCATCCAACTTCACCCATACGCCACCACCCCAAAAACACACATCGCCGCTGCCTTTGAAAAACTAAGGTCCCTCGAACCCCGCTTGGCCAAGCCAATCACATTGGATCCCCAACAAAACTAGATTTGGAATAAAAAATCTGTGGCAAGCAATCAGGCGTCCTTGAAACAAACCCAATGTTTACGGGGATGAATTGAATTACTGCATAAAGATTGTTTATGCAACTCGCGCTTTTATTAAGTTTTAGATGCGATTTAAAACTAATGCTTTTGGCGCTGTTGCGATGAATAGCATTCCCACTGGAACGGTTCCTTACTCCTTGGGGACATTGGTCCAACTCAAGGAAAAATTCGGCCGAGCCATCGTGGCATTATAAGTGTCAGGGCGAGAAACCACCTTAACCTTTGTTAATTAATGCGACGGCGCAGGAGGAACGGATCTTGTTCATCGTTGCTATCATAACCAAATGGCTCCCATCCCTCAGAAACACTTCCGGAGGATGTCTTTACTTCCCACTTTTGTTTATCATCCCAGTTGCCAGAAGTGCGACGGCGTAGGAGGAACGGATCTTGTTCATCGTTGCTGTCATAAGCATATGGCTCCCAGCCTTCAGGAATCCTTCCGGAGGATGTCTTTATTTCCCACTTTTGCTCGTCCTCCCA
>NYYJ01000111.1 GCA_002686755.1 Verrucomicrobiales bacterium
GCCTATGCCGGCAGTCAGCCGGAAGTAAACACCTGCTTCAAAGCAGGCGGGCGGTGCAATATCGCGTCCCACGGCTGGAAAGGCACAACCAGCATGC
Organism: Verrucomicrobiales bacterium; assembly: GCA_002686755.1. Taxonomy (GTDB): domain Bacteria; phylum Verrucomicrobiota; class Verrucomicrobiia; order Limisphaerales; family UBA1096; genus UBA1096. The sequence continues at coordinate 98 of NYYJ01000111.1, forward strand.
CGTCCTATGCCAGCCCAACCACCGTAAGCGGCCTGGAAAAACAACTGGCCGGCCAGTACGAATCGTTCAAGCATGGCCAACTGGGGAATTATCTGGTGACTCCCCAAGTGTTGATGTGCCCCAAGGACAAGGCCACATCGACCGGCACCAACAAAAGGCTNTNTCTCCAGCGCCCGATCAAGCTGACCAGCTACACCTGGAACGGCAACATCATCTTTTTCCACAACGGCAATCCCGCATCTGGCAGTTATCAATCCCACAAAGTTCGCAAGATTTCGGCCACCGACCCCGGCGACATCGTCCAGTGGGAAACGGATGATAGTAACCCATTTTGGTTCAACGACGCCGGCAACCAGCCGCACGAGGGGATTTCCCAGCGCCATGTCAGCAGCTCCACCGCGCGCAATAACCGGGATGATATCGGCGGAGCCTCCACCGTGGGCATCGTTTCCGGGGCATCGGTCAACCTGACCTACAAGAAATTTTATTCGATGGCCCAAACAAGTGGTCGCCCAACCGTCAAGAACGACATCTGGTGGGGCAGCTCCAGCCGTTGAGCGGAGAATCAGTTATTTTCAAGAACGGCTCACGATCGTGGGCCGTTTTTTCTTTTCCACCCTAAAACCGGCCGCATACGATTCGCAACGGCATGAATTGGCACCCGTCCACCCTCCGATGGCTGGTTGCCCTGTCGCTTGTCTCCGTCGTCCTGCTGGTCATCAACCTCACCGAACCGCCCGAGCAGNCCGGCCAAGCGCTTGGCCAAGCGCANCCCCCCTTCGCNGCCACNCTGCCNNTNAGCCGNGACGANNACGANTACNCCGGCTCGGACGCCTGCCGCGACTGCCACACCGATGAGCACCAAAGCTGGCACGCCTCGTACCACCGGAGCATGACGCAGCTCGTGTCGCCCGACACGGTTAAGGCGGCGTTCGACGGCCAAGCGCTCGAGTTTCAGGGCGAACGCTTCACGTTGCACCGGCGCGGCGACGAGTATTGGACAACCATCGAGAGTATTGACGCGGCCAACGCCTCGCCCGACGGCCGCGACCCCGGGGCGCTGCATCTGCGCATGGGCATGGTCACCGGCTCGCATCACATGCAGGTCTTTTGGCTGCCCGGCATGATGGGCAACCTGCAGATCGGCTTCCCCTTCTCGTGGCTCATCAACGATCAACGCTGGGCACCGCGCAACAGCCTGTTCATCCGCGACCCGCACACGGTTGTCAGCAAGGAAAACTGGAACATGACCTGCATCCGCTGCCACACTACCGGCCCCCAGCCAAAGCCCAACGAGGCAGCGCAGCGCTTCGAAACGCGCGTAGCCGACCTGGGCATCTCATGCGAAGCCTGTCACGGTCCGGGCCAGCAACACGTTGATCGGCAAACGCGCCTGGCCAAACTGCCCGAGCCCGAACGCCAGCTGGCACTCGACACCGAGCCATCGGCCATTGTGCAACCGGGTGATCTCGATCACATCCGCAGCACACAGGTGTGCGGCTCCTGTCACGGCATGAAATGGTTCGACAAAAGCGAGGGGTGGTCTGAACACGGTTTTCGCTACCGCCCTGGCGACGATCTCGAGCAAAGCACCCCCATCATCCGCCCCACCCAACTTGACAAGCAACCGTGGCTCAAGCCTGTGCTTGAGAAAAACCCTAGCCTGCTTGCCGACTTCTTCTGGCCGGACGGCTACATCCGGGTGCCCGGCCGCGAATACAACGGCCTGCTCGAGTCGCCGTGCCACCAGCTCGGCACGATGTCGTGTGTCAGTTGCCACTCGATCCACGATAGCGATCCCAACGACCAACTCGCCCGTGGCATGCGTGGTAACCGGGCCTGCCTCCAATGCCACGAAGACATGGCCACCGACCTGACCCGGCACACCCGCCACGCCGCCGACTCGTCCGGCAGCAACTGCTACAACTGCCACATGCCACACACATCGTACGGGCTGCTCTCCGCCATTCGGGGTCATACCATCGAGTCTCCCAACGTGGCCACCACCCTCGAAACCGGCCGGCCAAACGCCTGCAACCTGTGCCACCTCGACAAAACGCTCGACTGGACGGCCGGCCACTTGGCCAAGCGCACCGGCCAAGCCAAGCCGGCCGTGCCGGCCGAACACCGCACGACCGCCGCATCGGTGTTGTGGCTGCTCAATGGCGACGCCGGCCAGCGCGCGCTCGCCGCCTGGCACATGGGATGGCAACCGGCGCTCGAAACCAGTGGCAGCGGCTGGCAGTCGCCCCTGCTGGCTGACACGCTGAACGACCCGTACTCCGCCGTACGCTACATGGCGCACAAGGCGTTGCTGAAGCAGCCCGGTTTTGGTGGCTTTGAGTACGACTTCGTCGCCGCCGAAGCCAAGCGCTTGGCCAAGCGGAAGGAGGCGATGGGGATCTGGCTGCGAGAGCAGCGAATCGACCTCCCCCAGCCGGCCGGCCCGGTGTTGCTCAACGCCGAGGGCGTGCGCGATGTCGACCGGGTGCAGCGCCTCATCCGCACCCGCGACAACCGCCCCATGCGCCTGCGGGAGTAAATGCGCGGGAGGGACGAGTTTCACCCGTCATCTCAACCGTGCAGAGCATCCCTTCTCCCTCAGGGAGAAGGTGGCCGCTGGCCGGATGAGGGTGAAAGGTTAACGTTTTGCCTTAACGGTTGTACAAGCAAACCGATTGCCCCCACACCTTTGTCCTCTCCGGAGAGGATATTGTTCCACCCGATGGATTCTCAAAATCAATTTGTCGCTTGGCCAAGCGCGGCCCGATTGATGGCTTGCCATAAACTGTTCCCGTTTTCAGACTGTGTGCCTGTTCCGATGTTTTTGGTATTCCAACACAGGGAGCGCCGTGCCGCGTTTACCCTGATCGAGTTGCTGGTGGTGATCGCCATCATTGCCATTCTTGCCAGCCTGTTGCTGCCGGCGCTGGCGCGGGCCAAGGAGCAGGCGCACCGCACGACCTGCAAAAACAACTCCCACCAATGGCTGTTGTCGCTGACGATGTACGCCGGTGACAACGACGAGGCGTTCCCGCCCGGCGGCTCCGGCAACCCGTACTGGAACTCGGTCTGGTTTCGCGACACGATGACGAACCAATACCACATCCGCCGCCCGATGTTTTACTGCCCCTCCAACCGGAGTTGGAACCGGGACGATTTCTGGGCCTGGCCGGGCGGACGCGACTCAGTGATGGGCTACTTTTATTTTGCGGGTGAGAAGCGATACTCCAATAACAAGTCCATGTTTCAGGAACAGGTTCAGACGCCGGTATTCGCGCTGAAGACCACGGATGACCCACACTACACAGTCATCTGGGCCGACCTGAACCGGAAATATAAGGGGTCGTGGGGCCGGCCGGGCGACCCCAACCCGCTGATGCGGGGCGTCAACCATTACAACGACCGCGGCGACGAACCGGACGGGGCCAACGAAGGTTTCGTTGATGGGCACGTCGAGGGGATCCACGGCGCGACCTTCCGAAAAAAGCCGAAAATGATGGGTAACCTCTATTTCTGACCCGGGTTGCAACCGGTTGTTTGTCACAAAATGGTCACAGTGAAAAAAGTGCTTGCGGGAAAGAAAAAGGGCTGTACGCTTCTGTACGTCTCACACGGCGTGTGAATGTAAGCGCTGACGTGGGTATCTACACTTATCTGACATTACATTCTCTGAACTATCCCCGGAGGGGTTGCAGGTTTCTTCAACCTGGCCCCTCCGGTTTCGTTTTTTGAGACCGCTATTTTGCAGACAAAAAAATTGAAACCATCTGCCATGGTTTGCGTATATCGGGGCGAACGTTAGGTTCTCCCCGATGCTTTACCGTGAGAGTGCAACCCTGTGCCTGTCACTTGCCTTGGCATGGACTGCCCCGGATTTGCTTGGGCAGTCCACGGTGGAGTTGCAGCCCGCGACGGCGGGCGACGCCTTCAAACTTTCCGCCGTAAACCTGCCCAAGCGCGGCGTGTCAGTGGTCTGGAAGGCGGCCGGGGGACTGGCCAAGGGCGGCGATTGGTCGGCGGTGCACGCATTCCCCGTCCAAAAACAGGCGGAGGCCACCCTCCCCATCCAGCCCGGGATCGCCGGCTCGGCGTTCTACCGCTTGTCTTGGCAGGACATTGCCGTGCCGCCAAACATGATCTGGATTCCACAGGGGGAATTCAAAATGGGCAGCCCAGAGGACGAGCCGGGGCGTTACCCGGACGAAGGCCCGGTGCACGAGGTGACCATCCCGCACGGTTTCTGGATGGATCAATACGAGGTGACACAGGAGCAGTTCGAAAAACTGATGCAATCCAACCCGAGTAGCACTTTTCACACAGCCAATCTGCCGGTCAACCGGATCACCTGGCATGAGGCCAACGACTATTGTGATCGACTGACAGAAGCTGAAAAACACAGTGGCACGTTGCCGCTTGGCTTTGTGTACCGGCTGCCAACCGAAGCAGAGTGGGAATACGCCTGCCGCGCCGGAACCGAGACGGCGTATAGTTACGGCGATTACACCGAGGGTCTCAGTCAGCATGGCTGGTGGGCCGGTAACAGCGATGGCCTTCCGGATCCAGTCGGTAAACTGACCCCCAACCCATGGGGACTGTACGACATTCACGGCAACCTGTTTGAATGGTGTCTCGACACGTATCGACCGTATCCGGGAGGCCGGGATTTCACACTGAGCACCGTTCTAAAAGTCATGCGCGGCGGCGCGTATTACTGCCCGGACTACATCCTGCGCTCCGCCTGCCGGAACGAGCCGCAGAAACCGGATTACCGCTGGGTTCTGGCCGGCTTCCGTGTCGTGCTCGCCCCGCCGCTTGGCCAAGCGGAAGATTGAGTCAAGCGCTCCTCTGCTTGAACTTGACTTCTTCCGATAAAACCCAACCATGTGCCGCCACACGGGGGGGTGGGTGACCTCCCCCGCGAAGAATGCCTTCCGGGTTGCTTTCAACTTCAAATATCACGCCGCTGCTTGCCAACACGGCAAGCGAGCCGTATGCCGGCTACCTGCTGCTGGCCGTGATGATGTTGCTCGCGGTGGGGTTCGCCTGTGCGCCGTTGGTGCTCTCGGCCATTCTTGCGCCTAAAAAACCGGGGGAGATCAAGGAATCCGCCTTCGAGTGCGGGCTGGAGTCGAAGGGCGACCCGTGGGTGCAATTCAAGGTGCAGTATTACCTGTACGCGCTGGCGTTCGTGATCTTCGACATCGAGGTGGTGTTCCTCTACCCGTGGGCGGTGGCGTTCACGGGACTGTCGTTCCCGGCGTTCCTGGCCATGGGGGTGTTCATCCTTCTTCTGGCTGAGAGTTTGATTTATCTCTGGATCAAGGGCGTGCTGACCTGGAAATGACAACCCCGAACACTTCCCCCGGAATCGATCTCGACGACACGACCCGCGCAGAACTGGAGCGTGCCGGGGTGATCGTGTCGAAGGTGGACTACCTGTACAACTGGGCACGCGGCGGATCGGTCTGGCCGCTGACCTTTGGTCTGGCCTGTTGCGCGATCGAGATGATCGCATCGGCCACGTCCCGTTTTGACATTTCGCGATTCGGCTCGGAGGTGTTCCGCCCCACCCCACGCCAGGCCGACCTGATGATCGTCTCCGGCACCGTCACCAAAAAAATGGCGCCGCAGGTGGTTCGGATTTACAACCAAATGCCGGAGCCGAAGTGGGTGATCGCCATGGGCGCCTGCGCCATCTCCGGCGGGCCGTTCAAGCAGGGCTACAACGTGCTCAAGGGCATCGACCGCTACATCCCGGTGGACGTCTACCTGCCGGGTTGCCCGCCCCGGCCGGAGGCGGTGCTGCAGTCGCTCAATTATTTGCAGGAGAAAATCCGCACGCAGGACATCAAGTCGGATCCGGCCTTCACGGTAGGGCGGCGACAATATCCGGTGCCGGAATTCACGGGAACCGACCTTGAGCCGCCGTACAACCCGGAGGTGTGGCAGCCCCCGGCCAATCCCAACGCCCAACCGCTGGAGGAAGCCACGGCGTGAGCGAACTTTCTCACGAACCAGTGTTGCAGCAATTCCCCGAAGCGGAGTGGGACGAAGCAGCCGGCGCAATCATCGCGCCGCTTGGCCAAGCGCTCGCGGTGGCTGAGTGGCTGCTTGGCCAAGGTGTCGATTATTGCAGCAACGTGACCGGCGTGGATTACCTCGAGCGCGAGGTGAAAGAGAAGGTCACCGGGGAGGATGGCAAGATGGAAACCGTGACCCGAACCATCCCCAGTCGCATGGACGTCGTGTATCACCTTTATTCCATGCAAAAACAAACCGGCCCGCTCGTGCTAAAACAGCGCACCAACCGCGAACAGCCGCAGGTGCAGTCGCTGACGCCGGTGTGGCGGAGTTGCGAACTGCAGGAGCGGGAGGTGTACGACCTGTTCGGTGTCGATTTCACCGGGCATCCGGACCAGCGCCGCATCCTGATGTGGGACGAGTTCGAGGGACACCCGATGCGGAAGGATTACACCGAGCCGTTCGACTACGAATGGGAGCCGACGCCGCACAACGAGATTTTGGACAAGCACCATCGAGGGAAAGTGATCGTTTGAGCAACGCCACTGCCACAGCACCCAATTACGAACTGATCCAGCGGGACGGGCTGGATACCGGCCTGCTGGAGATCTCGATGGGGCCGCATCATCCCAGCACGCACGGCGTGTTCCGGATGGACGTCAAGCTCGACGGTGAAACGGTCGTCGATCTGCAGCCGGTGTTCGGCTACCTGCACCGCAACCACGAGAAGCTCGCGGAAAACATGAGCTACCTCTCGAGCATGCCGTTCACCGACCGACTCGATTACTTCAACAGCATGACCAACAACTGGGCCTACGCACTGGCGGCGGAACAGTTAATCGAGATCGAAATTCCGGAGCGTGCCGAGTACCTGCGCGTGATCATGTCGGAACTGACGCGTCTGGTGAACCATGTCTCGCTCGTCGGTTTTTTTGTAAACGACCTTGGAGCGCTGGGCACTCCCCTGCTGTACGCATTCCGAGAACGCGAAAAAATTCTCGACCTGTTTGAGCAGGCCAGCGGAGCGCGGATGATGTGCAACTATTTCCGCTTCGGCGGCCTCCGCAACGATGTGCCAGAAGGATGGCTCGACCGTGCCCGGGAGGTGGTCGATCGCTTCCCGAAATTTCTCGATGAATACGAGAAGTTGCTCTGCGAAAACGAGATCATCCTAAGCCGCACGCAGGGGGTCGGAAACCTATCGAAGGAACTGGCCATCAGCGCCGGCATCACCGGCCCGATGCTCCGCGCCAGCGGCGAGAGCTACGATATTCGGAAGGTGGATCGGTACGGCATCTACGACCGGTTTCAGTTTCGCGTGCCGTACTCCGAAGGCGACGTGGGCGACTGCTACGACCGTTTCATGGTGCGGATGCTCGAGATGCGGGAAAGCATCGGCATCCTGAAGCAGGCGCTGGACGGAATCGAGGACGGCCCCGTGTTGGGCAACGCCCCCAAGGTCTTCAAGCCGAAGCCGGCGGAAGCCTACGGGCGCATCGAGGCCCCGAAGGGGGAGCTGGGTTTCTACCTGATCGCCGATGGGACACCGAAACCGTACCGCTTTCGCGTGCGCCCGCCGTCGTTCATCAACCTAACCGTGCTGCGCGATATGTGCCTCGGCCAGAAGGTCGCTGATGCCGTCATCATTCTCGGGAGCATCGACATCGTGCTGGGGGAGGTGGACCGATGAGCCTGCTTGGCGGTGGCATCTTGAAGGGCATGGCGGTGACGCTGCGGAATTTCGTCGGCTCCTACTTTGACCGGGACCGCCTCACCACGAACGACTACGCGTGGCGTGCCGGCGACTCCCTGCCCCAACACGCGGGGGAATACCCGAAGGAAGAGGGCGAACAGCTTCGAGACACCACCACTGTCAACAATTACAGCCGCAACTTCCCGATGCTGCTGCACGACGAGGGTGAACCGATGGACTCCATCCGGTGTGTCGCCTGCCAGATCTGCGAGCGCGAATGCCCGCCCCAATGCATTTACATTGAGAAGAGCGAGGACAAAAAGGAGCGCGGCGGGAACAAGGCCCAGTTTTACCCGGCCAAGTTTGACATTGATGTGTCGGTCTGCATGAGTTGCCAGATTTGCGTAGAGGTGTGCCCGTTCGACGCCATCGTGATGAACAGCCAGTTCGAGTTGAGTACTCCAGACCGCTTTGGGGGCCTGTTGCTGCGCCGGGACGACCTGCTCAAGAGTAACGGCTACTACCACAAGATTCATCCCGAGGAGGCCGCCGCCCGGGATCAACGCATGGCCGAGGAAAAAGCCGCCAAGGAGGCCAAGAAAAAAGCCGCCGCCGAGGCCGCCAAAAAGAAAGCCGAGGAGAATGCAAAAGCTGAGGCCGAGGCCGGTAACGAAAAGCAGGAGGATCCGCAATGAGCCTCGTCCTCGACATTCTAATTGCCACCGTGCCTTTGCTGGTGATTTTCCCGACGCTCTTCGCGTTCACCACCTGGCTCGAGCGCAAGGCGCTTGCTCGCATCCAGAACCGGGTCGGCCCGGACAAGGTCGGCGTGCCCCTCACGCGCTACGGCGGCCGCTTCAGTTTGTTTGGGCTGGGCCAGCCGATGGCGGATGGCATCAAGATGTTGTTCAAGGAAAACATCGTCCCGCGCGACGCCGACCGGCTCTTTCACCTGCTTGCCCCCATCCTCGCGCTCATTCCGGCGATGCTTGTGCTTTGTTTTCTGCCGCTCGAGTTCCCGTGGACCGACTCCCTAAAACCAGTGCAGGCCTTCCTGCTCGACGGCGCGGTCATTTTCTTTTTCGCCATCACCGGCCTTAACACGCTCGCCGTCTTCATGGCCGGCTGGGCGTCGCGCAACAAGTACTCGCTGCTCGGCGGTATGCGTGCCATCGCGCAGATGGTCAGCTACGAAATCCCGCTGGTCCTGTCCGCCGTCGTCGTGGTGATGATGGTCGGCGACCTGAATGCCAAGGAAATCGCTGACTTTCAGACGGGAGGGAAATGGATCGTGGGGAACTGGTTCCTGTTCACCCCGTGGGGTCTCGCGGCATTCGTCATCTTTTTCATCGCCTCGCTTGCGGAGACCAACCGCTCTCCGTTCGACCTGCCGGAGGCTGAGAGCGAGTTGGTTGCCGGCTACTTTACCGAGTACAGCGGCTTCAAGTTCGCGCTGTTTTTCCTGGGGGAATACATCGCCATGTTCGCCATCAGCGGCCTGGCAGTCACCCTCTTCCTCGGTGGCGGTGCCGGCCCCGGGCTTGACGCAGCGCCGTGGCTGTCGGTCGTCTGGTTCATCGCTAAGATATTCGTGCTGATCGGCGTGATGATCTGGCTGCGAGGCACTCTCCCCCGCCTGCGGGTCGATCAGCTCATGGGTTTCGCGTGGAAGTTCCTGTTGCCGCTTTCCATCCTGAACATCCTCGTGGCCGGCTTCGCTTGGCACGCCACGCAACAGGACAGCAAAACAATCACGGTCGTCACTTGGGTGATCTCGCTCGCGGTGTTGTATATGACAGCAAAGGGGTTGAACCAACTGAACCGCGCCAAGGTCCGCCCGCGCAACTACCGGTACGCCGAATGACCGAACAAATCGCATTCTGGATCTTGTCCGCAGTCGCCGTGCTCGGCGCGCTGGTCGCGGTGCGCAAGCGCAACCTTGTTCACGGTGTGTTCGCGCTGATGCTTTTCTTCGCGGCATTGTCCGGGTTGTTCCTGCTGTTGCTGGCGGAGTTTATCGCGGCGGTGCAAATACTCGTGTACATCGGCGCGGTGGGCATTCTCCTGTTGTTCGCCATCATGCTCACCGAGCGCGTCACCGGCGATGACGACCGGCGAATAACATCACGCGGCTGGTTCTGTGGGGTCGTGGTTGCTGTTGCGGTTTTTTTCGTCCTATTACTGCCGCCCATTCAGCAATGGCCAGCGCCGGAAACCGTTCCCACGCCTGAGCCGTCGGTGGAGAAGCTTGGCCAACGGCTGATGAACCCATACGTCGTGACGCTGGAGGTGCTGGCGTTGCTGCTCACCGCCGCACTAATCGGCGCAGTCACCGCCGCGCAGGGCAAGCGCTTGGCCAAGGGGGAGGAACCACCGGAATGATGCTGCACCATTATCTCATCTTGGCAGCGGTACTCTTTTGCGTCGGATTACTGGGCGCGTTCACGCGGCGCAATGCCATCGTCGTGCTGTTCTCCATCGAGATCATGCTCAACGCCGCCAATCTGAACCTCATCGCCTTTTGGCGCTTCGGCAGCAACCCCGAGTTATTGCACGGGTTATTGTTCACGCTGTTCGCGATCGCCGTGGCCGCTGCCGAGGTGGCGGTTGGACTGGCGATCGTGATTGCGGTTTACCGGCATTTCCGTTCGGTGGACCTGGAAGCCCTCGACACGCTGAAGGAGGAATGAACACCACGACCACGACACTGGCCCTCATTCCCCTGCTGCCGCTGGTGGCCGCCGTACTGACATGCGGAATGCAGAACGGCCGCCACGCCGCCGGCGTGGCGATCGCGGCGATGCTAGGCTCATGCGGCCTGGCATTGGCAGCGTTCAGCGAGGCGTGGGGCATGGGGGCGAACAAGCACGACACCTTTGACATCCCCTGGCTGGTTGTCGGCGACACAGCAATCCCGTTCGGCTTCGTGCTCGACCCGCTCACCGGCGCGATGGCGGCGATGGTGACTTTCGTCGGTCTGCTCATTTTCATCTACTCCGCCGGCTATATGAAGGACGACCGGCGCATGGCGCGGTTTTTCTGTTACCTGTCGCTGTTCGCGGCGGGGATGCTTGGCCTCGTGCTGGCCAACAGCCTCCTGCTGTTGTTTATGTGCTGGGAGATTGTCGGCGTCGCGTCGTATCTGCTGATCAGTTTCTGGAATCACAAGCCGGAAGCCGCTGCCGCCGGCAAGAAGGCGTTCATCGTCACCCGCATCGGCGATCTTGGTTTCCTCATCGGCATCCTGCTGGCGTTCAAGACGAGCGGCACGCTGACGCTGTACGACGGTGGCCAAGGGCTGCTCGAAACATTGCCAACCGGAGTGGTTTGGGGCATGGGCGCGTCGGCGTTGATCAGCCTGCTGCTGTTCTTCGGCGCGGTGGGCAAGTCCGGCCAGTTGCCGCTCCATGTCTGGCTGCCGGACGCGATGGAGGGGCCGACGCCGGTCAGTGCCCTGATTCACGCGGCGACGATGGTTGCAGCCGGCGTGTTTCTCGTGGCACGGACGTTCCCGCTGTTTGAGGCGGGTGGCATGCTGCCGTTGGTCGCCTGGGTGGGCGCGATCACAGCGCTCGTCGCGGCGTTCATTGCGCTTGGCCAATACGACCTCAAGCGCATCCTCGCTTACTCCACCGTCAGCCAGCTTGGCCTGATGATGGTCGGCATCGGTGTCGCCGGCGTTTCGGTGGGCATGTTTCATCTTTTGACACACGCCTTTTTCAAGGCGTTGTTGTTCCTTGGGGCCGGCTCGATCATCCACGGCTGCCATGAAGAACAGGACATCCGAAAGATGGGCGGCTTGGCCAAGCCGATGCCGCTCACCACGTTCGCCTACCTTTGCGGCACTCTCGCGCTGGTCGCGTTTCCTTTCACGAGCGGCTTTTTCAGCAAGGACGAAATCCTCGCCGGGGCTTGGGACAAGAACCCGCCGGTCTTTTGGATCGCCGCCGCCGCCTCACTGCTGACAGCGGTCTACATGACGCGCCAATGCATGTACGTTTTCTCCGGCACGCATCGCGGCGAACACGCCCCGCACGAAAGCCCGAAAATCATGACGGTGCCGCTGTTGATCCTGTCTGTGTTTGCGCTTGGCCTCGGCGCCTTGGCCAGGGGCAGCCTGCTGGCCAAGCTGCCGGGCGCCGCTGCCGAGCACGAAACCATCGTTATCGCCGTCAGCATCGCCGTTGCGCTTGGCGGCATCGCGCTTGGCTTCCTGATTTATCGCGGACGCGCGCTTGGCCAAGCGGCGGATCCGCTGGCGCTCCGGCCGTTCGAACGCAAGTTCTGGCTGGATGAACTGTATGCCGCGACGGCCGGCCGTCTCTGGACGCTGCTCACCGTCATCGCCGAGCAACTCAACGCGCTGCTACTCTTTATCCGCGATCTTGCCGTGGAAGTCGCCTCGCGGATCGGCTCAGCATTCGCCGTTTGCGGCGATCGCATGCTGATCGACTCGTTCGCTTTTGACGGATTGTGCGATCGGCTTAGAAGCGCCGGACGCACGGCCACCCGGCCGCAAAACGGATTTCTCCCCGGCTACCTCCGACTGATCGCGCTGGGCGCGGTACTGCTCGGCGTACTGGTAACTTTGACGCAATGATCACCGCCCTGACATTGGCCCCGTTGGTGGCTGCCATCCTGATCGTCGCGATGCCCGCGCAACGCGCGCGTGCCGTGGCGTTGGCCGGGGCGCTGGTATCGTTCGGGTTGACCGCCTGGCTGCTGACCCAGTTCAACGGCACATTGATCGAGGCCAAGCGGTCGTGGATTCCCGACCTTGGCATCGACTACCACGTTGGCCTGGACGGCACCAATGCGCTCGTCCTGTTCCTCGCCGCCCTGCTCGCGCCGATCGTGGTGTGGATTTCGTGGGGGCACAGCGATCGACCCAAAACCTACTTCGCCCTGTTGAGTCTGCAGTTCACCGGGCTGTTCGGCACGTTCACGGCACTGAATTTTTTCCACTGGTTCATCTACTGGGAACTGGCCCTTGTGCCGGCGTTCTTCCTGATCAAGCTGTTTGGCCAAGGCGTGGAACGGCACAAGGCCGCCATCAATTTTTTCCTGTTCACTGTGCTGGGCAGCGTGGCGATGCTGCTTGGTTTCCTGTTCCTTTATCAGGAGACCGGGTCGTTCAATTTCATCGAGCTTCCCGAGAAGGTGAAGAGCCTCGAGGTGAGTTCGTTGATCTTCGTCGCCATCCTCGCCGGGCTATGGGTGAAAGTGCCGTTGGCCCCGCTGCACATTTGGCAGGCCCCGGCCTACGCCGCGGCCCCGACACCGGTGGTCATCCTGCTGACCGGCGTGATGTCCAAGATGGGCGTGTACGGGTTTCTGCGCCTGATCGTCCCGATCTTCCCTGCGCAACTCCAGCAACACGCCGATGTGCTGCTGGGCTTTGCGTTGCTGACGATTCTATGGGGCGCGTTCCTCGCCCTGCGCCAGACCGATCTCAAAAAGCTGCTGGCGTTCTCGTCGCTCAACCATGTGGCCTACTGTGTCTTGGGCATCGGCGCGCTTGGCGTGGCCCTAAACGGCCCCAAGATCGACGCGCACGAGTTGGCGAGACAAGGTGTCATCCTGCAAATGTTTGCCCACGGCCTCTCCGCTGCCGGGCTGTTTTACCTCGTCGGACTGCTGGAGCAGCGGGCCGGCAGTCGCGACCGAGATGGATTTGGCGGGCTGTGCTCGGTCACACCCCGATTTGCCGCGATGTTTTACATCCTGACATTTTGCTCGCTTGGGCTTCCGTTCCTCGCTGGGTTCGCGGCGGAATTCCTGATCTTCAGCGGCAGCTTCGCCGTTGCACCGAAAGTGACGGCGATGGCCACGCTTGGCCTGTTGGCCACGGCGGTCTTCCTGCTGACCATGCTGCAGCGCGTGTTCACCGGGCCGGTCAACGAACAACACCGATCCATGCCGGATTTGACCCGAAACGAAATCCTGATTTTGACCCCGATCCTGATCCTCGTTTTCTGGGCCGGCATTTATCCCAAGACCTGGCTGGCGTTCAGCCAATTGATGCCCTGACATGACCGCACTGCTCACCATCATATTGAGTTTCATCGGCGCGCTGGTCTGCGGGCTCATGCCGGCGAGTGCTCATCGACGTATCCGATGGGTGGCGTTGGCGACGGCGGCGGCGGGGTTTGCCGTGTCCGTGGCGTGTTATCTTAACCTCTCCGGCGGAGAAATCGCTGACAAGATTCAGCACGAATGGATCCCCACGCTCGGCATCTCGTTCCTCACTGGCTACGACGGGATCAGCCTGCCGCTGCTGATGGTCACCGGCTTGGTGGCCGTTTGCGGGGTGCTGTTTAGTTGGAACATCGACACCCGAGCCAACCAGTTTTACGCCTTTTATTTCGCGCTAATCGGCGGTGTGTACGGCGTGTTCCTTTCGCTCGACCTGTTTCTGCTGTTCGTCTTTTACGAGATCGCGGTGGTGCCCAAGTATTTCTTGATCGCCATCTGGGGCGGAGTCCGTCGGCAATTCGCGGCGATGAAGCTGGTGCTGTACTCCTTCGGTGGTAGCGCTCTGGTGTTGCTTGGAATGATCGCGCTGTATTTCCTGGCCAAGGATGCCAATGGCGATGCGATCCAATCGTTCAGCCTGCTTGCACTGCAGGAGGGACAGGTCGCCGCCTCGGCGCAAAACTGGATCTTTCCCCTGCTCTTCATCGGCTTTGCCATTCTGGCCGGCATGTGGCCGTTCCACACCTGGGCACCGACCGGTCATGTCGCCGCGCCGACCGCCACCTCCATGCTGTTGGCCGGCGTGGTGATGAAACTCGGGGCGTACGGCTGCCTTCGCGTGGCGATCGGACTGCTGCCGGAGGGAGCGCAGGCGTGGGCACCGTGCATCGCCGTAGTCGCCATCATCAACATCGTTTACGGCGCCTTTGTCGCTTTGAAACAGGACGACTTCAAGTACGTCATCGGCTATTCGAGTGTTAGCCACATGGGCTTCGTACTGCTTGGCCTGGCCACACTCAACGAGATCGGCCTGACCGGCGCAGTGCTGCAGATGTTCTCCCACGGCGTGATTGGCGCGTTGCTCTTCGCCATGGTCGGGACCGTGATATACACNCGCACCAAGACGCGCATGCTCGACGAACTGCATCGGTTGATCGACCGGATGCCGGGCATCGCCTGGGTGTTTGTCGCCGCCGGCTTGGCCTCAATGGGCCTGCCCGGATTCAGCGGATTCATCTCCGAGTTGTATGTATTGATCGGCGTCTGGGGTTCGCTCTCCGGCTGGATTTTGCTCGGGGCCGGCTTCGGCATATTGATGACCTTCGGCTACACGCTGGTGAAAATCCACGAGGCCTTTTTCCGCGAACGCAAAACCGGCGGCACCCCCGAACNGGAGACCGCCTACCCGGCGATGACCGTCCCGGAAAAAGTCGGCGTGACAATCCTGCTCGGCGCCTCGCTGTTGATCGGCATTTGCCCGTGGATCTTGACCGACAAAATCACGCCCAGCCTCGGGCTGCTGCTGGAGCGCCTGGCAAATTGACCTGACTGCATGGATTTCGATTATCAACAACTGCTCCTGGCCCTGCTCCCCGACTTGGTCGTGGTGGTGGCGTTGTTCGCAGCGCTGGGGGTGGACTACGCGCGGCTCCGGGACGCCGGCTTGGCCAAGCGCCACGAGGCCGCCTTTCGCATCTCGGCGCTTGGCCTGATCGCCGGCCTGGTGCTGATCGTCCTGCAGGCATCCGGCAAAATGGCCGTCATGGAGGCCAACGCCACGGAAGGACAACTGCACCTGACCCCGGGAGCGCTTTCCCTGAAAGCCATCCTGTATGCGCTTGGCCTCGCCGTGCTGCCGTTTGCCAAGCGCCACCCGGTGGCGGCGCATGTCAGCGAATACTTCGCCCTCATTCTGTTGGCAACGCTCGGCATGGGCTTCGTGGTGACCAGCCGCAACCTGCTTGGCGCGTTCGTCGCTTTCGAGTTGGTCAGCCTGAGCCTTTACGCCATGACGGTGCTTAATCAGGCCCGGCGCGCCTCGGCCGAGGCGGCGCTGAAATACCTGACGTATGGCGCCGTCGCGTCCGGTTTTCTGCTGTTCGGCCTAAGTTACCTTTACGGGACGACCGGCCAACTCGACCTCACGCAGATGACCGGCCTGAAGTCGTCGCCATTGNTGGTGCTGGCCTATCTGCTGATTCTTGTCGGACTGGGNTTCAAGTTGGCCCTCGCACCGTTNCACCTTTGGGCTCCGGATGTTTACGAACAGGCACCGACGCCGGTGGCCGGCTGGATCGGGAGCGGCTCCAAGATNGCCGCCGCCGCCCTATTGCTCGCTCTGCTGNAGCCGGTGGCCGCCTCGGTGGAATTGAAGGACGCNCTCCTCCCNGCCCTNGCCGCGCTCGCTGTTCTCAGCATGNCNGTCGGCAANCTCGGCGCGCTGCGTCAAACCAACCTCAAGCGCCTGCTCGCCTACAGCGCNATCGCCAATGCCGGCTATCTCGTGGTGGGCGTTTTGGCGTTCAACGAGGTCGGCAACCAGGCAGTTCTCTTTTATATCCTCGTCTACTCCATCGCGAGCCTTGGGGCCTTCGCGGTGATCGCCGTGATCACGGATCGGCTCGGCCGCAATGCCGAGATCAGCGACTTTAACGGCTGCTGGAAAACGATGCCGGGGCTCGCCGTGGCGTTTCTTATTTTCCTGCTCTCGATGGCCGGTATCCCACCGCTCGCCGGTTTCCTCGGGAAATTTTACCTCTTCCTCGCCGCCATCGGCGCGCAACCGGATGCCGCCTCCTGGAACGACGGCCTTTACTGGCTGGTGGCGTTCGCGCTCGTGATGAGTGTTGTCTCCCTCTACTACTACCTGCGCGTACTGAAGGCTTTCCTCGTTGTCTCCGGGGAGGATGCCTTGGCCAAGCCGGAACGGGCGGGGAGTGCCGCAGGGTTCGCCATCGCCGCCTTGGCCGTGGTCATCGTGGCGCTTGGCCTCTGGCCTGAGCCNCTCCTCGGCCTGCTGAAAAACTAATCCTCCCGCTTGGCCAAGCGCTGGGCTGCTCAGTTCAGGTTCTCGGAAACGGCGGTGAGGGTTTCCTTGGCGTCGCCGAAGAGCATGCGGGTGTTGTCGCGGAAGTAGAGCGGGTTCTCCACTCCGGAATAACCGGCCGCCATGCTTCGCTTCAGTGCGACAACCGTCCGGGCGTTCCACGCCTCGATCACCGGCATGCCGGCGATGGGGCTGCCGGCATCCTCCAGCGCGGAGGGATTGACGATGTCATTCGCGCCGACCACGACAACCAGATCCGTCTCCGGCAGATCTTCATTGATCTCATCCATCTCGAACACGATGTCGTACGGGACACGCGCCTCGGCTAGCAGGACGTTCATGTGGCCAGGCAACCGGCCGGCGACCGGGTGTATCGCAAACCGCACCTCGACACCCTTGCCACGGAGAGTATCAGAAATCTCGTGAATCACATGCTGCGCCTGAGCGACGGCCATGCCGTAGCCGGGCACAAACACCACGCTACCGGCGTCGCTCATCATGCCGGCAACCTCCTCGGCGCTGGTCTCGGTGACGGTGCCCTGCTCCTCGCCACCCGCCGGGGTCGCCCCGGCCGTGGTGCCGAATCCACCAAAGATGACGTTGGCCAAACTACGGTTCATGGCACGGCACATGATNTAACTTAGGATCGCGCCGCTNCTGCCGACGAGCGCGCCAGTGATGATCAGCAGGTTGTTGTCCAGCATGAAACCGGACGCCGCCGCCGCCCAGCCGGAGTAGCTGTTGAGCATCGAGACGACCACTGGCATGTCTGCACCACCGATCGCCATGATAAGGTGCACGCCAAGTATAAAGGAGATCGCCGTGACGATGATCANCGCGNTNAACCCGCCCGTCCCNTCTTCCCCGATGAACTGCACGCCCAATGGCCAAATGCAGGCGAGCACCATGACCANGTTGNCNAAGTGGCGGCCCGGCAACAGCAGNGGCTTGCTCCCGATCGNGCCNCGGAGCTTGCCGAAGGCGACGATCGACCCGGTGAAGGTCACGCCGCCGATGAATACGCCGAGCAGAATCTCGATCTGATGAACCATCTCATGGGCTGCGTCACCGTGATTGAGGTAGCTGGCCAAGCCGACGAGNACCGCNGCCANNCCGACGAAGCTGTGCAGCATGGCGACCANCTCCGGCATGGAGGTCATCTCCACGCGCTTGGCCAAGNCCATNCCGATNAANGCNCCNACGANCATCAACGGNATNANCCANGCAAAGTTNGTGATGCCGGAAAGCANNGTNGCCGCNATGGCNATCGTCATGCCGATNATNCCGTAAANNTTGCCGCGCTTGGCCGTCTCCTGTTNGGANAGNCCNCCNAGGCTCAGCACNAACAANAGNCCGGCCACAAGATAGGCCATNGTGAGTAGGCCAGCCGGAATCGCCGGGGTTGGTTGAGTGGCAGCGAGCGTGATCATTTGCGGAACATTTTGAGCATGCGCTGGGTGACGAGGAATCCACCCGCAACGTTAATCGTGGCGATCAGCACCGCCACGCCAGACAGGATCTGCACCGCCTGATTGCCACTNGAGATGAACAACATCCCACCAATGACGATAATACCGCTGATGGCGTTGGTCACACTCATGAGCGGCGTATGCAGCGCCGGGGTGACATTCCAGACTACCATGTACCCGACGAAGCACGACAGGGTGAACACAGTCAACTGGTCGAGGAACTCGGAGCCGCTTCCCGAGCCCAGCGCAAGCAGCAACAGGCAAGCGACGCTCAAAAACACACCGGAGAGTGCCGACCCGCCCTTGGCCTCCCCTGCTTCCTGTGGCTGGAGGGCGGGCGGCTTCGGCTTGGGCGGCGGCGAAGGGGCAGCCGTTTGTGGAGGCGGCCAAGTGATTTCGCCATCGCGAACCACGGTCGCGCCGCGGACAATTTCATCCTCGAAATCCAGCTTGAACTCTTCGCCACCACCAAGCAGGCCAAGCAGCTTNACCAGNTTGTTGCCNTANAGNGTNCTGGNCTGGGTCGGCAGCCGGCTGGGCAGATCGGTGTAGCCGAGGATNGTCACNCCATGCTCNACNACCTTCTCGTTGGGNCNGGTNAGTTCACAATTTCCGCCGCCCTCGGCTGCGAGATCCACGATAACAGAGCCCTCCTTCATGCTGCGGACCATCTCCCCGGTGATGAGGACGGGGGATTTTTTTCCGGGAATCATCGCCGTGGTGACGATGATGTCCACCTCGGCCGCCTGCTCGGCGAACAGCTTCATCTCCGCCTCGATGAACTCCTTGCTCATCACCTTGGCGTAGCCGCCCTCGCCGGTACCGTCCTCCTCGAACTCCAGCTCGAGGAATTCCGCGCCCATGCTCCCGACCTCGTCTTTGACCGCGGGCCGGGTGTCGAAAGCGCGCACGATGGCACCCAGNTTGACCGCCGTCCCGATGGCCGACANCCCNGCNACNCCGGCGCCGATGACCAACACCTTGGCNGGAGGCACNCGNCCGGCGGCGGTGATTTGGCCGGTGAAAAANCGTCCGAACTCGCCGGCNGCCTCGACCATCGCNCGGTACCCGGCGATGTTGGCCATCGAACTGAGCGCGTCCATCGACTGCGCCCGGGAGATGCGCGGGACGGCGTCCATCGCGATGGCGTTGACCCCGCGCTTGGCCAAGCGCTCGAGCAGGTCGCCGTTTTGTGCCGGCTGGATGAGGCTGATCAGCGTCGCCCCCTCTCGGGCGAGCTCGACTTCATCACCCTGCGGCGGGCGAATCTTGAGCAGGATGTCGGCCTTGGCCCAGATCTCCGCGGCGGACAACACCGTCGCCCCGGTTTGCTCGTAGAGTGCATCGGGAAACTTGGCCGCCTGGCCCGCACCGGCCTCAACCGCCACCTCGAAGCCAAGCTTGATGAACTTGGCCACGTTCTCCGGTGCGGCGGCGACACGACACTCACCGGCCGCAACTTCTTTTGGTATTCCTATTAACACGATCTCAAAATAGAACCAAGTGTTCCAACCGAAGTTGTCTAGATTGATCCTGATGGTATGGCAATTGGTTAACCTCCCCCCACCGAAAGGATCGGGAAGCTACCAAATGTTGAAGACCATTCAAGCCCATAAACTTACGCGCCTGCGAGTGCGCTGCCTTGAGTGACGCCAGGGGCGGGCAGCAGGCTGGAGCCGGTGAGGTATTGATCGATGGCGCGAGCAGCGCCGCGGCCCTCGTTGATGGCCCACACGACGAGCGATTGGCCGCGACGACAGTCACCGGCGACAAAGACGCCTTCAATGTTGGTGGCAAACTCGCCGTGCTCGCCGACAAAGGTTTGCCAGTTGCCACGCGGGTTTTGCGTCTCGAGNCCAAGCATTTCGCCNACNTCCAANTCNGGGCCGACNAAGCCGGTGGCNANCAGCACGAGGTCGGCCGGCCATTCCTTCTCGGAGCCTGCCACTTCGCTGAACGGAGCGCCGCCCTCGACCGGCTTGGNCCAGTCNACCTCGACGGTCTTCACNGCCTTCACGTGGCCGTTGTCGTCGCCGATAAACTCCTTGGCGAGAACNTGGTANGCGCGGGGGTCGTTGCCGTGCTTGGCCTTGTTCTCCTCGTGCGAATAGTCGAGCCGATAGATGCGCGGCCATTGCGGCCACGGGTTGTTCGCGGCGCGCTCGGCGGGCGGCTTGTCGAGCAGCTCAAAATTCACCACGCTCTTGCAGCCGTGCCGCAGTGAGGTGCCTATGCAGTCCGCCCCGGTGTCGCCGCCGCCGATGACGATGACATTTTTATCCTTGGCCGAGGTGTACGCCCCGTCCTCGAGATTGGAATCAAGCAGGCTCTTGGTGTTGCGCGTGAGGAAATCCATCGCAAACTGAATGCCGTCGAGGTCGCGGCCGGGGTTGCGGCCGGTCGGGTCAAACGGCTTGGTCGCGCCGGTGGCCATCAGCACGGCGTCGAAATCTTTCTGCAAATCGTTGGGATCGATGAACCGCATCTCGCGGCCGCGCTCCTCCATGATCTGCGTCATGTGGCCGGGCTCGAACTCCTCCTTTTTGCCAACGTGCGTGCAGGTAACAAACTCCACACCGGCGTCACGCATTAAACTGATGCGACGCTCGACGACATCCTTGTCCAATTTCATGTTTGGGATGCCGTACATCAACAGGCCACCGATGCGGTCAGCGCGCTCGTACACGGTCACCGAGTGGCCGGCCTTGTTGAGCTGATCCGCCGCGGCCAAGCCGGCCGGGCCGGAGCCGACGATGGCAACTTTTTTGCCGGTGCGCTCCGCAGGCGGCTCGGCGCTCACCCAGCCTTCATCGAAGGCGCGATCGATGATCGTGTTTTCGATGTTCTTGATGGTGACCGGCGGGTTGGTGATG
Organism: Verrucomicrobiales bacterium; assembly: GCA_002686755.1. Taxonomy (GTDB): domain Bacteria; phylum Verrucomicrobiota; class Verrucomicrobiia; order Limisphaerales; family UBA1096; genus UBA1096. The sequence continues at coordinate 21,179 of NYYJ01000111.1, forward strand.
CCGAGCACGCACGCGCCCTCGCACGGCGCGGGACAGACGCGGCCGGTGAACTCCGGGAAGTTGTTCGTCTTGTGCAGTCGATCGATGGCCTCGCGCCATCGGTTTTGGTAGACGAGATGATTCCACTCGGGGATGAGGTTATCCACCGGACAGCCGGAGCCGGATTGGCAAAACGGTACGCCGCAATCCATGCAACGCGCTCCCTGCGTCTGCAGATGCGCCTCGCTGGGGTTCGTATTGATTTCCCTGTAATCGTTGATGCGCTCGAGCGGATCGCGGTACGGCACCGCCTCGCGCTCGAACTCCATAAATCCGGTTGGTTTTCCCATCTAAAAAATTGGTTAAGCGATCAGTTCCTTCTCGGCTTGCTTGCGCTCGGCCAAAACGCGCTTGTAGTCGGTGGGCATCACCTTGACGAATTGGCCAAGCGCAGTGTTCCAGTTGCCCAGCACCTCAGTAGCCACGTTGGAGCCGGTGCGCTCAGCGTGTTCCTCGATCAGCCCCTGCAACTCGGCGATGTCGTCGGAGTCCTCCATCGACTCGAGTTCAACCATCTCCATGTTGCAATTGGGCGCAAACTCGCCCTCGGGATCCCAAATATAGGCCACGCCACCGGACATGCCGGCTGCAAAGTTACGGCCGGTGGGACCGAGGATCNCCGCACGCCCGCCGGTCATGTATTCGCAGCCGTGATCGCCCACGCCCTCGATGACCGCATGAGCCCCACTGTTGCGTACGCAGAACCGCTCGGCAGCACGACCGCGGAAAAACGCCTTGCCGCCAGTGGCACCGTAGAGGCAGACGTTGCCGACGAGGATGTTTTCCTCTGGCGCAAAAGTGGAAACCTTCGGCGGATAAATCGTCAACTTGCCGCCAGAAAGACCCTTCCCGACATAATCGTTGGCGTCGCCCTCCAACTCGATGCTCACCCCTTTGGCCAAAAATGCGCCCAGGCTTTGACCGGCAGAACCGGTGAACTTGATGCAGACCGTGTCTTCCGGCAGCAACTCCTCGCCGTGCGCCTTGGCCAATTCGTTGCTCAGGATGGTCCCGACGGTGCGGTTGGTGTTGATAATCGGCAACTCAATCTTGACGGCTTCACCGGCGTCGACGGCGCGCTTGGCCAAGCGGAGTAGCTCATTGTCCAGCGCGTACTCGAGACCGTGATCCTGCGCCTGCGTGCAGTAGGTGCCTACATCTGCGTGCGGTTTTTCAATCGGCGTGAGAACGGAACTCAAGTCGATGCCATCGGCTTTCCAGTGGTCGATAGCCTTTTGCATCTCAAGCGCATCTACGCGGCCGATCATTTCATTGACGGTCCGAAAGCCGAGCTGCGCCATGAGTTGGCGCGCCTCCTCAGCAACCATAAACAGGTAGTTGACCACGTATTCCGGGGAGCCGCTGAACTTTTTCCGCAATTCGGGATTCTGGGTAGCGATGCCAACGGGGCAGGTGTTGAGGTGGCACTTACGCATCATGATGCAGCCCATGGTAATAAGGGGCGCGGTGGAGAAACCCATTTCCTCCGCGCCGAGCAACGCGGCGATCACCACGTCGCGACCGGTCTTGAGGCCACCGTCGGTCTGGAGCACCACGCGACTGCGCAGATCGTTCAGCACCAGCGTCTGGTGCGTCTCGGCGATGCCCAGTTCCCACGGCAAGCCGGCGTGCTTGATGCTGGTCAGCGGCGAGGCGCCGGTGCCGCCGGAGGCACCGGAAATCAAGATGTGATCCGAATGCGCCTTGGCCACGCCGGCGGCGATGGTGCCGACGCCCACCTCGGACACGAGCTTCACGCTGACACGCGCAGCACGGTTGGCATTCTTGAGATCATGGATCAGCTGAGCCAGGTCCTCGATGGAATAAATGTCGTGGTGCGGAGGCGGGCTGATCAGGCCCACGCCGGGCGTGGAGTAACGAATGCGCGCGATGTTTTCATCCACCTTGCGCCCGGGCAGCTCACCGCCCTCGCCCGGCTTGGCCCCCTGGGAAACCTTGATCTGCAACTCGTCCGCATTGGTGAGGTACCAGATCGTCACGCCAAAACGCCCCGAGGCAATCTGCTTGATGGCCGACCGCTTGGAATCCCCGTTCGGCAACGGCTTGAACCGTTCCGGATCCTCCCCGCCCTCACCGGTATTGCTCTTGCCGCCAACGCGGTTCATCGCGATGGCCAGCCCCTCGTGTGCCTCGGCAGAGATGGAGCCAAAACTCATCGCCCCGGTGCAGAAACGCTTCACGATCTCGCTGGCCGGCTCGACGTCGTCGATCGGAATCGGCCCACCGTTGACGCCCTCCTTGAATTCCATCAGGCCGCGCAGCGCACAGCGTGCCCGGGTGTCGCCGTTGATGTGGTTGGAGAACTGCTGGTACGACTCGTAATTGTTGGTGCGCGCAGCAGTTTGCAGCGCGGCGATGGATTGAGGGTTCCACATGTGCTTCTCACCCTCGGCGCGCCAGTGGAATTCGCCCGGGTTGGGCAGCGACACCGTTTCGTCCTCGGCGCGCTCGGGAAAACCCAGCTCGTGGCGGCGCAACATCTCCTCGGCAAGCTCGTCGAGGTTCACCCCCTGCACGCGGCTGGCGGTGCCGGCGAAGCAGCGGTCGATCACGTCGTCCCGCAGGCCAACCGCCTCGAAAATCTGAGCGCCCTTGTACGAGTGCAGCGTGGAGATGCCCATCTTGGCCATTACCTTGAGCATGCCCTTGGCCACGCCCTTGCGGTAGGCGGCCACGATGGATTCGTCATCGGAGAATTTCCCCTCATCCACCAGGCCCTCGCGGCGCGCCTGCCAAAGAGACTCGAATGCGAGGTACGGGTTGATCGCATCCGCGCCGTAGCCCACGAGCAGGCAATGATGGTGCACCTCGCGGGCCTCGCCGCTCTCAAGCACGAGTCCAATCTGTGTGCGCAGCGCCTTTTCCACCAGGTGATGATGCACCGCGCCGGTGACCATCAGGGTGCTCAACGGCACACGGTCAGNGGAGATGGCGCGGTCAGAAAGGATGGCGAGGCTGTAGCCATCAGCAATGGCCTGCTCGGCCTCGGCACAGATGCGCTCCAGCGCCTTGGCCGCGCCGGCTGGCCCATCTGTCTTGGGAAAAGTGATGTCGATTTCTTTCGAGCGCCAACCGCGGTAATCCATGCCCTTGAGCGCATGAAGCTCCCCGTTGGTCAGAATGGGATGCGGGAGGCGCAGGCGCTGGCAGTGGGCCTCGGTGGTGTCGACCAGGTTTTTCTCCGGACCAATGTAGCATTCCAGCGACATGATGACCTCCTCGCGAATGGAGTCGATGGCGGGATTTGTCACCTGTGCAAAGAGCTGACGGAAATAATCGTAGAGCATCCGCGGCTGGTCGCTGAGGCAGGCCAGCGAGGCGTCGTTGCCCATGGAGCCGACCGGGTCGCGAAGCTCATGGATGAGTGGCAGGAGCATGAACTGCATCGTCTCGGTGGTGAACCCGAAGGCCTGCATGCGTTGGCGGAGCGTGTCCGCAGCCAAGCCGTGCGCCTCGCCGGTGGCGGCGACGTCGTCCAGTTCGATGCGCTGGTTTCGCAGCCATTCGCCGTACGGCCTGCGGGTCGAAAAGTCGGCCTTGATTTCCTCATCGGGCACCATTGTGCCTTTCTCAAAATCGACGAGAAACATCCGGCCCGGCTGCAGGCGGCCTTTGGATTTTACGTTGGCGGGATCGATGGGGATTACACCCACCTCGCTGGCCATGATCACGCGGTCGTCGTGGGTGAGATAATAGCGGCTGGGGCGCAGGCCGTTGCGGTCGAGCACCGCGCCGATATATTTGCCGTCGGTAAAGGCGATGGACGCCGGCCCGTCCCAAGGCTCCATGAGGCAGGAGTTGTACTCGTAAAAATCCCGCTTGGACTGGGGCATCTGCCGGTGTTTTTGCCATGCCTCGGGCACCATCAGCAGCACCGACTCCTGCAGCGACCGGCCGCTCATCAGCAGAAACTCCAGCGCGTTGTCGAAGTTGCCCGAGTCGGAACATTCCGGCTCCATGATCGGATACAGCTTTTGCAGATCGTCGCTGAAGAGGTCGCTTTGTAGCGTGCCCTCACGCGCCCGCATCGCGTTGATGTTGCCGCGCAACGTGTTGATCTCGCCGTTGTGGCTCATGAACCGAAACGGCTGCGCGCGATCCCAGCTCGGGAACGTGTTGGTGGAAAAACGGGAGTGCACCATCGCGAGGTGCGTCTGGTAATCTGGGTTGGCCAGGTCGGCGAAGTAGGTGATCAATTGGTCGGTGGTGAGCATCCCCTTGTAAATCATCACCTTGGTGGACAGGCTACAGATGTAAAACAGCAACGCCTGCTCGAGGGATGCGTCGAAGCGCAGTTGATGGCTGGCGCGTTTGCGGATGATGTAGAGCTGGCGCTCAAAGTCATCGCCCTCCATGCCGTCGGCTGCGCCGATGAAAAGCTGCATGATGTGCGGCTCGGCGGCTCGGGCGCTGGGACCGATGTCGGCCTTGTCCGCCTCCACCGGCACCTCGCGCCAGCCGAGGCAGGTCTGCCCCTGCTCTGCGATGATCGCCTCCACGGCGGCGATGCACTTGGCACGCTCAGCCTCGATTCGAGGGAGGAACACCAGCCCCGCGCCGAAGCGCCCCTTGGCCGGCAACTNCACGCCCATCTCCTCGCGGGCGACCTTCTCGAGGAACCCCCACGGCAGACCGGTGAGGATGCCGCTGCCGTCGCCGGTATTCGGCTCACAGCCACAGGCACCGCGGTGATCCATGTTCTTGAGCATCTGGATCGCATCGAGCACATTTTGGTGGCTTGGCTCGCCTTTCATGTTGGCGACAAAACCAACGCCGCAGCTGTCCTTCTCGTTGGCTGGATCGTACAGGCCCTGCTTTTGGGGGAATCCCATTGGGTAGACTCGGTCACTCATTCGGTTCAAATCCAAAAAAACGGGAAAAACAAACGAAAGAAATCCGTTTCCCTTTCCCAGTCAATTGCCGCTTACCCTGCTTTCAGCGTAGACGGCTGTGTAAAAGGCCGGGCAGCGTCCCACACCGAAGCGCCTAAAGCAATATTAAAATGGCTAATGCACAACATTAGACAATCTTATCATATCCCGCTTTTAGTTCTTAATCCCTCCCGCTTGGCCAAGCGTTCCAGATGAGTCGCCGCATTGGCCAACGCCTCTGGCTCACTGGCCAAGTCTGGCACGATCGCGGCCAAGCGCCTGAACAGCTGTTCCCCCGGATCGACAGCCGCCGAGCCAAGCGCCAACTGGCCCGCCAAGCCGATGCACGGCTTGCCAAGCCTCCGGCAAAGCATCGCGACCTGGCCGGTTCCCTTCCCCATCCGAGTCTGCGCGTCGATGCCCCCCTCTGCCGTCACCACAAAATCTGTCTCCGCAACGGTTGCCTCCAAACCGGTCGCGTCAGCGAACACCTCAAAGCCGGGCTGGATCGACGCACCGGCAAACGCCATCAAGCCGAAGCCAAGCCCGCCCGCCGCCCCCGCACCGGGAGTCACCGAAAAATCGGTTCCAAGCGACTCCGCGGCGACCTTGGCCAAGCGCCCAAGACAGCCCTCCGCCTTGGCAAACTCCTCCGGTCGTATCCCCTTCTGCGGCCCGTAAACGCGTGTGGCCCCATCGACCCCGAGCAGCCGGTTTTGCACGTCACTGGCTACTGTCACGCTTGGCCAAGCGCGGCTCGCCGGCGGCTCGATGGTGGCCAAGCCGTCGAGGCCAATCCACTGATCGATCGCCCTTCCCGCCTCATCGCGAAACTCCCAGCCAAGCGATCGCGCCAGCCCGAACCCGCCGTCATTCGTCGCGCTGCCCCCGATGCCCGCAAGGCATCGCGTCGCTCCCGCTTGGCCAGCCGCCAACAGCAATGCCCCCACCCCGCGCGTGTCCATTTCAAACGGATGAAACCGCCCCCGTGGCAGCAGCGTCAGGCCGTTGGATCGCGCCGTCTCCACCACCGCCTGGCCGGACTCGGCGTCGAGCCAAAAGCCCACCTGCCGCGCTTGGCCTGCCGCGTCGATGCCCTCGATCAAGCACTCCCGCAAGCCAAGCGCCTTGGCCATCACCGGCCCGAAGCCGTCCCCGCCATCACTCATCGGCAGCAACACCAACGAGTCATCGGGACAGGCCGCCGCCCAACCACGAGCGATCGCCCCGGCCGCCTCGTCAGCCGAGAGCGAGCCTTTGAATTTATCCGGAACGATCAGTATTCGGCGCGACATCTGCTCGAAAAAACTTGCCAAACAGCTCTATCAAGGCAATCTGTTTGTGGCATTTGAGGAAATAATATGGAGAAACCAAAAATAATCGCCTACATGAAACCGTCCTGCGGCTGGAGCCAGGGCGTACGCGCCGTGATGCGCAAATACGACCTGCCGTTCGAGGATCGGGACATCATCAACGATCCGGCCCAGCGCCAGGAAATGATCCAAAAAACCGGGCAGATGCTGCAGCCATCAGTTGAAATCAACGGCACGATGCTGGCGGATGTCAGCGGCGAGGAGGTCGAGGCCTACATGCTGGCAAACAACATCGTCGAGGACACAGAGCGCGAAGCCGACGCCCCGACCAACCAGCCGTGCGAAAACGAGATGCACGAAAGTCAGATCGAGTTTCGCTGAGCTTAGCCGGGTAAATCCTTTTAAGGGCGGCCTTCAGCCGCCCTTTTTTGTGCCTTGGCTAGGTCGAATTTTATGAAAGCCACGACCAGCCCTGAGCCAATGAGGAAGGCGACAAGCGTCCAAAGGGTGTTGGCGTCAGTGGGCGGGGCCATCCAGTCAAAATCCACCCGCTCAAAGCCAACGTTGGCGTCGCCAATAGTCTCAAACTTTCGGAACGGCCAAAGGGCAACGAGGGATCCCGCCATCAAGCCGGCCAGCCATGCCACTGTCGGGTCGTGCCAGCGAGACAACACCCACTTCAGCAGCCGGGTAAACAGCAACAATCCGGCAGCGCATCCCGCCATGAACACCAACACCACTAGCGCGTCCCGGTCGTTCACCGCCTGCAACACCTCAAAATACGCGCCCATCAAAATCATGATGAACGACCCGCTCACCCCCGGCAAAATCATCGCCGAGATGGCCACCGCGCCGCACAAAAAATAGAACGCGACCCGTGTTACTCCCGCTTGGCCAAGGGGCGAGGTCGCCTGGCCGGGTTGGGGCGCAGCGGCCTGTTCAATGCCAGCCCGTTTCATCTCGAGTTTGCGCTTGGCATCCTCGAGTTGCTGCTCCGGATCCGCCGAAAACGTCAGCGCCAAAACCAGGCCAAGCGCGGCCAGCACGCTCAACCCCTCGACGACTCCGAACCGGCGAATCATTTTCAGCGGCACCCAGATCGAAACCAGGATCAGTCCGCTAAAAAAACCGTACGTCGGGTCGTGCCACTGCTCGAGCAGCCACACCATCACCCGGGAGAACACCACCACCGCAACCGCGCCACCAACGGCAATCCAACACAAAAACAGGCCATCGACCCGCCGCCACTCCGCTCGGAACCTTTCCCTTGCACCGTCCCGTAACGCAGCAACTCCGAGCATCGCCCCCAGTGTGCGAGGGCCGACGCTGCCCACTGCGGTGATGAGGCGCTCGTAGATGCCAAGCGCCAGCGCCATGCTCCCGCCGCTCACGCCCGGGATGATGTTCGCCACCCCGATCAGGAACCCGTGAAGAATTGTTACTAAAGAGGCTACCATCGCTCGCGCGGATTCCAACCCAGCCAGACGCAAATGGCCAAACAAAAACGGCAGCCGTGCTGCCGGCTGCCGCTCGTCAAAAGGGGTTTGTCGCCTATTGCAACTTGGCCAAGGTCTCCTTGATCGCGTCGAAATTGGGCAGATCCTTCGGGGTCGGCGTCTGCTCGCTGTACTGCACCACGCCGTCCTTGTCGATCACAAATGCCGCACGGGCGGAGACCGAGCCGAAGCCCATCAAGTCGTCGAGCAACACGCCGTAGTCGGCGGCGGCCGACTTGTTCAGGTCGCTCGCCAGCGTGATACCAATACCCTCCTTCTGCGCCCACGCCTCCTGCGAGAACGGGCTGTCCACGCTGATGCCGATCACGTCGGCGTTCAGGTCGGTGTACGCGCCGAGCCCAGCGGTGATGTCGCACAACTCGCCGGTACACACGCCGGTAAACGCGAGCGGGACAAACAGCAGCACCGTATTCTTGCTGCCAAAGTTGCTGCTCAGGGTAACGTCTGTGACGTCGCCCGTGCTTTTCGATTTCAAGGTGAAATCCGGTGCCTTGTTTCCTACTTCGATTGCCATGTTTTTTTTTCTGTGTCAGCGGCCCATCGGCCGAGCCCGTTGTACGGCACACCTTCCCAAAGTCAACCCCGCTTGGCCAAGCGGCTTGTTTGTGGGGCAATGCGGGAGTAGCTTGGTGGGGTTCTTCGATCCCGGAAGGGCGGAGGGTCGCCTTCGGCTTGCCGGGGGAGGAAAGTCCGAACTCCGCAGGGCGCGATGCCGCGTAACTCGTCCCCCGAGGGCGGGATACACGCGGGAGACGACGCTTCAAGGTGTCGCCGACGGCCAGTGCCGCAGAAAACAAACCGCCCGGCTTGCCGGGTAAGGGTGAAAAGGTGGGGTAAGAGCCCACCGCCCCGAGAGTGATCGAGGGGGCACGGTAAACCCCATCGGGAGCAAGACCAAATAGGGAGCCCGGGACGGCCCGTCCCATGGAGGCTCCGGGTTGGGTCGCACAAGATAAATGGCCCTCTCCGCAGCCGGCTTGCCGGCCGCGCAGACAGAATTCGGCTTACAGCCCGACCGGGATCGGAGACACCCTTGGCCAAGCGCTGGCCGTTATTTAAGCGTTTGACACGCCAGCGGCGCGGCCATACGATTTCCGGCCTTTTGAACTTCTGAACGATGTCTGAAGAAACCACCCAACCCCCGGCCGCCGGCGGGTCGCAAGAATCGAAGAAACAGACGGTGCGCATCAGCCTGCCGCCGAAGCCGGCTGCTTCGCCGACCATCAAGATTGCCGTGCCGCCCGCCGGGGCGGCCGATAGCAGCAAAGCATCCTCCACCATCAAGATCCCGGTTCCGCCCAAGACGGCGGCGGCAGGTGTGGGGATCACTAAACCGCCCGCCGCGGCGGAAAAGAAGCAGGAGGCCCCGGCAGCAGTGGCAGAGGAACAGGCCGCGGCGCCCGTGGAGGAGGAAGCCGTCGCAACGGCCGCTCCCAAGCGGAAAAAAGCCCGCGTCAAGAAGTCTGCTCCCGCCGACAACCCGGTCGATACCGCCGTGGCTGCCGTTGCCGCGCTGGCCGCGGTTGGCTTGGCGGCGTTTCTGGCCAATCTCGGCGGGATGTTTTAGGCCGTCACTGCATCCAATTTTAAAATGGCTTCCGACAACGTCGTTACCCTGACTGCGGACAACTTCGACTCCGAGGTGATCCAGTCCGCCAAGCCCGTGCTGGTAGATTTCTGGGCCGAATGGTGCGGCCCCTGCAAGATGATTGGCCCGATGATCGATCAACTCGCCGACGAGAACGACGGCAAGGCAACCATCGGCAAGGTCAACATCGACGATCACCAGCAATTGGCCGTGCAATACAACGTACAGTCGATCCCCACCCTGCTCCTCTTCAAGGGTGGCCAGGTCGTGGAGCAGGCCGTGGGTGCCCGGAGCAAGGCCGACCTGCAGGGTATGCTCGACAGCCACGCCTAATCACGCTCTGCTCCCCGGGAGGATATGGCCTCCCTGATCGAGACCCCGCGCAGCTTCCGGGCACGCTCCGAGTATTACCATCAACTCGCTGCGTTGCAGCAGGCTGGCATCGGCGTGACCGAGTCGCTGCAGCAAACCCCGCCTCCCAGCCAGCGCGACCAGCGGCACGTTCGCGAAACCATCGACCGGCTCAACGCCGGCGAGACGTTTTCCGAGTCACTCGAAGACCGCCAAAGCTGGCTGCCGTCGTTCGACCGTATGATGATCCGGGCCGGTGAGGCCGGCGGACGGCTCGACGACACCTTCCGCATTCTCTCCGACCATTACGCCCAGCGCTCGACACTCATCCGCGACGTGCTGTTCCGGTTGGCCTACCCGGTGTTCATCGTTCACTTCATCATCCTGATGCCGGGCCTCATCTCGTACGGAGCCAGCCTGCTGGGCGGCGGCGAGGCCGGGTTCCTCGGGGCGTTTTTTCCGTCGCTACTCACGCTCGGAGCACTTTATGCCGCCGTGTTTTTGATGCTTTACCTTGGACAAGCCAACCGCGGATTCGCCCTGCGGTATTGGCTGGAAAAAATCTGGCATCGCGTGCCGATGTTCGGCCCGGCGCTGAAGGAACTCAAGCTGTCGCGGCTGTCGTTCGCGCTGTATGCCCTGCTCAACGCCGGGGTAACCGTCCGCGAGGCGTGGAAAAGCGCCGCCAATGCTTCCGGCTCGCCCTGGCTGGCAACCAGTGTTCGCGACTGGCTGCCGGAACTGGATCGTGGCCTGCTGCCGTCCGAGGTGCTGAAACAGCGCGACGATTTTCCAACGACCTTCCGCGACCTGTACGCCACCGGCGAGGTCTCCGGCCAACTGGACGACTCGCTGCAGCGCTTGGCCAAGCTGTACCACGATGAGGGCACGCGCCATCTGAAGAGCGCGGCCGGGGTGGCCACCGGGCTGGTGTATGGCGCGGTGGTGATCACGGTGGCGTTCATCGTCATCCGGTTCTGGACGAACTACTACAGCTCCGTTTTGGACGCCTTTTGATATTCGCGCTTGGCCAAGCGGCTGGCCAAGCGGTATCGTCACCGCCATGGATGCGCTGCTGAAACTGCTGCGGGAAAACGCCGCCCTGTCCACCGCGGATCTGGCCGGGATGCTGGAATCGTCCGAGGAGGAAATTCGCGAGAAAATCCGCCAGGCTCAGGCCGACGGAGACATCCTCGGCTATCAGGCCATCCTCAGCGACGAGGCCACCGGGCAGGACGGCGTGCAGGCGGTCATCGAGGTCAAGCTCACGCCGGAGCGCGGCGGGGGCTTCGACCGTCTGGCCGGGCGCATCTCCAAGTACAGCGAGGTCAACTCCTGCTACCTCATGTCCGGCAGCTACGACGTGCTGGTGATCATCGACGGCAACAGTCTGCATGAAGTCGCCTCGTTCGTGGCGGAGAAACTCGCCACCATCGAGGGCATCACCTCCACCGCCACGCATTTCCTGCTCAAGCGTTACAAGGAAAAAGGGGTGCTGATCGGCGGCGCGGAGGAGNTTGAGCGCCTNGCNGTCAGCCCGTGAGGCCGTGAGTGGCAACCCAGCCGCTACTTCAAATCGACAGACTGTCCGAAAAGCAAAAAGGANCACCCGATGGCGGGTGATCCTTCATTGATGCGTCTTGGCTGATGCGAGGCCCGTACCTGGAACCACCCGCCGCCGGGAGGAACTAACCCATTAAAACTGGGATTCGATGCCGAAGATCAGCTGCGGCGGCATGCCCGGCCGCGCGCCCTGCGGCAGCCGCCCGACAACATACTCCTCGTCAAACACGTTGCGCGCCGTGGCGAACAGATTCGTGTTGTCCGTGACCGCGTAATGGACTGAAAAATCCGCAACAAAGTAGCTGGGCACCTCGCCGTACCGGGAATCGAATTTGCCGGCGTAGTTGTACGGGCCATGCTCGTTGAAGCCGGAAGCATATGACTCGTCAATGTAGGTGCCGTCCAGTGCCAACCGGAATTTGCCGGCGGCATAACCGATCCCGGCGTGCAACTGGAATTCCGGGATGTACGGAACGGTGTTGCCTTTCCTGGCCCCGCTGAAAATGCTCTCGCCGTCAGCGGAACGGGCGCCGCTTTCAAACTCCGCCTCGGTCCAGGTGACGCCCAGAGTCACCGGCAGGCTGTACTCCGCGCCGTTGGCCGCCCCGAAGTCGTAGCCCAACTGAAGCTCCAGGCCCGCCGCGGTGATCTCACCGTCATTCGGGCCGTTGTCGTCCACAACCGTTTCGCCGCCTTCGAATTCCTCGAAACCGGTGCCCAGGTTGTCCGGCACGATAAAGTCCTTCAGGTCTGAGTAGAACAAGGCGCCCGTCGCGATGAAGGCGTCATTCTGATAACGGAAACCCAGCTCGTAGCTGATGGAGCTTTCCTCATCCAGCGACTCGCCGCTGCGAATGTAGGAACGCGGCCCCGGCAAGGAGGCACCGTGGTAAATGCCCCCGAATAGGTTCAATCCCTCGTGCACATCATACGACAACCCGAGGCCGCCCGTGACCACGTCCATGTCCCCGGTGCCGGCGGCGGGGGATTTGTCGGACGTGCGCGTATTCTGGTCGTACGAGAAATCCAGTGACTCATACCGGACACCGGGAATGACCGAAAGCTTGTCGTTGATGGCGATGCGGTCTTCCAAATACAGCGCCCAGACGTCGGTTTCCTGATGGCGATCACCGGCTTTGCCGCTTGGGGCATCCGGCCCGTTCGACGACCAGCCGCCGCGCGCGTCCTGATCGTACTTGTGATACCACTGGTAACGGTCGATGTTGTCGTTGTGAAAACGAACCCCCAATTGAACCTGATTCTCCAGCGAGCCAAGCTCCAGATCGTAGTTTAAAATGGACTCGATGCCCTGCGCGGAGTAGTCGCGATTGTTGGCCTTCAGTCGAATGAATCCGGCGCTCTCCCCCTTGATGACGCCGAGGTATTCCGGGTTGTTCCAAACCTTGTAAGCGCTCTTCCCGGCGCTGCCGTCAGCGGCGGTGCCCACCTTGTCCAGCTTAAACCAGTTGCGGTGAAACTGGGTGAAGTAAGCGGTGGTCTTCAACGAGGCGTTGCCGCCCAACTCGACGAAGTGACGCAGGTAACCGCGTGACGCGTAGGTGTTGATCTCATCGTTGCGGGACGCCGCATAGCGCTGGAATGGGTTCGTGTTGAAATCTTCGTCGGTGATGCCGAGATAGGTTTCGTTCGCGTCGAAGTCAGTGCTGCCCAGTTTCAGCTCAAACGACTGGTAGTTGGCGGTGTTCGGCTCCCACGACAACTTGAGCATCGGCTCGCTGCGGGTGAACCCGGTTTCGCCGTCGACGCCCTGCAATTCCTTGAACCCGTCGGTGGTCCGATAGTAGCCCTCCACGAGGTAACCAATCCGGCCAACATCAGTGTCCTTTTTGCCGCCGTGATAGACGTGGGTCACCAACTCGTCGAATTCCCCGTAGTAAACCTTGGAGTAGGTGGTGGTCTCCTCCGGGATTGGGGTGGACAGGTAATTGATCGCGCCCCCGGTGGTGTGCGGCCCGTACTTCACCTGGCTGGAGCCCTTGATCCCCTCCAAGCCGCTCATGCGCTCCAACGTTGGACTGTAGTAAGCCGACGGCGCCGAATACGGCGCAGGAGCCGCGAGGATGCCGTCCTCCATGATGGTGACCTTGGAACTGCGGCCCATGTCGATCCCCCGCAGGCTGATGTTCGGGAAATTGCCGTACCCATCCTCAGGCCGGACGTACACCCCCGGCACCCGGCGCAACGCCGAGTTGATGTCGCTGATGGTGTGGACACGAAGATCGTCGATGTCCAGATAGGTGGCGGAACCGGTGATCAGGTTCACGCCCTCCTTGGAGCCCACGATGGCGCCGCTCACCAATACCGGATCCAACTCCCCGGGCGTCTCCTGAGCCGTCCCAGAAGCCACACCAATCGAACAAATCCCGGCCACAATGGCTGAAACCGGCTTACTGCTATTGAGATTCTTTCTCATGAATGAAGTAAATAAAAAACACCTTTTAATTGGTGCTGGTCGGATAATGGGATTCAATCTCAAATATGTCAATCGCTTTTTTTAAAATTGAGTTGGGATCTTGAAAACTCAGTTCTTTCCAGCGTGAGTTTGGATTTCCTCCGCAGTCAGTACCCGGTCGAAGTAGGCGATTTCATCCAGTTTACCGGCGAAATCGATGATCCCGTCCTCCGATCCCCCAAGGACAAGTTTCATGGTCCTCGTTGATTCGTTTAGTTTCGGCTCGCGCTTTTCATCGAGATGCTTCACGCCATTGAGCCAAAGTTGATGGTTGCCGGAACGGGCGACCACGGCGACGTGATGCCATTGTCTCGGCGCAACCGTGGCTCTCCCCACCCTCCCGGGAACAATCGTCAAGACTGGTTCGTCGACATTGGTAACCTCAAAGATGCGGAGATGCAGCCCGGCCAGTTCCGACACGCAGGTGTCCCGGCCATGCTGCGACTTGATCGCCCCGTTCCAGAGCCAAAACTCGACCGTGAACGCCTCGGCCGCCGGCACCTCGGCAACCACCCGCCCCCCCGCAAAATGCGCCGCGCGCGAGGCATGCGCCTCCCCGGCCGCTGGTTCCCCGTAACCGGGAAGATGGAACGCAATCCCAGATTTGTAGTTCGCATCGTGGCCGTTGCCTGTTGCGTCAACGGCGATGGAGCCGGCCTGTTCGCCCAAGCGCCAATACGCCACCGGCCTGGACGCCATCACCACCCGGGCATACGGCGAAAGCGGCTCGGTGTATTTTTTTTCCGACAGGCCGGAGGCCCGCTCCAGCAGCTTGAGGGTCGCCTTGACAATGCGCGGCTCGGCGTTGACCTCAAGCCCGGCGGTGCGCGCAGGCCAGGTGGTGTAGCCGCCGAGCGCATGCTGCTCGGGTGGCGGGATATAGCCACTCGCGCCGTTGGCCAGACTGATATTGAACGTCAACGGCAGCGGGCTGGCCGACTTGAGCTTGAGGCCGGTCAGCGCGTACACCTCGCACGGGATCGCCGTGATGCCCAAGCCGCCGATGCGGATCGCCTGCAGCGGCACCTCCTCCACCGGGTTTTCGTGAATCCAAACCGCCTGCTCGGCGTAAACCTCGGGGCGGTTGCTCGGGCGTTGGCCGTTCATTTTTTTCAGCATGCCGCGGGCCCACTCGAGCCGGGCGGCGTCCGGCGTGCGCCGGTAAAACTCCGGCCGTGCCTCGGCCATGCCCAGCGGCACGTCCGCCGTGTGGTCAAGCTTGGCCAAGCGCTTGGCCACCAATTCCACAAGTTGTCCGGTATATTCCTGCATCGACCAGTTGCGGCGCTTGGGCCGGCGGTAGTCGCCCCACCACAAGTCGCCGCTGGTGCCCTGCGACATGATGCCGACGAACGCCGTGTCGCCCGGGGCCAGCCGCTTGGCCAAGCGCTCCGAGAACAGCCCGGCGTAGTCGGCCGACACGCCGGGGTGGCCGCCGAAGTAATGCATCGAGAAATTGGCCAGCACTGACAGTGGCCGGCCGTCGGCGCGTTGCACGCTCAAAAAACTGAGCCACGGATCGGCCGGGCCGGTCGGGCCGACGGCGTTTTCGTTGCCGTGGCCGGGGTGCATGTTGGCGCGCACCGTCTTGTCGCCGAACGGATCGGCCAACTCGCTCCCCTTCAGAAACGACCAGCGGCGGCAGGCGGTGAACTCGCCGGCGTCCACCCGGCCCCACGCCGCCCTGGCCGGCTGCAGCGCGGCGTTGGCGGCGACGATGGCCTCGACCAGCTTGCCCGGCAGGAACGCCCGGTAGCGCGGGTCAACCCGGCTGCCGAGGCAGTAGCTCATGGAACTGGGTGCGCTGTGGCAATGCGTCGCAGAAATCAAAATGCGGTCGAGCGGGATTCCAGTTTTTTCGGAGGCCGCGCGCTTGGCCTCGTCGCACAAGTCGCGCGGCAGCATGCAACTGTCCACCACCACGATGGCCAGTCGCGTCACGCGGTCGTCGAGCACGAGGCAGCGCGCGTTGAGCGGATCAAGCACCCTGTTGTCACTCGCCTCGAGAAAGCCGCCGTTGCGGATCACCGGCAGCGTCAACGGCGTGACGTCCACCTTGGCCGCGCCAGCCCGCAACTCCGCCCGCGCCCCGGCCGGCAACAAGCCGGCCAGCAGCAGCACGGCAAACAGGATAAAATGTTTCTTCATGTCAGTTTGGATTTGAAATAAACGCGAGAAGATTGGCCATCTCGACCGGGCTCAAGCCGGCCTCCAAACCTTCCGGCATGAGCGAGCGGCCGGTGGGGTTCAAGCTGGCGATGTCCGCCCGGAGAACGGTCTGCGGTTTGCCGTCAACGCCGCGCAGCGTGAAGCCGTTGGCCGACTCACCGGTGATCATCCCGGCCAGCGTGCCGCCGTTTTTGAGGCGCACCGAAAAGGCGGTGAATTGTTCGGACACGTCGCGGTTCGGGTCGATCGTGCTGACGAGCAGCGCCTGCGGCGACTTGTCGGTCAACGCGGCCAAGTCGGGACCGACCGCGTTGCCGATCCCCCCGAGCTTGTGGCACGCGGAACAGCGCGCCTGAAAAATCATACGACCGGCAGCGGCGCTTCCATTGAGTGTTGTGGCTTGCGCAAATTGTTTCAAGACATCAGACCGGTTCGTCGCCACGGCTGGTTGTGGTTTCTTGGATTCAGCTTCTGTGATGATTTCCGACTTCGCCCCGATTCGCGTGGCGATCTGCTGAATCTGCTTCGCAACTGCCTCAGGGATGGACGACGAGCTAAGCGCCGTATTTTGGATCACGGTAAAGTGCGGCAGACTGGAACTCAGGATCGCCGCGGCCAAATACGGGTCGGCGGCATCACGGAGCAGCAGCTTGGCCAAGGTTTTACCGGCCTTGGGTTGGGTCGCTTGGCCAAGAGAATAAGCAAGTTGTTGGCGGACAAATGGGTCGGGGTCGTTGGCTCGCATGGCCAAGTGCTCGATCCAATTCGGGTCATCGGTAAGGAGGGGTTCACTCAAGCGGATGGCGTGCCGGCGAACCGCCGAGTTGGCGTCGCCGAGCGCCGAGGCGACATCGCCCTTGGCCAAGCGGCCTAGTTCGGCCAACGCCGCCAAGGCCTGAACGCGCGTTTGCGGCTGGCTTCCGCTCCGGGCCAAGCGCCTCAGTTCGGGAGCAGCCGCTTTGTCCGCTGCCCAGACAATCTGCTGATGCGCCAATTCGCGGAGCGTGCCGTTGGGCGACTCGAGCGACTTGGCCAAGCTGGCTCCGCTGCGCCGGGTGAGGTCGGGTACGGGTCGCGTTTTTTTGCTGCTCGGGATCACGCGATAGATTCGGCCGCGATCACTCCCGGCGCGGGCATCAATCCGGGCCAAGCGCCCCGGCTGAATCCAGCGCGGGTGTTCGACGAGGAAGCGATACATGTCCACCACCCACAACCCGCCGTCCGGTCCGGTGCGAATCTCTGCGGGTCTAAACCAGTTGTCGGTGGAGGCGAGAAACTCTGGCGCGGTTTTTCCCTCCGGACGATACGCGGAAAAGGTGACGCCCCTGGGCTGCAGCTTGAGCCGCCGAACAAGATTGTGCACCGGCTCGCAGATGAAGGCGTCGCCGTAAAACTCATCGCCCAGCAGTGTGTCGCGATACAGGCCCAGGCCGCAGGCGGAAGTCACGCGGTTCATGTGTGCCGGATCGTTGAAGCGCTCCAGCGGCTGGCTGATCGGATACACGCGGTTGGCATCCGGGTAACCGGCTGCGGCCACGCCCGGGCTGGGCGGCGAAACGTGGGGATTACGCCGCAGGTAATGGTCAGTCAGCGGATAATGCCGCAACAGCGTTCCGTTGTCGCAGCCGAACCAGTTGCCCCAGTCGTCACGGACGCGGCCGTGCTGCGTCAACCCAGCCAGCGTCTCGAACACGCCAGTGTCGGGATTCAGCCGGAAGTCCCGCCCGCGAATGTCCACCGGCTCGCCCCCGGCGAAGCTGGCGATGGTGCCGCCGATCAAGCCGTTGGCGCCGTGCACCCAGCCGTCGAGCCCGTAGGCGAGACTGTTCACGCGGGCTTGATAATTGGTCGTGGCAAAGCCGGAAAACAAAGTGCGCCGGATGTCCGCACGCCCGTCGCCGTTGGTGTCCTCGGCGTAGAGAATGTCCGGCGCGGCGCAAACCAAAACGCCCTTGCGCCAAGCGGTGACGCCGGACGGGAACGACAGGCCATCGAGGAACACCGTCCGCTTGTCGGGGAACCCGTCACGATCGGTG
Organism: Verrucomicrobiales bacterium; assembly: GCA_002686755.1. GTDB lineage: Bacteria > Verrucomicrobiota > Verrucomicrobiia > Limisphaerales > UBA1096 > UBA1096. The sequence goes on from NYYJ01000111.1 coordinate 39,120, forward strand.
TCGTCCAAAAAAACAATCCGGCCGCCCGGCTCGTAGCCGCCGCGCAGGCCCGTCGGATAGTCGTGCATCTCGACGACCCACGTTTTGCCGTCCGGGCCGAAGTTAACCGAGACCGGATCGATGACCAGCGGTTCGGAGGCGACCAACTCGACTCGCAGACCGGGGCTGACGCGAATCGAGCGCAGCGATGCCTCGGGCGATTTTGGCTTCGTTCCCTCCGTGCCTTTTTCCGGCCGGAACGTCGCGGGCAATTGGCGATGAATCTCGCCGACGATTTTGTCCTCGAGGCCGGCGGCCAGTTTCGTCGGTCGATCGTAGTAGACCATCGCGCCCGCGCCCTCGTAGCCGCCCTCGCGGAGGATGCGCTCGGACGGGATGTAGCACGGCGCATCGTTGGCATAGGCGTTGATCCAAAGCCGATCGCGGTCAAATTCCCGCTTGAGCCGCAGCGAGTAATCGACGACGACCTCGCCCGGCAAAAACAGTATCGCCAACTCGTCACCGAAGCGCCAACTCTGGATAGGATAATCGAGCCGGGTTTGCAGCGCCTCGTTTCGAGCCAAGCGGGCGAGTTGCACCCGGGCGTGGTAGCCGACTGCGTCCGTGCGCTTGGCCAAGCGCTCCCACTCAGCCTTGGCCGGCGGCGTGCCGAACGCGAGGGCCACCTGGCCAAGCGTGGTGTTCAGCCTGCCGGTGATCGGGGTCAACGCGCCCTTGAGCCGGCGGGCGACCTCGTCGGCGATTTGCCGGCCCTGCGCCGAGGCGGCGGCCGTGTTGTCGCCGGTGACACCGGTGTCGGGATTTTGATCCGCACCGCAGCCTATGGAAACGAGCGCGACCGAACCGGGATGATTTTTCTGCAACCACTCCTGCGCGTAGCCGGCCCAGTCGCCGCTGATCTTGTTGTGCGAGAGCGTCACACAGTGACAGGCGTAACTTGTGTAAATCGCGCGGATGCCACCGTTGGCCGTGCGGGCGATGAGCAGAGGCAAATCGTGATCGACCGGGCCACCCTTGGCGCGGCGGTTCTTGGCAAAGCCAACCTGCCCCGCGCTGCCGGGACTCCACTCAAGCCGGCCCGGTTGCAGGTCGCTCATCGCCTCGAGTGCGGCCTGCTCGATCCAGCCGGTCAACTGTTCCGTGTAACGGTCAATGCGCTGCTGGTGCGCCGCCGGGATCGGCTGGCCGAACAGGGTCGGTGCCACGCCGGACAGCATCGGCGCGGTGTGGGTGTGCGTGGAGGTGACGGCGAAGCGTTCCGGGGCAAGGCCGGTTTTCGCGCGCAGTCGTCCAGCCGCGGTCTGCACCATCGGCCATGGCACTCCGAGGTTGTCGACGGTGATGAGCACCGCGGGGCCGTTTTGGCCGTCGTCGATCGCCAGCGCCTTGACCCAGATTTTCTGGGTGACCCCCTCCGACTCGGCCCGCCGAAAGCCGAAGCCGCTCAACCGCACCGGGAACCCCGGCGTGACATCGATCGCCGACGCACCGACGCGCCACCCCGCGTGGGTCTCGGTGGGTACGAACGCGACGAGCAGCAAAGCAGCAACGAACGGAAGCGGTTTCATGCAGCGGCGGCAGTATGGCCGGGAGGACACCGGGCGCAAGCCGCCGCTTGGTCAAGCGCGGCGAATTTTGGGGAAAGTCGCTTTTGGGATTGACCGCGGCCAAGCGCCGAGGCTAAATTGTCGCCGCTTTCCACTTGTGGATTAAACCTATAACAAAAAAGAAAAATGAGTGATAAAATTGTTCCCCTAATCAGTTCCGGAACCAAGGGCCCGCTGGGTGTGCTGCACCTGCCGCGACTTTGGCAGAAAGTCTCCCTCGAGGCCGCCGGCAAAATCGCCGATGGTTACCCGGGCATCGGTGCCGGCTACGACGCGATGGTGATCGCCGGCCTCGGCCTGGACACCGAAGCGGTTCGTGCCCATATCACCAACGACAAGCCAACCTACCCGCAGTTTGAGGCGTGGATACAGGCACAGGACGGCGCCAAGTTGGACGACGCCTCCATCGGTGAATTAAACGCCTCGATCGAGGGCTACAACCACGATGACGCCACTCGCCAGGGCATCCTGAGCGCCAACGGCCTGCCGGACGGCGACCCGAAGGACGCCATCAACCTGAACAATCTGGACGACTGGCTGGAGTTTCACGCCGCTGAAATCGCCTGATTGCAAATGTTTTCACACAAACCGCGGCCCGCGAATGGCCGCGGTTTTTTTGCACCGCCGCGCTAGGCCAACCGCAAAAATAGGGGTTGTACCGGCCTCGGTCGGCCGGTAGCTTGCCCCCGTTCCCGGTCAAGATTTGGCCCGGAGCATGCAACCTGCACCCCATATTATGATCAAAACCAAATCCACCCTCATGGCCGTGGCCGCTGCCGTGGCATGCAGCGCCAACACGCAGGCCGACAGCCTCTCCGATTCCCTGCCACTGGGCAAAAGCCTGGCGGCCGGGCAGGAACTTCCCCTGCCGCTCGGCGTCAGCGCCAACGTCTTCTTCCTCGAACAGGACTTGGTGGCCCAGTCGATCACGATCGACATCCCGCCGTTGCCCCTGCCCACCGGTGTGGTTCAATTGCCGCCCGGCCTGCCCGCTCAGTCGGCCAAGTTGGAGAGCCGCGCCACCAGCACAACCGCCAAACTCGATGCATGGCTGCTGCCGTTCCTGAATGTGTACGGCGTTGCCGGCTACGTGGACGGTGAAACCTCCGCCAGCGGCTTTTCCGTTGCCGGACTGCCGCCGGCGCTGGCCAGCCTGTTGCCCAACTCTTTTTCCATCGCCTACAGCGGCCCCGTTTATGGGGGTGGCATTACATTGGCAGCCGGTTACAACCAATACTTTGCATCGGTGGACGCCAACTACACCGAGTCCGACCTCGACATTGGAGACTCCACCATCGAGGCATTTGTCGTCACGCCGCGCATCGGCGTCACCGGCAGTCTGGGCGGGCTGAACGGCTCACTCTACGTCGGCGCCATGTATCAGGACGTCGATGAGCAACAGAACGGCACGGTCAACTTCCCCGTGATGGGACAAGCGGTGCCGGTCGGATACGATGTCATCTCGAATGCCGAGGACGAGTGGAACTATCTCGTCGGCGCAAACCTCAAGGCGGGCGAAAGCTGGAACTACGGCATCGAGGTCGGCTTCTCCGAGCGCACGCACGTGATGGCCACGCTCAACTACCGCTTCTAAGCCAGACGCAATACAATTTCTCGCGGACGGGCCAAGCGCCCGTCCTTTTTTTGTCCCACTTGGCCAAGCGATCGCCCTTGCCCCCGCAGCCGCTTGGCGTCATAAGTCGGGCGTACCATGAAATCAACCGTTCTCATTCTATCCCTGATCGCCGGGGCCGCGCTTGGCCAAGCGGCGGATCTGCCCACGTTCCGGCATGTCACGATCGATGACAAGGTCAGGATCGGCTACGGCATCGCCATCGCTGACATGAATGCCGACAAAAAACCGGATATCGTTCTGTGCGATGCCCGCAACATTGCCTGGTACCAGAACCCGTCGTGGAAAAAACATATCATCGTCGAGAACCTCACCCAGCGCGACCACGTCTGCATCGCGGTGCGCGACATCGACGGCGACGGTCGGGCCGAGATCGCCGCCGGCGCACAGTGGAACCCGGGCGAGACCACCGACACCGCCAAGTCCGGTGCCGTTTTTTATCTCATCCCCCCGGCCGACCGGACGCAGAAATGGACGCCGGTTCAACTCCACCACGAGCCGACCACCCACCGCATGCGCTGGTTCGCGACTCCAAGCGGCTCGTTCGACCTCGTGGTGTTGCCGCTGCACGGCCGCGGCAACCGGGCGAACAAGGGCGAAGGCGTGCGTACGCTGGCCTACCACGTGCCGACCGACCCGAAGCAGGCCTGGAAAACCACATTGGTCGACGATAAGCTGCACGCCAGCCATAATTTTGATGTGGCACAATGGGATCGCGACAAGGCGGACGAAATGCTGCTCAGCGGCGTGGAGGGCGCATTTTTGCTCCAGCGCCGCAAGGGGAACAGTTGGAGCCGCCAACAAATCTCCAACAATCCGACCGGTGAGGTGCGACAGGGCCGCGGCACGGGCGGGGCCAACTTCGTGACCGCCATCGAGCCGATGCACGGTTCACAGCTTTCCATCTACACGAAGGCCAAGGGCGAAGCCAAGTGGAGCCGCAACATCATCGACGACACCCTCGACCAGGGGCATGCGCTGGCCACCGGCGATTTCATGGGAACCGGCGCCGACCAAATTGTGGCCGGCTGGCGTGGCACCCGGCGCACCGGCAAAGTGGGTGTCAAGTTTTACTACCCCACCGACAAGGCGCGGACGAAATGGAAAAGCATGCTCGTCGATGACAACCAGATGGCCACCGAGGATATCCGCGTGGCCGACCTCAACGCCGATGGCAAACTGGACATCATCGCCGCCGGCCGCGCCTCCAACAACCTGAAGATCTACTTCAACGAGTGACCGCCTGGCCAAGCGCATCCAGCAGCCCCTGCACATCGCCACTGGTGTGGCTCGCGGAAACGGTCACCCGCAACCGCGCCTCATTGCGGGCGACCGTCGGATAACGAATCGCCGGGATAAAAAAACCGGCCTCGCGCAGCTTCTCCATCATCGCCATCGCCTTGGCCTCCCCGCCGACGATCAACGGCAGGATGCTGCTTGGCCCGGCCGGGGCGCTCCAGCCAAGCGACTCGACGCCGCGCCTCAGTTCCTCCACCCGCTGCCAAAGTTGCGCACGCAGCGACTCCCCTTCACCGCCCTGGATGAGTTCCACCCCGGCCCGGGCGGCGGCGCTGGCCGCCGGGCTGGGCGCGGTCGAGAAAATAAAACTGCGCGCCTTGTTCACGAGTAGCTCGATGAGTGATCCACTGCCGCAAATAAACCCGCCGGCCGCGCCCACTGCCTTGCCGAGCGTGCCCATCCGGATCTCGATGCGCTTGGCCAAGCCATCGATCGCCGCCAACCCTTGGCCAAGCGGCCCGTACAGGCCAAGCGCATGCGCCTCGTCGAGCATCAGCCACGCGCCATAACGCTCCTTCAACTCGACAATACCGGCCAGCGGCGCGCGGTCGCCGTCCATCGAGAATAGGCTCTCGGTCGCCACCAGCACCCGCCCGCCCTGCGCGGCGGCCCACTGCAACCGTTGCTCGAGATTCCCGAGGTCGTTGTGCCGAAAAACCCGCAGCGTCGCACCGCTCAATTTCGCGGCGTCGATCATTGAGGCGTGCGCTTTTTTGTCGAGAATCACCACGTCCCCCTGGCCAAGCAGCGACGTCAGCGCGCCCTGCGCGGCGGCAAATCCGGAGGAGAAGGCCAAGGCAGATTCAGCGCCCAGCCAGCCGGCCAATGTGGCTTCCAGTTCGTGGTGCGGTTGCAGCGAACCGCAGACGAGACGCGACGCCCCGGAGCCGGTGCCAAACCGTTCAACGGCCTCCTTCGCCGCTTGGCCAAGCGCCGGATGACCGGCCAAGCCAAGGTAATCGTTCGAGGAAAAGTTGATCCACTCGCGGCCGCCAAGCGTGATCCGTGCCGCCTGCGCCGACTCGACCTGCCGCAACTCCCGCCACAAGCCGGCGTCGCGGATCGCGTCGAGATCGCGGCCAAGTTGCTCTTCAAGCCCGCCCATCACTGCGGCTCCACCACCAGCCGATAAAAGACCGGCCGGCCGTTGTCGATCCGCAGGTCGATGTGTTCCATCGCATCGAGCCGCGCGGTGACGCCCTTGTTGAGAGGTTTCCAAGCGGTTGGGTCGCCGTTGCTTTTCTCGACGCGGTAGCGGCGGCCCGGCACGCTTGGCCAGCGTAGCACGACGGTTTTGTTCTTCACCTCAATCGGCGTCGTGAACCGCAAATACGAGTGGCGATCCCCCGGATCGGTCCCGGCGGCATACTCCGCGGCGTCCACAAAGCTGTCGCCGTCGAAGTCACTGTCCGCACCCGCGACGTCCAGGCCGGAAAAGTGGCGGCGTTCCCAGTCGTCCGGCAGGCCGTCGTGATCCGCGTCCGCCCCGGTCGCCACCAACCGCGCGATCTCGAACCGCGCCCCCGCCTTGTTGTGATGATACAGCAGAAGCGGACGGGGCAACTGGTTTTCCTCGAAACCGTTGCCGGCGAGAGCGTCGTGGTCCACCCCAACCACCACCGGCGCATCGGCAGCGTGAACCGGCGAGTGGACCAGCGCCGGGTTGGCGGTACGCAGCGCCGGGTTCGCAACATCAAACGGAATCCAGCGTGTCGTCTCGGAGATGTTGCTGAAGCGGTATTGAATCCGCGTTTTGCCATTGGCCAAACCAAGGTCGGCGGCTGTTGCCGAGTAGATCATTACGCTGTTGTTGAGCAGCGAGGTCTCCCGTTCCGCCGACGAGAATACATTCAGGATGCCGCCCAGCTTCGGCTTCTCCCACTCGAGCGAGTCGATGATCGTGAAGTAGGCGTCGTCGGCCAGTTCGCGCTCGGTGATGTCGCCGCTCACCAGCACGTCACCCGAGGAGCCGTGGGTCAACTCGTAGTCGGTCACGCCGTCGAGGTCGGTGTCCACGTCAATGCCGAGGTTCGAGAGGAACGACTGCGGCACGATCCACGGCCCGTCCATGGCGATGCCAAAAAACAGCGTGGCATCCGCGATGCCGCCCAGCTCCGGCGCATTCGACGCCGCACCGACCGCCCGCAAATCCCGCGCCGCCTGTTCACGGATGCCGTGCCCGCGCGACGGACTTTGGTAGCCGAACTGGAACACCGACACCAGCGGCGCGCGGTACGGGTTGGCCCCAGCCAGCGGCAACACCACCGGCGCGACGCCCTCCAGTTGCCGCACAGCGACGCGGCCCGCCTTCATCCGGTGCTCCCCCGCCGAACGCAACAGCATGTGAAACGGAAGATGCACCGAGGCCGACTCGCCGTGAAACCAGACCTGCCCCGACGCCTCGTGGGCGACGTGCCGCGGCCCGCCCTTGACCTCCGGCGGCGTGGTGGCATCGAAGGCCAACTCCATCTCGGCCGGGTCGATCGCCAGCGTCAACTCGACCGTGGCCTTGCCGTTGGCCGGGATGACGACCGTCGGCTTGGCCGCTGTGAGCGTCACCCCGGCGTTGGCCAGCGTGTTGCTCACCGCGAAGGTGCCGATCCACGGCTGGGCGCCGAGGTTGGTCAACTCGATGCTGCGCTTGGCCAAGCGCGGCTCGCCGACTTCCAGCAAACCGAACGATAGCGACACCCGCCCCGGCGACTCGGCGTCGGTGGCGATCACCGGCGTGTCGATGGCCAGGCTCGGGTTCACGCGGCCGGCCCCGGTACGCGTTTCCGGATACGGCGCGCCGTACTCGTCGCGCGTCTGCACGGCGGTGTTCATCAACGCCGCCTTGACGATCGTCGGCGTCCAGCCCGGATGCCGCTCGAGCAGCAACGCCGCCGCGCCGGCCACATGCGGAGATGCCATCGACGTGCCGGTCATCTGCTCAACGCCGCTTCCGGCCCGGGCGGAGTGAATGTTGAACCCGGGCGCAGCCAAGTCAGGCTTGAGTTGGTGCGTCTCGTACTCCGGCCCACGGGAACTGCCCGGCGAAAGTTGATCGCCCAGTTCCGGTCCGCCGATCATGACATCACCGCCGAGTTTCACGAACAGACCGTCGTCGAGGTAAGCCTTCAGTTCAGTCCCGTCCTGACGGGTGATCATCATCGCCGGGATATCCACCGTGCCGCCGGGCGTGCCCATCGCGATCGGTGGCCCACCCTCGTTGTTGACCACGAGCACCGCCCTCGCACCNGCCTCCNTCGCCCGNNGNACCTTGTCNANAAANAAGCANACACCNCGGTCAATCANGGCGATNTTGCCNTNGANCGCNGCNGCNTTNTTGANNTCNTCGCAGGCGCGCGGCGGGTCGGCNTACACCACCCGGCCNGTGATCTCNCCNGNNNCNTCNAGTTNTTTCGTNAACGCCCCCTCGACCGCCTCGTAAAAACCGCGCGCCACCGGCGGATCGGTGGCCTCGATGCTGTTGTTCTCGATGCCGTCATCCATCGAGTTGGCTACCGTGATCTCAGTTTCGTCCATCGACCACAGCGCGTAAAAATTGTTCCCACTGTTTCCCGCCGCCCGCACCACCACGGAACCCAGCTTGGCCAGGCGCGCGGCGGCATTGTTCTCGAACGACGGGCGGGCGTAGGAGCGACCCAGCGACAGGTTCACCACGTCGAGCCGGTCGCTGAGGTCGCCGTCCGCGTCCGGGTCGGCCGCCCACTCCAACGCATCCACCGACAGACCAGTCGTCCCGTAGCATCCAAACACCTTCANNGCGNACAGCTTGGCCTCCGGCGCCACGCCGGGGCCGATCAGGAACCGATCCATGTCCAGCGCCTTCCCGTAGCCGCCGGTGTAAGGCACGCCGTTGGTCATCACCCCCACCCCGGCCGCGATCCCGGCCACGTGCGAGCCGTGGCTGTTCGCGGCGCAGTCGAGCGGATCCTTGTCCGGGCGCGGCAGTTGTGTGCCGTTGTAGNCATCCCCGGCNAANTCGTAGCCNCCAANCACTTTGTCGGTGGGAAACGTGCCGGACTCGATGCGTGCCGGGTTGTTCTTGGTGTAGTCGGCCACATCGCCGCTGCCGCCAAACATCGCGTGCGTGTAGTCAATGCCGGAGTCGATGATCCCGATACGCACCCCCTTGCCGGTGGCCGGGAAGGTGCCGCGACTCCAGATATTGGTCGCCCCGATGAACGGCACGCTGGTCGAGGTGAGTCGGTGAAATTGCGCCACCGGCTGAACGTCGACCACACCGTCGAGTCGGCGAAGGCGCTCCAGTTGGCCAAGCGGCAACCGAACCTTTACNGCGTTGACCAGGCGGCTGAANCGCGCCTCGACCATGCCATCCACTTGGCCAAGCCGCGCCACGAGCCGATCCTGTTCCTCGGTGATCTCAGCGATCCGCGCCCGCGTGGCCTTGGCGATTTCGCGCTTGGCCAAGCCNCGCTCGCGGAGCCGCACTGCGACCTCCGCCGCCGGTTCGCCGTCAAGCACCGCATAGACCAAGCGCGTTTCTGTTGCCAACTCAACCCCAAGCGCTTGGCCAAGCGCAGCCAAGCCAATGCAAAATAAGGGAAAAAACCGGCCCCACCCGACGCCCAACGTCATGCGCGGAGGATGCCAGCTTTTAACGAATCGAGCGAGCCTGAGTCACGAACCTCAACTCGGATCGTAATTGAGGTTCGGTGCAAGCCACCGCTCGGCCTCGCCGAGGCTCATGCCCTTGCGCTCGGCGAAATCCTCCACTTGGTCGCGCTCGATTTTGCCGACGGCAAAGTACTTGGCCTGTGGATGCGCAAAATACAGGCCACTCACCGAACTGGCCGGCCACATTGCGCAACTCTCGGTCAGTTTGATGCCGGTGTGTTTCTCGGCGTCGAGCAGTTCCCACAATAACCGTTTCTCGGTGTGATCCGGGCAGGCCGGGTAACCGGCTGCCGGGCGGATGCCTCGATATTTTTCGCGAATCAACTCGTCGTTGCTCAGGTTTTCGTCGCGGCCATAGCCCCACTCGCGACGCACACGGTGGTGCAGGCACTCGGCAAAGGCCTCTGCCAACCGGTCGCCCAGCGCCTTGGCCATGATGGCGTTGTAATCGTCGTTGGCCTCCTCGAATGAGTTGGCGAATTCCTCGACGCCGTGACCGGCCGTCACCGCGAATGCCCCAAGGTGATCGACCAAGCCGGACTCCTTCGGCGCGATAAAATCGGCCAGACTGTGATTCTCGCCGTTCGCCTTGTCGCCCTGTTGCCGCAGGAATTGAAACTTGGCCAAGCGCTTGGCCCGCGAGTCGTCGGCGTACAACTCCACATCGTCGCCGATGCGATTGACCGGGAACAGGCCGTAGACGCACTTGGCCGTGAATCGTTTTTCGTCAACAATCCGCTTGAGAAGCGACTGCGCGTCGTCGAACAACTCCCGCGCCTTGTCGCCGACGGTCGCGTCGTCGAGAATCCCCGGATACCGCCCGCGCAATTCCCACGCATGGAAGAACGGCGACCAGTCGATGNANTCCACCAGAGTTTCCAGTGGGAAATCCGACTCGATCCGGATGCCGGTGAATTCCGGCAGGGGGATGTCCTCCGCTCGCCAGTTGATTTTTGTCGCGCGGTCACGGGCCTCGGTAATGCCGAGTAGCGGCCTGGCCTCGCGTTTACCGAAATGCTTCTCGCGCAGCGCCTCCTGCGTCTCGCTGTTCTCGGCGATGAAAGGTTTGCACCCCTCCTCGCTCAACAACTTGCTCGCTACGCCGACCGCCTTCGAGGCGTCGATCACGTGTATCGTCGGGTGCTCGTAGCCGGGGGCGATCTTCACGGCCGTGTGTTCGCGGCTGGTCGTCGCGCCGCCGATCAACAGCGGCAGGTCAAACCCTTCGCGCTGCATTTCATTCGCCACATGCTGCATCTCATCCAGCGACGGCGTGATCAGTCCACTCAGGCCGATGATATCGACGTTTTCCTCGCGGGCGGTTTTCAAAATCTTGTCGCACGGCACCATCACCCCGAGGTCGATCACCTCGTAATTGTTGCAGCGCAACACCACGCCGACGATGTTTTTGCCAATGTCATGGACGTCACCTTTGACGGTGGCCATGAGAATTTTGCCCTGCGTGGAGACGCCGGTTTCCGCCTTTTCCTCCTCCATGAAAGGCTGCAGGTAAGCGACCGCCTTTTTCATCACGCGGGCGCTCTTGACGACCTGTGGCAGGAACATCTTGCCGGCACCGAACAGGTCGCCGACCACGTTCATGCCGTCCATCAACGGCCCCTCGATGACGTGTATCGGGCGGCCGTATTTCGCGCGGGCCTCCTCGGTGTCCGCCTCGATGTCATCGACGATGCCCTTGACCAGCGCGTGGCTAAGCCGTTCCTCGACCGTTCCCTCACGCCACGCATCGGTGACCTTTTCCGTTTTGCCCTGCTGCTTGACCGTCTCGGCAAACTCGATCAACCGCTCGGTGGCATCGGGCCGGCGATTGAGCAGCACGTCTTCCACACGCTCCAGCAGGTCGGGAGGAATTTCCTCGTAGACCTCGAGCATCCCGGCGTTGACGATACCCATGTCGAGCCCGGCCTGAATCGCGTGATACAGGAACGCCGCGTGCATCGCCTCCCGCACGGTGTTGTTGCCCCGGAACGAAAACGAGATGTTGCTCACCCCGCCGCTCACCTTGGCCAACGGCAGGGTCGATTTGATGATCCGCGTCGCCTCGATGAAACTTACGGCGTAGTCGTTGTGCTCCTCCATCCCGGTCGCCACGGTGAGGATGTTCGGATCGAAAATAATGTCCTGTGGCGGGAAGCCGGCCTTCTCAGTAAGCAGCTTGTACGATCGGGTGCAGATTTCCACACGGCGATCAGTCGTATCCGCCTGGCCGGTTTCGTCGAACGCCATCACCACCACCGCGGCACCGTACCGGCGGATCGACCGCGCCTGCCCAAGGAATTGTTCCTCTCCCTCCTTCAAGCTAATCGAGTTGACGATACCCTTGCCCTGGATGCATTTCAGGCCGGCTTCGATGACCGACCACTTCGAGCTGTCGATCATGATCGGCACGCGCGAAATATCCGGCTCGGAGGCGATAAGGTTGAGGAACCGCGTCATCGCTGCCTCGGAGTCGAGCATGCTCTCGTCCATGTTCACATCGATGATCTGCGCTCCGTTCTCGACCTGCTGCCGGGCGACCGCCAGCGCCTCCTCGTACTGGTCGTTCTTGATCAGCTTGGCAAAGCGCGGCGAGCCGGTGACGTTGGTGCGCTCGCCGACGTTGACGAAATTGGACTCGGGTCGAACGGTCAACGCCTCCATGCCGCTGAGTCGCAGCCAAGGCTCCGGCTTGGCCAAGTGCCGTGGTTCGCAATCCGCAACCGCCTTGGCAATCTCCCGGATATGCCCCGGCGTGGTGCCGCAACAGCCGCCGACGATGTTTAGCCAGCCGTTGGCCGCCCAGTCGTGCAACTGCGGTGCGAACGACTCCGGCGTCTCCGGGAAGCCGGTCGGCAGCAGCGGATCCGGCATGCCGGCATTCGGGTGCGCGCTGACATTGGCCGGCGCGATGCGGGAAAGCTCCTCGATATGCGACCGCATTTCCCGCGGGCCAAGCGCGCAGTTGATCCCAACGCTGACCAGGTCGATGTTGGACACCGAGTTCCAGTACGCCTCGACCGTCTGGCCGGAGAGTGTGCGGCCACTCTGGTCGGTGATGGTGAACGACAGCATCACCGGCAGCCGTTGGCCAAGCGAATCGAACAACGACTCAAGCGCGAACAACGCCGCCCGCGAGTTNAGCGAGTCAAACACAGTCTCGACCAGCAGCAGATCCACCCCGCCCTCGATCAAACCACTGGCCTGCTCCGTGTACGCCTCGACCAACTGGTCATACGTCACCGCGCGGAACGCCGGGTCGTTGACATCCGGCGAGATGGAGGCGGTGCGATTCGTCGGGCCAAGNGCCCCGGCGACGAAACATTGNCGGNCGGGCGCCGCCGCCATCACCGCATCGGCGGCCGTACGGGCGAGGCTCGCGTTGGCCGCGTTCAACTCGTGCGCGAGCGACTCCATCCCGTAATCGGCCAGGGCGATGCTCGTCGAGTTGAAGGTATTCGTCTCGATAATGTCCGCCCCGGCCTCGAGGTAGGCCCGGTGGATTGAGCCGATCACTTCGGGGCGCGTGATGCCCAGCAGGTCGTTGTTCCCCTTCAGGTCGCGATCCCAGTCGGCAAATCGCTCGCCCCGGAAATCAGCCTCCTCCAACGCATGCTGCTGGATCATCGTGCCCATCGCGCCATCGAGAATGACGATGCGCTTGGCCAAGAGATCACTTAAAGCTCGGTGACAATTGGTTCTCGGTTTACCACCCACAACGAGGCAGGCTACCGATCCGCCTGAAGGGAGTCAACAAACATATCAACATATCAAGATATGTTGATATGTATTGATAATAAGGGTTTTTTATTGGTTTTTGACCTGAAATGATCTGTTGTTGCACTACTCCTTTTGTGGCCAAGGCAGGATCTAGTCGCCCCGAGTCAGCCCATCGGGGTCGTTGGCCAATGGCCATGACATTGACAGAGCCGTCTGGTTCGCTACGATTTTCAGCGCTAATCATCAGCAGCCGTGTCCAAGAAAGTAGACATTACGTATTCTTACGATCCGAAGCAGGGCCATGCCGGTCTCACTGCGGAACTGAAGATTTCGGATCCCAAGTTTCTCGGCAAAGGCGCCACCTTCGTGATCAAGCGTTTCGTCAAGGTGAAGGACTCCCGGCCGGTCAACAAATCGGAGGATCTGTTCAAGCACCAGTTCACCGTNCGCTCGCCNAGCGAAACGGTTCGCATCCCGCCGCANGTGCTGGAGNAACGACCGTTCANCTACAACGGCTCCGAGATCAGTATCCGTTGTTTNGGAAAACTGACCGTCAACGACAGGCTGATCCGGAAGGACACTTCCACCGAGAAAAATCTGCCAACGGTTTCGCTTAAAAAACCGAAGATCACCCGGAGCACAAAAGATCTCATCGACCCGAAGGATGTCTTTTCATTCATGAAAAACCTGANGGCCATCCCCTCGCACAACAAACTGGCCACGCTTGGNCTGCTGGTCATCGGGGCTGTGGTCATGGTGGTGAACATGATGATCGGGATTCACGACGAGTTTTCGCCCAAGTACGCGACGTACTTTTACTCGCAGGTCGACAGCGACGGCGAATANNCCTCCCCGATCGGCAAGGCCCTGGGCGGTTGCGGTGNCATCGGCGTGGCCATCTGGCTGGCCATCAAGCGGCAGCTTCGCAAGTACATGACNTTTCGTTTCAGGCCGATCTCGGGACGGATCGACCGCGAGACNGAACGNAACGTGAGCGACCTGATTCATGGCAACTCGCGCACGGACCTGAAGGACATCACCCTGCGAATCGTGGCGTGCAACCTGGAAAAGGGAAAGTACGTCCGGGGCTCCGGCAGCAACCAGCGGACTGTCAGCTTCAGTGACCCAAAGCGGGGTGTCCTGCTTTACTCGAAGAAGGTGGAACTCATCCCAAAAAACCACCCGGTGGAGCAATATTTCCAGGATCCTGTNTCGTTCGAGCCGATGTTCAAGGCGCTTTACCCGCCAAACATCGTNTCCAAGTCACACGGGCTTTTCGTGTATTGGGAGATCCAACTGATCCACAACGAGTTCGTGGACCAGGAACTGGAGGGGGATCCCGCGCATTTCAAGGTCGACGATTTCTTCACGGCATGAACACCGCTGCAACCCAGCAACCTATCTGCTTCGACGACACCCTCGGGCTTGGCCGTGAGACGTTCCCCAGCGCACGGTTGATCGTGTTCGCCGGGATCAGCGGTTCAGGTAAAAGCACAGCGCTCAAGTTCCTGTGCGATCATCACCCCGCTTTTTCGGCCGGAACCCGCCAATGGCTCTGGATGATGGGGACGGTCCCGGAGGTGAGGCCGATTCGCGGACACCGGCTGGTGGTGGTGGATGAACTGTGCCATCCCCGACAGTTGCCGGTCGTAGCCCGGTTGCTGCGGCAAAACCAAACCGTCGCGGTCGCCTCGCATCTNAGNGCGGCGTGGTTTTGGCCGTTCCGGCTGGCCGGANTGTGCCGCTACTACTCNACCGACTGTGATCGCGNCAAGATTGCTCGTCACCTCGAACGGTTGGGTGTGCCGCACACCGCCGGGGCCGTTACAGAATTCTGCCGACGCCACGGCGCGAGTTTTGTCGACCTGGACTGCATCCTTGAGAGGCATCCCGGGCGAAGCCTCGACCATGCCCTGCACCTGTCGGGGAAACTGGATCAGTTGACGGTGGAGCGGCGGGAACGGTGGCGGCCGGTCATGCCGGAGATCGCGAACATCCGGGGATCGTTCGATCGCACGTCTACTTCAGGGCGACCTCGATTGGCATCAGTCGGAGGGTGAAATCGAGGGCGCTTTCGAGTTCGCTGCCCAGCGAGTCGAGTTGCCGCTGATACGGGGCGTTGACCATGTCGTTGAGCACACGGTCGGAGATCAGGCTGGCCATCTGCTGATCGCTGTTCGCCGCCATGACGATCCATTCCGAAACTTTTTGCGGGGTGCCAGCCACCGTTGGCTGGGGAGCAGGAGCCGGCCTGAGGGCCAGGGCCAACGCAATNNCNGCCAAGNCGCCGGCAAACACCCAGCGCCACGCCTTGGCCAAGCCGGGCGTCGATCGACTCTGTTTATCGGCCTCGGCATGAACGGCGGCCATGATGCGCTGATGGAGGAACGGCGGAAAATCCGGCACATCCCGCTTGGCCTCATCGACGAGCCGGGCCTCGATGCTTGGCCAAGCGCTGNGTTGTTGTTCGTTTTTCATGGGTCGATTCGGTAGATCAGTGGTCAAATCCAGTTCNGGCGGGCAGTGCCACCGCCAGTTTTCGGCGGGCGCGGTGCAACAGCACCTTCACCGAGCCGACGCTCTTGTTCATTACGCCCGCGGTCTCGGCCAGGTTTCGCTCTTCGCCGTAAAAATGCCACAACGCGGCGAACTGGTTTTCAGGGAGCAACTTCCTGGCCTGGTTCCAGATGCCCCGGGCCTTCTCGGTGGCCATCAAGTTGCTCCGTGGGGTCGCATCAACCGTCCGATCCGCGTGCTCCACCTCCACCGGTTGTCTGCGGCGAAAGTGGTTGATCGTAAGCCGCGAGGCGATGGTGTAAATCCAGGTCGTGAAGGCGTATTTCGGGTTGTAGCGGTGCAGCTTGCGGTAGGCTGTGACGAAGGTGGATTGCAGCAAGTCCTGCGCGAGATGATGGTTGCCTGTCTTCTGGAAAATGAAGGCGAACAACCGCCCCTCGAGCCGGGCGACCAGTTGCTCGAANGAGTCNATGCAGCCNCCTTTCGCNGCNACGGCCAGGGCNAGTTCCTCCTCCCGGGCCGTGTCGCGCTCCGTGTTGTTGTGGATCGGGGCAGTGGCACAGCTTGGTTCAGGTTGATCCTGNNGAGGAACCNCCATCATCGAAGCTGTGGCAANCTGCATCAAGGCTGGGGNAGGTCNATGTCGAGATCCTTCAGTGCCGGGTCGATCATCTCCAACAGTTTCTCCACACTGATGGCGAAATGAATGGACACCGACACCTTTTCGCGAGCGACCTTGATTCCCTTGAGGATGTCCTTGATCTCCGGGTTCTCATCCTGGCCCAGCCTGGCAAAGCCAATCAGGCCGTTGACCATTGCCTCCAACTGCTGGGCCGTGTCGGCGTCGTAGGTATCGACAGCCACGGAGAGGATAAGTTTCCCGTCCGACTCTCCCATCACGAGAGTACCTTGCCTGACCATTTGGCTGAAGTTCTCATCGTCAATCTCCTCCTTGAGCGACTCGATGTCAGCGTAAGCCGTGATGAACGCGTTCGTGGCTTTTTTGCCGGCGCTCACGAGGCTTGGCGGGATTTGTTTCGCCGCGCCCTTGCCGTTGACGAGGTCGATGCCGTTGCCGGCCAAATCGCGGCTGGGAGCCAGCACCGCAGTGGTGT
>NYYJ01000112.1 GCA_002686755.1 Verrucomicrobiales bacterium
GCCGCTCTGCGCCAGCGCCAGTTCCATCAATCGCGGCGCAACGCCGGTGTCCGCCCAGTAGGCGGCTTCCGCATTTTCGCCGTCGAACTGCGGCACTTCTTCCCAATCGCTGATCTGGTTCATTCCGGTTTTGTTTCATCCGTCGCACCATGGCTCATCCGATCCGTTGACTCATCTTCCGCTGATAGAAAAAGGTTTCATCCTCCGTGAAACCCCTCGCCATCACCACGCGAATCTGTTTGCCGTTGGTACGATAGACGCTGAAAATCCCGTAACCCGATGCCGCCATACCCAAGTTGAAATATCGCGACTCCCCGGCGTAACGGGGCGAGTCGGGCAACAGCTTGCAGGAAAACGGATCCTCGAACGACTCCTCCACGTCCTTCGGGGCCAATCCTTCCCACTCAAACGGCATATCTACCCAGTCGAAATCCATCTCCGCTGAACGAAAAATACGCCCAGCACATACATTGTCAATACATTGTCAGTACATTTTTGAAAATAGTTCAAATCGACGATTTCGGCTAAAAATCCAATAATTCTTAATGTTTTCGCAACTGTTGGCGGTTTCGGTTGACTCATCGCCCGGCGCGCCCCAACCATCCGCACCCCAAGCCAAGCGCTTGGCCCCGTAATGCGCCTCTCTCATTTTTTCACCTATTACCGAAGCTTGGGCGGGGTGCAATCGATCCTAAAGCGGCATCACGCCTCGGATGCCAAGCGGGGCCACGAGCCCGGATTCCTGTTCGCGTTCGAGCCGAACGATTTTGACGAGTCCAACATCATCGGGCTTGGCTTCGGCGGGGGGCACACCATTCGCCTGATGCGCGCCAAGTTCGCGGGACACTCCGGCCACTTCTCCGACTCGATGGCGGTCTGTCACAACATGTGGGGGCTGCAGTTTCTCGCGGACCTGATGCCGGCCAAGCGGCGAGTCGGCCTGCTGCACTCGGACTGGCCCGGACTGCAAACCCACCTCGAGACCCAACGCGGTCTCCTCGACGGAGTCTTGTGCGTGAGCAACGCGCTTGTCGAGATCGTGTCCGGCTGTCTGCCGGACTTGGCCAAGGCGAACCGCGTTGAGTTGATCCCGTACCCGGTCGACGGAGTGGCGGCGATGCCGGAGCGTCCGCCGTTGGCCAAGCGCACGGTGGTCATCGGCTGGATCGGCCGGATGCAGTCGGAGCAAAAACGGGTCGAGCGTCTGCCCGGCCTGACCAAGGCGCTCGAGTCGGCCGGCATCGAGTTTCGTCTCGAGCTGCTCGGCGACGGCCCAAGGCGGGCGTGGCTTGAGCGACAGTTGCCAAGCGGTCGCACGCTGTTTCACGGCCGCAAGTCGGGCGACGATTACAGTGCGATTTTGAGCGGGTGGGATTTCATCACAAGCGTCAGTGATTACGAAGGGTTGCCGATCTCGATGCTCGAGGCGTTCAGCGCCGGGGTGTTGCCGCTTTGCCCGGCGATCGGCAGCGGCGGCGACGAGTATTCGGCCAAGCTTGGCGACGAATTTGTCTGGGACGCGTTCGACTACGGGCAGGCGGCGGCCAAGCTCAAGTCCGCGTTGGCCAAGCCGGAGCAGGCGCTTGGCCAAGCGCGCGCCGAGGCCCGCGCGCTCACCGCGCGCCACTGCGAGGCGGAGTACTTCCGCGTGTTCGATGCATTCGTGCAGCGCATCGCCGACGAGCCGCGCGTCTCGGGCGAGCACTTGGCCAAGCGGCCGTTTTACTTTTCCGACCGGCTGCCGTTTGGTCTAATGACGCGCCTCTGGCCAAGCGGCTGCACCCGACGCAATGAGTGACCAAACCAAGGAGACCGCCGCCGTGGAGCGGGAGTTCCTGCACCCCGGAAAGCACCGCCCGCACTACCTCGAGCGGGTGAGTATCGTGCAGGCGCTCAGGGAGTTGCGGCATCGTGTGAAGCCGGGGCGGCTGCTCGACGTCGGCTGCGGCATGAAGCCGTACGAGAGCCTGTTGGCGCAGCGAGACAGCCGCTATTACGGCACTGATTGGCCGGTAACTATGGATGGGTCGTACGGCGACTCGACCCGCGCCGATTTTTTCTCAGACAGCATGGTGTTGCCGTTCCGCGAGGGGACGTTTGACACGGTCGTCAGCACCCAGATGCTCGAGCATGTGCGGCAGCCGGAAATCGTCATCCCGGAGATGGCACGGATCCTCAAGCCGGACGGCATCCTGATTCTCTCAGCCCCGATGACGTGGCCGCTGCACGAGGAGCCCCACGATTACTACCGGTACACGCTCCACGGCCTGCGGCATCTGCTTGAGGAGGCCGACTTCGAGATTCTCGATGAGATTCGCCGGGGCAACAACTGGACCACGATGGCGCAGATGTTCCTCGACACGCAGGTCGGCAACCTCGGGCGGCGGCTACCGGAACGGGTTTACACGGCGCTGGTCAGCCTAGCGGTAAACCACGCCTGCTCGGTGGCCAACCTCTTCAAGCCGGTGCGCCGCCTCTGCCTCGGCTGGGTTATGGCGGCAAGAAAAATGTCCGACAAGGAAGCCTCCCCGCCAGACATTAAACGTTCTTTGTAATGTGGACTACGCGCCCCGGTAGACGCCGGTCTTCCAGTTCTTGCCACCCATCGTCCGCTCCAGCGACCTAAGAGTCCCACGGCGGCGCGTCATCGCATTGGTCACCTCGCGCGATGCCGTGGTCCAGTTGATCTTGTGGAGGCTCTCGACGTACCGTTTCTTATCGGTGAAGTTGGACGTGGCACTGCGAAGCGAGTAGCCGTTGGCCTTGAGCCGCACGATGGACATCTTGCGCAGCATCGTCAGCGGCTGCCGCGGTTTGCCCAGGGTCGGCTTCCGGATCAACCGACCGCTCTTCTCCTGCGTGTCCAGCCATTGGCCGAACTGGTCGATCAGCTCCTCGCGGGGCTGGGACCAGTCGATGCGGAAGTTGTGCGGCTCCTCGAACGGCATGGTCTTATCGCTGGCCTTGCCCAGTTCGACCACGCCCGAGGCGCTGCCCTGCCCTTTGCCGGACGCCAAGGCCCGGCGGCACTCCGCCGTTTTCAGGAACGGCTCGCGGCCGCTCCCCAGTTCCCGATCCAGCTCCCATTGCAGGGCGCGGTGAATCAGGGTTCGCGGGGCTTTTTCCAAGACGGAAAAATCCCATTCCTCGTTAGCTAATTGCTTCTTCTTGCTCATTGCTCTATTTCGTTTTAATGCAAGCGTGTATTTAAAATCACGCGATTTAACTTTTACGTATGCGGCTTCTTGTGTGTTTCACCTCAACCGCAAACGCATCATTACGGAAGCATTTAGCACATCCCTGTCATTATGCAATATTTTTTTGAAAATATTTTACAGGAAACCTTGCGCACTTGATTCCCCGTCCGCTTGGCCGTAAACATTCCGGCCGCCGTTTCGGCGACTGGGAGAGATGAACCTTCACGAATATCAAGCCAAGCAACTGCTTGCCCGCCACGGGGTCGAAGTCCCCGGGGGGCAACCGTGTACGACCGCCGACGAGGCGCGCGCCATCGCCGAAAAACTGTTCGCCGAAGGGCAGGAGATGGTCGTGCTCAAGATCCAGATTCACTCCGGCGGCCGGGGCAAGGGCGTGTTCAAGGATGGCTTCAAGGGCGGCGTGCACCTCTGCAAGTCAGCCGACGACGTCCACGAAAAGGCCAAGGCCATGCTCGGCAACACGATCGTCACCAAGCAGACCGGGGAAGCCGGGCGCCAGGTGCACACCCTGCTCGTCGCCAGCGGCGAGAAGATTCTCGATGAGTTTTATCTTGCCGTGCTGCTCGACCGCGAGACTTCCCAGCCGCTTATCATGGCCAGCCGCGAGGGCGGTGTTGACATCGAGGAGGTCGCCGAGACCAACCCGGACGCCATCGTCAAGCTGAACGTCGATCCCCTGCTTGGTCTGCAGCCGTATCAGGCACGCAACTTGGCCAAGGCGCTTGGCCTGAGCGGCAAGTTGATCCACTCCGGGGCCAAGCTCATCGCCGGCGTGTACAAAACCTGGTGGGAGTGCGACGCCACGATGGTCGAGATTAACCCACTCTGCGTCGTCGAGAGCCCGGACGGCATCCAAAAAATCGCCGCCGTCGACGCCAAGATTTCCATCGACGGCAACGCGCTGCACCGGCACAAAGACATCGCCGAAATGCGCGACCTCAACGAGGAGGCCGAGTTGGAGGTCGAGGCAAGCAAGTTTGACCTCAACTACATCAAGCTCGACGGCAACGTCGCCTGCCTCGTCAACGGCGCCGGCCTNGCCATGGCCACGATGGACGCCATCAAGCATTACGGCGGCGAACCGGCCAACTTCCTAGACGTCGGCGGGAGCGCCTCGACGGAGCAGGTCACAGCGGCGTTCCAGATCGTCCTCAAGGATCCCAACGTCAAGGCGATCCTGGTCAATATTTTCGGTGGCATCATGAACTGCAACACCATCGCCGAGGGCGTCGTCGCGGCCGCCGAGGCCACGCAACTCAAGCTGCCGCTCGTCGTCCGGCTCGAGGGCAACAACGTCGTCGCCGGCCGCAAGACCCTCGCCGACTCCGGTCTCACCCTTATCGGCGCGGACAGCATGGCCGAGGCCGCCCAAAAAGTCGTCGCCGAGGCCGCCGCGTAACCCAAACCCAGTTTTTCAACAACATGGCCATTCTCGTCAAACCAGACACCAAGATCCTCGTCCAAGGCATTACCGGCAGCTTCGGCGGCCGGCACACCCAGCTCAGCCTCGAGTACGGCACCCAGGTCGTTGCCGGCGTCACCCCCGGCAAGTCCGGGCAGACCTTTGAGGACACCGTCCCGATTTTTGACGGCGTCGCCGAGGCCGCCCGCGAAACCGGCGCCACCGCATCAGCCATCTTCGTACCGCCGCCCTTCGCCGCCGACGCCATCCTCGAGGCCGTCGATGCCGGGCTCGAGTTGGTCGTGGCGATCACCGAGGGNATCCCGGTGCGCGACATGATCGAGGTCAAGGCCGCGCTTGCCGGGTCGCCCACCCGGCTCATCGGACCGAACTGTCCCGGCGTTGTCACCCCCGGCACCGGCGAAGACTCCCGAGGCGGTTGTCGCATCGGCATCGCCCCCGGCTACATCCACAAGTCGGGCGACATCGGCGTCGTCAGCCGCAGCGGCACGCTCACCTACGAGGCGGTGTGGCAACTCACCTGCAACGGCCTCGGCCAGTCGACCTGCGTTGGCATCGGTGGCGACCCCGTCCCCGGCAGCTCGCATCTCGACATCATCCAGCTTTTCAACGACGACCCCGACACGCGCGGCATCATCATGATCGGCGAGATCGGCGGCTCAGCCGAGGAGGAAGCCGCCGACTGGATCAAGGCCAACTGCGACAAGCCGGTCGCCGGNTTCATCGCCGGGACCACCGCCCCCCCGGGNCGCCGCATGGGCCATGCCGGCGCGATCATCAGCGGGGGCAAAGGCACCGCCGAGGCCAAGATTGCCGCCATGGANGCNGCCGGGATCAGCGTCGCCGAGACCCCCTCCCAAATGGCCGAGGCGCTGATNAANATTTTGTAAAGCCAAGCGCTTGGCCAAGCGCTTAGGCTGACTGGGCCAGTTCCTCCTCGAAGTCGACGATNTCCTTGATCTGGGTGAGGAACCAGCGGTCGATTTTTGTNAGGNCGAANATNTCNTCGATGGTGAAGCCGGCGCGTAGGGCGTGACGGAGGAAAAACACTCGCTCGGCGTTGGGTACGCTGAGCTTTTGCGTGATCACCTCGCGCGGCAGGATGTCACGGTCGCCGTAAACGTTCTGGCCGATGCGCCANGGCTTGCCGTCGCCGCCCAGGCCGGTTCGGCCGACCTCGAGTGAGCGCAGCGCCTTTTGTAGCGACTCCTTGAACGTGCGNCCGATGGCCATCGCCTCNCCGACNGATTTCATCTGCGTGTTCAGCGTCGGGTCGGCGGCGGAAAATTTCTCGAACGCAAACCGCGGCACCTTGACGACGACGTAGTCGATGGTCGGCTCAAAGCAGGCCGGTGTCTCGCGGGTAATGTCGTTGCGAATCTCCTCAAGCAGATAGCCCACCGCGAGCTTGGCCGCGAACTTGGCNATCGGGAANCCGGTCGCCTTCGANGCCAGCGCCGAGGAGCGCGANACNCGCGGGTTCATCTCGATGATCGTCAACCGCCCGTTGTCCGGGTTGACGGCAAACTGGATGTTCGAGCCGCCGGTCTCGACGCCGATTTCGCGGATCACCGCGAACGAGGCGTCGCGCATGATCTGGTACTCCTTGTCGGTGAGCGTCTGCGTCGGGGCCACGGTGATCGAGTCGCCGGTGTGCACGCCCATCGGGTCGAAGTTTTCAATCGAGCAGATGATGACGCAGTTGTCAGCGCGGTCACGCATGACCTCCATCTCGAACTCCTTCCAGCCGAGTAGCGACTCCTCGACGAGCACCTCGGTGACCGGCGACAGGTCGAGGCCGTGCTTGATCATCTCCTCATATTCGTCGCGGTTGTAAGCGATGCCACCGCCGGTGCCGCCCAGCGTGTAGGCCGGGCGGATGATGAGCGGAAATTGACCGATCTTGTCGGCAATCTCCCGCGCCTCCTCGAGCGTGTGCGCCACGCCGCTGGACGGCACGTCGAGGCCGATCCGGATCATGGCGTCCTTGAACAACTGCCGGTCCTCGCCGCGCTCGATCGCGTCGGCGTTGGCACCGATCATCTCGATACCCAACCGCTCCAGCACGCCGCTACGGTGCAGCGACATCGCCGTGTTGAGCGCTGTCTGTCCGCCGAGGGTCGGCAGCAGGACGAGTTTGCCCTCCGCGCCGCTTTCCTGGATGGCATCCAGTTCGCGGACGATGATTTTTTCCACGCATTCCGGCGTGATCGGCTCGATGTAAGTGCGGTCGGCAAACTCCGGGTCGGTCATGATGGTGGCCGGGTTGGAGTTGACGAGCACGACGCGGTAGCCCTCCTCCTTGAGGGCCTTGCACGCCTGAGTGCCGGAGTAGTCGAATTCACACGCCTGCCCGATGATGATCGGGCCGGCGCCGATGATCAGAACCGTGTTGATGTCAGTACGCTTTGGCATTCAATCGGCGGCACCGTAAACCAAGCCGAGCCCGCCGTCGAATCTTCGCTTGATTGGAAACCGCGAATGAACGCGAATCGACACTAAATTCGGATTTGGTTAAAAATTGAAACTTATTCACCCCGTTTTTCGGAGGGATTGGCCGAGGAGGAAGCCGAGCCAGGTGCCGACCAGGCAGAGTGCAACCGACAGGGCCACGTTGCCGCCGACCTTCAGCCAAGCCTGTTGCTGCATCAACTCAAGCGTCTGCAGGCTGAAGGCGGAGAAGGTCGTGAAGCCGCCGCAGAACCCGACCATCAAGAACAGGCCGGCCGGTCGGCTCCGTTGCTCCGCATCGAATAGCCCGGCGCAAACGCCGATGACCAGCGAGCCAAGCACGTTCGCCAGCAGAGTGCCGTACGGGAACGCGTCGAACCGCGCCAGCGCTTGGCCAAGCCCAAACCGGCCGACGCTGCCCAGCGCGCCACCCAATGCCACCATCATCCACGTCATCGTCGCGGCGACTATAGCAACTTCTCCCGCAGAAGCATCTCCCGAACCGCCGCCTCGCTCGAGTCGAGCTTGGCCGCCGAGGCGAACAGGTCGTCCGACGCTACCGAATACCAGTTGCGCTTGGCCGGCTCGGCCAGGCCGGCGACATTGAACGGCTCGATCACAGCGCGAATCTTCGCCAGCACCTCGTCGCGCTTGGCCAAGCGCAAAACCGACTCGCAAATATCGCGAGTCGCTGTACCGAACTCCGGGTGATCGCACAGTAGAAACGACCCGGCCAACTCCGGCTTGGCCAAGCGATGCGCCGTCTCGGAGTAACTCACCGCCGCGAAGTAAAGCTGGGCCAACGCCGCGAACTGCTCGAAGTCGCCCATGCTTGCGTACAGCGCGCCGACGAGTCGCGCGACCTGATCCAGTTCACCGTTCGTTTGCCGCTCGTAGTCGGCCCGGTCGATCCCGCCGACGAGCAGCTTGCCTAGGCGCTGGATGCCGAGCAGCGTCAGCGGAAACCCGGTCGACAACAGCGGATCCACAAACCCGGCTGACGAAGGCAACATGGCCCAGCGCTCGCCACTGATTTGCCCGCTGGCAAACGACAGCTCCGGGGCGAACACAAATTCGCCCACCGGCTCGGCGCCGGCAAACTGCTCCGCCAGCGACGGCAGCTTGGCCAGCAGCCGTTGCCAGCCGGGTTCGCCCTCCGGCAGGCCCAGCTTGGCGGCACGCTCGCTCGTTGCCGCCACCCCGGCGCTGGTGATGCCGTTGTTGAACTTCAGCACCCACACCCAGCCGCCGTCGAACACGTGATGCACCGCTGCGGCCTCCACCGGGTACGGCTCGCCGGGCGCGCTTGGCCAAGCGCCGACATTTTTGAAATGCGCGAACAAGCCACTCGTCGCCGGCGACAGCGGCAGCTCGCGCCTTGCCAAGCCAAGCGTGCGGTACAGCCAGCCGCGCGGCCCTGTGGCATCGATCACGAACCCGGCGCGAAACCGCACCGGCTCGCCATTGCGCTGTCCGCCAAGCGTCACGCCGTCCGGCTCCTCGTCGAAACTCGCCAGCTCGGTCTGGTCAAAATAATCGACGCCGATCCGTTGCGCCTCCTGGACCAAGTAGTGGTCGAAGTCGGCGCGAAACCAATGCGTGTCAGCGACCTCATCGCGCGGACTGGCGGCGACGAGCAGTTGGTTGCGGCGCTGTTCGTCGTCGCTGAACGCCTGGCCAAGTGTATGGTGAAAAAAAGAAAACCCGCGCTTGAGACCGCAGCCGATTTCCGGGTGTTCGCGCTGCCACTCGCCCCACCGCCGCAAAGGCAATAGCTGTGGCAGGTCATACTCCTCGGCGATCTGCTGCAGAAACAGGTTGGCCAGCGGCGTGGACGACTCGCCGATCGCGAAGCGCGGATGCCGGCCGCGCTCGATAAGCACGACCGAGCTGCCCAGCCGCCGGGCCACCATCGCCATCAGCGCGCCCCCAAAGCCGCCCCCCACCACCGCGATATCCGCCTCGTGTTCCATTCCGTGCAGCCAAGTTAACAAAAAGCCACACCGACTCCAAAGTGAATGCGCGTTGCGCTGAGTCGTGCGGGGCGATAGCGTTCGCGGCCGGATGTTTCGACTGATTCGCATGGGGATTTTTGTCGGCGTTTTTTTGTTCGCCATCGCGCTTGGCCAAGCGGACGGAGCAGAGGCCAACCGCAACGTGAAGCTGCGCGGCGGGCTGCAGAATGCGCGTATTCAGTTCGAGCAGAAAAAGACCGGGCGCGTGGCGTTCATCGGCGGGTCAATCACGCAGATGGACGGCTACCGTCCGATGGTCAGCGACTGGCTGCGGGCGCGATTCCCCGAAACCAAGTTTGAGTTTATCAATGCCGGTATCGCCTCGACCGACTCGCAGACAGGGGCGTTCCGGCTGGGCGACCATGTACTGGCCAAGGGGCGAATCGACCTGTTGTTTGTCGAGTTTGCGGTGAACGACGACCAGGACGCGCGGCACTCGCGACGCGGCTGCATCCTGGGGATGGAGGGGATCGTCCGGCAGATGCGGCAGCGGCAGCCACTTTGCGACTTGGTGGTGACGCATTTCGTCAACCCGCCGATGCTCGAGCAGATTCAGTCCGGCAACACGCCGCCGTCGATCGAGGCGCACGAGGCCGTGCTGCGGCATTACAATGTGTCGTCGGTGCATCTCGCGCGCGAGGTGGCCGACCGCATCGCCGACGGCAAGCTGACTTGGGCGCAGTACGGCGGCACGCACCCAAAGCCGACCGGCAATGCGGTGGCAGCCGAATTGATCGGCGAGTTGCTGGATCGCCGCTGGACCAAGCCGCTGCCGACCAGTGCGGCCAAGGGCTCGGCGCTGATCCCGGCCAAGCCCCTCGATGCGGGAAGTTTTTTCAAAGGCCATTTCCTTTCACCCGGCTTGGCCAAGCGCAGCGAAGGTTGGGCGTGGCATGTGCCGGACTGGAAGAAAATCCCGGGAAGTTTCCGGCAGACATTCGCCGGGCTGAAGCTGCTTTGCGGCGGACGGGCCAGCGGCGGGGTGTCGTTTGAATTCGAGGGCAGGGCCGT
The DNA here is from genome assembly GCA_002686755.1 of Verrucomicrobiales bacterium. Lineage (GTDB taxonomy): Bacteria > Verrucomicrobiota > Verrucomicrobiia > Limisphaerales > UBA1096 > UBA1096. The sequence continues at coordinate 10,119 of NYYJ01000112.1, forward strand.
CGGGGCGTACGTGCTGGCTGGGCCGGACGCAGGGGTGCTGGAGGTGAGCCTCGACGGCGGGAAATTCAAGCCAACGAACCTGTACCACCGCCATAGCAGGGGTCTGCATTACCCGCGCACGGTGATTTTCGCCAACGACCTCGCGCCGGGCCGACACTCTGTTCGGCTGCGCCTGGCCAAACCGCCGGGAGACGGGGTCAAGGGAACGGCGGCACGCATCCTGCAGTTCGTGGTTAATTAGCCGAAAATAATCCCTTATTTCGCTTGCAGGGTCCAGCCGGGAGTGCCAACTTTTCCGCGTGAAACTATTGATCCAACCCGGGAGAATGCGTGCCTTCACGCTGATTGAACTTCTGGTGGTGATCGCGATTATTGCCATTCTTGCGGCGCTGCTGCTGCCCGCCTTGGCGAAGGCGAAGCAGACCGCCACCGGTGCCGCCTGCCTGAACAACAACAAGCAGTTAATGACCGCCTGGAACATGTTCGCCACCGACAACGAGGGGCGCATCCCGTACGCCAGCGCCTATTATCAGGAACCGACGGTGAACTTTTCGTGGGCGATCGGAGGCTCGCCGATCAACTCGAGTCAGAATTACATCACCAAGGGAGTGATTTACAAATACGTCGGGAACTCGGACGACGTGTTCAGGTGTCCGGCTGACAACTTCTTGGTCAAGGACAACACCGGCAAGCTGGTCAAGCGCGACCGCAGCTACAGCATGAACATCTTCATGGGCGGCTGGTCCGGCTGGGCGTTCTGGGGGGATCAGGAATGGCAGGTTTACCACACGCTAGAGGATATCGGGAATCCATCGGAGCGGTTTGTCCTTCTGGATATGCGGCCCAACAGCATCAACGCCGGCAACTACCGCGTTGACATGTCCGGCTGGCCTGACAAACCAAACCTGCACCGTTTCTGGCAGGACTACCCTGGCGTATACCACAACGACGCCACGATGTTTTCGTTTGCCGACGGCCATTGCGACAAGAGGCGCTGGCTGGATGATCGCACGAAGAATCCCCCCGAGGACGGCGCCGGGAACATCCCGAATCGCAAAATCTCTACGCCGAAGAACAGAGACGTTCACTGGATGCAGGAACGAACCACCCGAAGGGAGTTACCGCAAAGGAAATACATCGGGCCGGCCTACGCCTACACGGCAAAGCTGGCCGGTCACCCCTACTGGGGTTACTGGAAGTCCCCCGGGGAATAGGCCGCCGCTTGGCCAAGCGGCCGGGTTGAACTGAAGCGAATTTGAAAAAGGCATTCACGCTGATCGAGTTGTTGGTGGTAATCGCGATCATCGCCATCCTTGCGGCGCTGCTACTGCCCGCGCTGGCCAAAGCCAGGCAAACCGGCACGGCAGCAGCCTGCCTCAACAACAACAGGCAATTGCTCATCGCATGGAATAATTTCTCCGGGGACAACGACGATCACATCATCTACGCCAGTGCGTGGTACTATCCCGGGTTCGTTTATCCGGAAAACCTGAAGTACGAGCCGACCGCCGATTTCTCCTACTGCGCCTCGCAATACCTCGGGGCCAACATGCCGCCAAAGGATCACCTGGAAATCTCCGTGCTGTACCCGTACGCCGGCCGGAGCCGGGATGTGTTCCACTGCCCCGAGGACAAATATTACGGCGTGTCCAAGAAGGAGGGATGGCCCGAGCGGGTCCGCTCCTACAGCATCAACATCTACGCCGGCGGCTGGTCCGGCTGGCCGTTTTACGGGGATCAAATGTGGAAAATTTATCGCCAACAATCCGATTTCCGCGACCCCGCGAACCGGTTCGTCCTCATGGACATGGACGACGAAAGCATCAACGCCGGCAACTATCGCGTCGACATGGCCGGCTGGCCCAACAAGCCGAACCTGTATCGCTTCCGGCAGGACTGGCCCGCCTCGTGGCACAACAACGGCTGCACCATCTCGTTCGCCGACGGCCATGCCGAGCGGAAGAAATGGCTGCACAGCGACACGCTGAAAGCCACCGTCGATCCGCAGGCCGGCAACGGTCTCGCCGCCAGCCCCGGCAACCCCGACATCGCCTGGATGCAGGAACGCGCCACGCGCCCCGACCCGGGCTGGCAGTCGAACAACTGGGCGCGCCAATGGACAGGTGCCATGCACCTCAAGCCGTGGCAATGGTGGGGCTACTGGCGTATGCCGGGCGAAATCAGCGCCGACAGTCTAAGCCCCAGGCCCAACTACGCCGACTGATTTTCGCCTATTATCTCTTCTCGACTGACACCGGTTTTCTACAAGATTTTTTAGTATGAATAATCAAAAACGATACCCGGCCGGATTGCAACAGGCAGCAACAATTGCCGCCTGTTTTATTTTTCTCATAACCCCAATTGCCGCGGACCTTAATCAAACCAAGGAAAGTTTCTCCGCGGAGGTCACCAATAAATACTCGTACAACTATCTCAAATACCTACCGGATGGATATGACGGCAAAAAGAAATTCCCATTACTGATTTTCCTGCACGGTGCGGGTGAACGGGGTGACAACCTTGAACTGGTTACCAAGCACGGCCCTCCCAAACTCATCAAGAAGGGGAAACGATTTCCATTCATCGTGATCTCACCACAATGCCCCAAGGGAAGTTGGTGGAAGGCCGACGGCCTCGACGCGTTGCTTGATAATTTCATCAGCAAACACGCCGTGGACGAGTCTCGCATCTACTGCACCGGCCTGAGTATGGGCGGCTACGGCACTTGGGCTCTTGGTGGACAAAACCCGAAACGCTTCGCAGCCTTCGCCCCCATATGTGGTGGCGGCAACCGCACAGATGCCCGCCAGATCGGAAAAAAACCGGTGTGGGTATTTCACGGTGCCAAGGACAGAACGGTTCCACTGGAAGAATCACAGCGTATGGTGGACGCGTTGAAGCGGTATGGTGGAAAGCCAAGGTTCACAATTTACCCCAACGCTGGCCATGACTCCTGGACCGAAGCGTATAACAACCCCAAGCTGTATGAATGGTTCCTCTCCCACAAAACCGAATGATGCCGAAGAAGGCATAATATCAGGCTGAAAGCGCTATTCATCATCGAAGGTGTGCCGACATCAGACCGTCGAGCAAAGGAAGCTTTACGCATCGCAGCGGGGATCGGCGTCTGGGGCAAGGTCCGGCCCACCCTCTGCTTCGCCCGGGCCAACGACACGGCGCTTGGCCAAGCGGAGGATGCGGAACTTCGGCGCTACATCCACCTGCTGAGCGAAACCGGCGGCGGCCTGTTCACCCAAGCGCCGGGGGAACCGGGCGGGCTGCTTCGCCACACCGACGAGGCCGGCTTGGCCAAGCTGATCGACGACGCCGACACGGTGTTGCGATTNTGAGCGGCCGCTTGGCCAATCGCGGCTTGTGTCCCTGCGCTGTCTCCCGTAGCGTCCAANCCCATGACCCTTGAAGACCATGCTGGAGATGTCGTTGGCAAAGCCCGCAAGGGGCTGGGTGTCGCNCCCGCACAGGTCGCCGAGGCNGGNGGCCTGAGNGACGAACAATACGCCCGATTCGAGGAGCACGGCACATTCGACGANCTGCCCGACNTGGTGAAAATCGGCGAACTGCTCCAGCTCAACCCCGACAAGCTTGCCACCATCGTCAGCGGTTGGTACCCGCGCGCCGCCGACCTCGAGGCCAACAAGACCGTCCGGCAGATCACCACCAACGAAGGGATGGAGGTGCATTGCTACCTCGTGTGGGACGCCACCACCCGCGAGGCCGCGCTGTTTGACACCGGCTGGAGCGCCGACCCGATCGTGGCGTTGCTGGACCAAAACGACCTCACCCTGAAACGGCTTTTCATCACCCACACCCACCACGACCACGTCGCCGCGTTGACAACGATCCGCAAACAATTCCCCGAGGTCGTGCTGCACTCCAGCTCGCCCAACGCGCCGGAGGAGCAACGCAACCAGCCCGGTCAGGTTATCGATCTGGGCAGCCTGCAGGTCACCTCCCGCGAAACCCCCGGTCACGCCGACGACGGCGTGACCTACGTGGTCGACAACTTCCCCGGCTTCGCGCCCAAGGTCGCGATGGTCGGCGATGCCATCTTCGCCGGCTCCATGGGCGGCGCGCCCGACCATTACCAACTGGCCCGCGAAAAAGTGCAGTCCGAGATTTTGAGCCTCTCCGCCGAGACCCTCCTCTGCCCCGGCCACGGCCCCGTCACCACCGTCGCCGAGCAACTCACCGTCAACCCGTTCTTCTGAGCCGCCGCTTGGCCAAGCGCCAATGGCAGGGCGAGTTATCTGGCCCAGTTCTCCACCTTAAGATTTGGGATGCGCTTGAATTCTCTGGTGTTGTTCGTCACCAGCGTCACTCCTTCGTGCAGCGCGTGCGCCCCGATGAGGAGATCCAGACTGCCAATGGGTACTCCCTTGCGAAGCAACTGAGTGCGTATTTCCCCGTACACCATACCGGCCGCAGACGGGAAATCCCGCACTTCAAACGGTGCGAGAAACTGAATGAGCGCCGCCTGGTTTGCGTCCGGCCGAGCACTGTTCGAGACCCCAAACTGCAGCTCACAAAGCGTGATGGCTGAAAGCGCCACCTCGCCGACACGCACCGCCTTGAATCGTCGCATCACAGTCGGCGGCGATCGCTTGATGAGATAAATGCAGATGTTCGTATCGAGCAGGTAGCGCATCAATCCATCGCTTCTCGATCCGGTTGCGCCCCCTGGTCACGTTCGGCCATGAAGTCATCGGTAAACCGCTTCGTTGCCTCAAACATCGACTCCCACGGATTCGCCTCCGGGGCCAGCACCACGCACCGCCCCACCCGTTTGATAAACACTTCGCTGCCTTCGAACCGAAATTCCTTGGGCAACCGCACCGCCTGACTTTGGCCATTCTTGAACAACTTCGCCGTCTTCACGCAGGAAATATATATTTTAAAATCTATATGACAAGCGATTTTTTTTGGGAAACGAATTGCTGCTTGGCCCTGCTCACAGCAGTTTTTTGAGAGCCTCGCGGTAGCGGGTGTACACAAAGCCCAGGCCGAGGAATACGCCGCCCATCACGAAGAAACTGGCGATCTTCATCGGGGTGGACATCCCCCAGATGATCGGCGCGAGCGACAGCAGCGCGATGGCCAGCGTGCCCAGCCCCATCAGGCGATACCACCGCTCCTTCAAACCAAGGCCAAGGCCGAAATAAACCACCGCGAGCAACGACCACGTGATCGTGCGCGCACCGTGACCACCCATCTCCATCTCCGAAACTATATTGGAGACTTTGATCGAGAGCCAAATGAACAACAGCGCGCCACCAACGAGGATCAGCCATTGGTGGATCCAGTCGGGCACCTTTTTGTCGACCTCACAACGCCGCGCCAATTGCTGAACGCCAAACAGCGCAATGATTGCCAGCAGACTTGGCCAAAACGCGTTGTCATTGATGAAATGGCCGGCAAGGACAAGGTACCCAACCACCGCATAAGCCAGTGCCAGCCATTGCCATTCGCGGGCCGGCCTCAGGAATTGCATGGCGAAAAACACCACGCCCACCGAGACAAACACCAGCACCTGCCACTCATTGGGAACGTAATTGCCAATCCACAACAGTCCCAACACAGCCGCGGCAATGCGGTAGGCCAACTGGATCCAGCCAACCCAGGAGTAGATCATCGTCGGTACTTGGCCAATGCGCGCGATGGCGATCGGAACGGCGATGTTCATCAGGTACATCGTGACGATCGGGATCAGCGCAAAGACGGCATGCTCGTTGTCGCTCCGAACGCACAACTGGAACATTACCCAACAGGACATCAACAGGTAAACCTGCGAGAACAAACCGACGAATCGTGCCCGGGTGAACACCGCGTACACTGTCATGCCGACCGAGATGATCGCTCCCGCCCAAAGCCATTTGTGATCAAGGTCGACACCTTCGTGCAACCAAACGAGCAATGACAAAACAAAGCCACCTGATAACACCGCCTCGATGATCATGGGCAACCGCTTGGCCAATGGACCATCGGGGCAATATTCAGCAAACCGATCTCGTTGCCAGCGCCACCAATGCGCCTGGCCAAGCGTGAGAACAAATGCGCAGAACAACGGCCAACTGAATCCACCAGCCGATTCAGCGAGGCCAAACGCGTACAGCAACCCAATCAATCCCGGCACCTGGCCAAGCAGCGTGAATTCACGGAGCTTCCACCTGTAAACCGATCCGGTGAACAATACGGTTGTTGCCAGGAGAATCGTGGGGAACCACTCCTCCGATAGCGCATCCTTAACTGGCTCGGTCAGAAAGGCAGCCAATCCTATAAACAAGCCCAGCGCGGTCAGATAACTCACCCGCGGCCGTAAAATCGACTCGAGCGCGGACTCGATCCGCTCGTGACAAAGCCGAGCGTTAAACAACAGAAATACCATCACAGAAAGACCGCCAACCAAATAATCCGAACTGCGCGCTCCGACATCGATAAGCGCATATATCACGGCGATCGCTGACACAATGAGCGCGCCGATTTGGATGATGAAGTTATCCCGACGAATCGCCATAAAAAGCAACACAACACTCTCTGCAGCGAGGATGGGGCCACGGACCGAGTCGGCCATCTCCATCGTCATAAGGCCAAGCGTCACCAACACCAGGCCCTGTGTAAGGTAGCTTTTTCGCGACAACGACTGGTCCTCAAGCCAACGCGCCGCCGCGACAGCACACCCGAGCAGCGCCACGCCGACAAACATCGGTAAAATCCAGAATTTCGGCTCATGGTATTTCAACACGTCCACCGTGAGCAGGCCGAACATCGCCGCNTTGTTNGCGGTCAGAAANGCGGCGCGNTNGCGGTCGCTGAACGCNCCACTGCGAGAGAGGAAAACCGCCGCCGTGTAAACCACCCAGAGTGATACCGCGAAACTGACGGCGATTGTGAGCGACGGCTCATCAACCCTCAGCCGCCATAGAAGAAAACCGGCGTAAGATGCCGACAGGCTCAACACCGGCATTTTCAGCCAGCGGTTACGCAGCATGAACCCCACCGCCGCAACGGCGAGAACGAGGTTCGAGAAAAGGATCACCCAATGCTGCGACNCGCCGCCGGAGTGGATCAGCGGCACATAGGTGGCGTAATACGAGGCGCCGATGGCGAAGAGCGCGACAATCTCCGACTTGAGGCGATCCGCGACCCAAACCATGAAGCCGCCCCACGTGAACAGCAGCAGCAGGGTAACGGTCGCGTTGTCGATGACCTTTACCGGGGTAATGACATGCGCCGCGTACGTCGTGAAATACACCCCGGCAAAGCCGCCGGCGAGCAACACTTGGCCGTAGTTTTTTAGTTTCTCCCTTGTCCGTTGCAGCCAACAGCCGACACCGCCCATCGCCGCGCTCAACAAGTAAAACAAACTCACCTTGGCCAAGGGGGAAAGTTCGACGAACACTCCCCTGTTGTAATAGGCGAGGATACCGAGGCCGGTCAGCACCAGCACCACGCCGATGCGGACGAACCAATACGTGCCCAGTTTCATCTCGATCGACTGGGCATCGACCTTGGGCAGCCGGGGCGGCTCAACCGGCTTGGGCTTGGGCGGCTCGCTTGGTTTGGCGGCGGGAGCGGCGGGTGGAGCCGGCTTGGGCGACGGGATGATGGGCGGCGGAACCGACGGCTGCTTGGGAGCGGGAGTCTTCTTTTGCTTTTCGGCCAGGCGCGACTCTCGCGACTCCTTAAAGTCGCTTGGCAATGTGAAGTGCTTCGGCTCCGGCTTGGCCAAGGTGGCCTGCTTGGTTTTCGTTGGCGGCTCCGATTGGCCAAGCGGCTTGGTGCCGGCGAGTTGGTCGCCCATCTCGTTCAACCGGCCTTGAAGCCTCTGAACCTTTTGCTTGAGATCGTCCACCTCCCGGGCCGTGCCAAGCGCCTTGAGCAGCACCGCGAGCGGCGGGCCAAGCACGACCAGTCCCGCGCAAATCAACCCCATGACGACTTCTCCCATGATAATGTTTCTTTCCTGTTTTGGCCACCCCTTGGCCAAGCGGCCGGGCGCGTTGAAGGGAGACTGTAGTCGATCCCCTGAAAAACCGGGCATTGATAAAATCGATGGCGATATTGACTGAATCAATGCCCAGAAACCGAACCGTGCCGGGCAGGGATGGTTTTTTCACTTCCTTTTTTAAGGAAAACGGGTATTTTTGCCCAAGTCAGCGAGCTAAAAAAAACGCATTCCGGAGTTGACATTGCGCTTGGCACGACTACGATTCGGGGCGCTTAAAACTTTTTTAGCCAAAGGAACACACACAAACTTATGAAACGAGTATCATTCATGGCCGGGTTGATCGCCGCCGGACTCCTGTCCTCGGCAGAGGCAAACACCCGGGATGGGCAGGCCCTTGTGCAGACCGTCAGCGGCGAGGCCAAGTTTTCGGTGGACGGCGACAAATGGTTGCCGCTCCAGACCGGCCAACTGCTCAAGACCGGGGCCGTCGTCAAGACCGGGGCCAAGGCNCGGGCCGANCTCTTTCTCGGGATCAACGGCTCGCTGCTGCGCCTTGATGCGAACACCGAGTTGAAGTTCANCCGTCTGGCCATCAAGGTTTCCCCGATCGAGCACATGGCCGAGACGGAGATGGAACTCCGGAGCGGCCGCGTGATCGGCAACGTCCGCAAACTGCCGATGGGCTCAAGCTATGTCCTCAAGACGCCGAAGGGCGTCGCCGACGTCAAGGGCACCGTCTACGACATCAACGCCGACGGCGAATTGATCGTAGTCAGTGGCAAGGTCAACTACACCGACAACGCCACCGGCAAGGAAGTCTTGATCGCCAGCGGCGAGAAATATGTCGGTGGCCGCGAGTTGAAGGCGGCTGATGACGAAAAGGCCGAATCCGCCGCCAGCGCCCCGACCAACGCGCCCGGCTTCCCCGGCTTCACCATCAGCGTCCCGCTCCGGCAGGGGGTCTGGGAAACCCAACCCATTGACCCAACCCAGTTCATTTCACCCACCCCGACCTTCTTCGGCGACCTGGTGGTTCGCGCCGGCTCGGAGTTCGCGCCCGACCGACTGGAGATTTTGCTCGACGCCGCGAGCGGCAGCGCACTGGCCGTCGGGCAGGAGTTGAACCCGTCCGACTTGAACTTGAANNTNGGCGGGGGAGCCATCAGCGACGANGACGCCATCATCGTGGTGGAGGAAGCGCCCGGTGGCGGCAAGAAACTGGTCATCAAGTCGAAGACCGGTGCCCCATTCGCAGCCGCCGATGTAGCCGGGGCCGACGCCGTCCCGGTGGCGGTGAACATCCCCACCTCCGGCGGCAATGCCGTCTCCGTGGATGTGGATCTGGTGGCCCCGATGAAGCCGCCCAGCCTGGTGGCCAATGTCGACGACACCGGTGCGGCCAAGTCGATTAATGTCANCTCCGACGGCTTCACGGCCGACGAAGCCGACACCTACATCGCCAGCATCGAGGAGCAGTTCGGCAACCTGGACAATTTTGAGATCAACGGCCAAACATTGAGCGCCGACGAGGTGGACGTCATCACGAATGTGGTGCCGACCGGCGACGAGTCCACCCCGTTTAGGGTTGAGGTGGTTATCAAGCCGAAGGATCCCGATGCCGATCTCGGCACGGTGGACACCGTCTCCTTCCANCCGCCGCCTGTCGCNGTGGTGCCGGGCGCCCCGCCTCCCCCACCGCCAGCTGTGGTGCCGCCGNCCCCGCCGGTGATATCGCCCATCGATGGATGATCGGGCTGCAAGCCTAAGCGGATTGATTTTTCGAACCCGGACAAATGTCCGGGTTCTTTTTTTGTCCCGACCCTGCTACAGTCGCACCCGTGCGAACGGTCATCTATCCCGGCAGCTTCGATCCGATCACCAACGGCCATCTGGATGTCATTCAGCGGGCGTCGCGTCTGTTTGACCAGGTGGTGGTGGCCGTCGCCCATAACGGGGGCAAGCAGCCGCTGTTCACCCCGGCCGAGCGGAAAACACTCATCGGGCAATCCACCGGCGGCCTCAACAACGTGTCGGTGGACATCTTCGAGGGGCTGCTTGTGGAGTACGTGGAACAGCAGTCCGGCCACGCGGTGATCCGCGGCCTGCGGGCGTTGTCCGACTTTGAGTACGAGTTTCAAATGGCGCTGATGAACCGCAAACTTAACGAGCAGGTGGAGACACTGTTCATGATGCCGCGCGCCTCCTACTCCTTTCTCAGTTCACATTTGGTCAAGGAGATCGCGACGCTCGGCGGCGACGTCTCGGCGTTTGTCACCCCCGAGGTCCGGGCGGCGCTATCGGAGCGGCTTGGCCAAGTGGGCGCAAATTGAACTCTCCACCCGGACCGCTGTCCAATGAACTTGGCCAAGCTGGCCGCGCGCCGCCATGCCGTTATTCCTAAACATCGAGACCCTGGCCAATGGCCCCGTCGAGCTAAAGGGTGAGCTCTCGCCGGAGGAACTGGAGATGGAGACCCTCGACGAGTTGGTCGAGGCGAACCAGCCGCTGGGCTACGACCTGACGGCGGAGCGGACCGGGGAAAACGTCCTGCTCCGTGGCAGCCTCTGGATGCGCCTCCAGTGCGAATGCGCCCGCTGCCTCCGCCGGTTTGAGCACCACATTGATTTGCCGGACTGGAGTTGCCTGCTCCCGCTGGCCGGGGCGGAAAAAATCGAGTTGACCGGCGTTTCAGCGGACTTGACGCCGTATCTGCGTGAAGATACGTTCCTCGCCTTTCCGCAGCATCCGCTGTGCGAGCCGGGATGCGGAAAAACCCCCAAACGGACCGGAGGGGGCGGCAAACCGCTAAAAATGAGGGAGGCTTCCGTTGAACCCGGCGAAGCCTCGGTCTGGTCCAAACTCGACAATCTGAACCTAGAATAGGGAGAATTTATGGCAGTACCAAAAGCCAGGTCATCCAAGAGCCGCGTCCGCAAGCGCCGCGCCAGCAACAGCAAATTCCGCGCGCCGCAGTTGGACAACTGCCCGCAATGCGATCATCTGGGCTACCAGCGCCACCGCGCCTGCCCGGAATGCGGCCATTACAAGGGCAAACAAATCGTCAGCGTCGAGGTCGGCGCCTGACCCATCCCCAATTCCAGGCCGCGACCGTGCGGCTCGTGCCTGAATCGTTATGAGAATCGCGGCGGATGTGATGGGCGGGGATGGCGGCTGTGCTGTCATCATCGACGGCCTCCTCCGGGCGCTCGGGGATCACGACCAAATCCGCACCCTCTACCTCGTCGGCGACGAGGACGCCATCACCCCTGCGCTTGGCCAAGCGGGCGACCTGGCCCCGCGCATCGAGGTCGTTCACTCGCCGGAAGTGCTCTCAATGGAGGACAAACCGGTCGAGGGACTGCGCCGCAAGAAAAACTGCTCGGTCGCGATGGCCATGGACCTGGTCAAGCAGGGTCAGGCCGATGCCATCCTCTCCGCCGGGAACACGGGCGGCCTGGTCGCCGCGGCCTCCATCAAGCTACGCACCCTGTCGGGGGTGGATCGCCCCGGCATCGCCGCCTTGATGCCGACCAAGGTGGGCAACTTCGTCCTGCTCGACGCCGGGGCGAACATCGAGGGCAAGCCCCGGCACCTGATGCATTACGCCATTATGGGTGACATTTACGCCCGCGAAGT
>NYYJ01000113.1 GCA_002686755.1 Verrucomicrobiales bacterium
CATCATCCGGTCGCGCGTCACCTTGGCCAAGATGCTGGCGGCGGCGATCGAGTAGCTCAGCGAGTCGCCCTTGACGAGCGCCGTCTGCGCTTGGCCAAGCGACGGCACCGGGCGGCCATCCACCAGCAGATGCCCCGTCGCTTGGCCAAGCGCGGCCACGGCCTCCTGCATCGCCTTGTGCGTCGCCTTCAAAATATTGATCCGGTCCACCTCCTCTGCCCCGACCACGGCGATGCCGAACTCGAAACCCTCCAGCGACTGGAGCCGCTCGAAAAAAAGTTCCCGTTTTTTTTCACTCAACCGCTTCGAGTCGTTCACCCCGTCCAGCGGCTTGGCCAAGCCGGCGCGAATGAGCTTCGGAGAAAAAACCACCGCCGCCGCGACCACCGGCCCGGCCAACGGCCCGCGGCCCACCTCGTCCACCCCGGCAATCCGCGTGCAGCCCTTGGCCAGGCGCGCCCGCTCATGCGTGAACCGGTCAACCTCCATGGCTAAACAAACTTGCCGGGGTTGAGGATGCCGTTTGGGTCGACGGCCTGCTTGAAGGCCGCATGCAGTTTGCGCACCTCCGGCGTCGTGGCCTGCTTCCACCACGGCAGGCGTGCCACGCCAATGCCATGCTCGCCGGTCACCACCCCGCCCCACGCCAGCACCTGGGTAAAGAGATCGTCCAGCGCCGCGCGGCTGCACCGAACCTGTTCCGGGTCGGTCTCGTCCATCATCAGGTTGACGTGAATATTGCCGTCGCCGGCATGCCCGAAACAAGCGACGCGGATACCGTGCTTTTTCTGCAGTTGCGCGGCGAACCGGAACAACGCCTCGAGCCTGCCGCGTGGCACAGCGATGTCGTTGTTCAGCTTGGTCAACCCCGTGTCTCGCAGCGAATAGGAAAACTCGCGGCGCAACTGCCAGAATTGCTCGACACCCGCGGGGCCGAACCCTTTCCGCGTGTTCAACGGCGAGCACGGCTGAAGCAATTTAAGCAACTGGCCCAGTTCGCTGCGCACCGATTTTTCCTGTCCGTCCAGCTCGACGATGAGGTGCGCCTTGCAGCCGTCAAACAGTCGGTTGCCGGTGCGCTCGCGCGCGGCCGCCAGCGTGAAGGCGTCGGCCACCTCGATGGCGGACGGTAGAAAACCGGCTCGGAAAATCGCCTGGATCGCCCGGGCGGTCTGGCGCATCGAGGCGAACCCCATGCCGGCGCAGGCCCGGAAAGGCGGCAGCGGCAGCAGCTTCAGCGTCGCCCCGGTGACCACCCCAAGCAACCCCTCTGAGCCGACGAAAAAGCGCGCGAGGTCGAAGCCGGTCTTGTTCTTGTGGCAACGCCCACCGAGCGCCGCGACCGAGCCGTCCGGCAGCACGACCTCCAGCCCGAGCACGTAGTCGCGCGTGACGCCGTACTTGAGGCAGCGCGGGCCGCCGGCGTTGGTGGCGATGTTGCCGCCGATACTGCAGTCGGCGCGGCTCGCCGGGTCGGGCGGATAATACAGTCCCTTGGCCTCGGCGGCGTCCTGCAACGCAGCCGTGATCACCCCCGGCTGAACCACGGCCACGAAGTCGCTCCCGCTGATTTCGCGGATGCGATTCATCCGGGCGAGGCTCAGCGCGATGCCGCCGCGCACCGGCACGCAGCCGCCGACGTAGCCGTGCCCCGCGCCCCGCGCCGTCACCGGGATGCGATGCCGGTTGGCGAACCGGAGAATTTCCGCGACGGCCTTTGTACTGCGAGGGAAAGCCACCGCATCGGGCGGATTTGCGGCGAACCATTTGTCGCCGGCGTGCTGGCGAAGCGTGCGCTCGTCGGTGCGAAGTGTCCCCTTGGCCAGGCGACGTGCCAGTTGGTCGATCTGCTTGCGGCGGGCGGTTGTCATTCGACCGGGTGACCGCACGATTTTAACAGCTCCCGTGCCTCATCCTCCCGATCCTCCGGCACCTGCACGCGGATCCCGCCAGCGCCGACCACATAGCACTCGACCGCCAACGCGCTGCTCTCGTCGGCGACGAACACGTCGAAGTCCGCCGCCGCGAGCTGGGATTGCACCAGTTGCGCCTCCGCCGAATTGAACGCCCGAAAAACCGTCTTGAGTTCCATGATCAAATCTCCACCGAGCGGGCCTCGCGGATCGACTCGAGCACGGCGAAGGTCAGCCTCATGCTTTGCCGAGCCTCGGCGTACGGCAGTGGGTGGTCGGCCGTGCCGCGCAAAAAAGCCAGCCACGCGGCCATCTGCTCGGCGTGACCCTTTGATCCGTACCGGAACCGCTTCCGCGAACCACGCTGATGAATCGCCAGCGACTGAAAGTTGGTGATGTCCGCCACGATGCCGGCGCCGTAAACGGTGCAATGCTCTTTGGGATAGGTCGAATCGCCCTCGGCGGAGTAGATCAACTGCCCGCTGGAGCCGTCGGCAAACTCGACCTGCGCCGCAATGCTGTCCGGCAGCGGCAGCGCCCCGCCGGCTGGCCAGGTGCCCTGCGCCGTGACACGAACCGGCCGCGAACCGAACAGGAAACAAAAGTAGTCGAGAAAATGGCAGCCCTCGCTGATAACGCGCCCGCCGCTCTCGTCCTGGTTGGCGTACCAATGCCCGGTGTCGAGCTTTCCGGCGAACACGCGAAAGCTGGCCGACTTCGGGCCGGGCACACTGTCGAGCCGCCGCTTCAACTCGACGCTCGCCGGGGCGAACCGGCGGTTGAACCCAACCTGGACGCTTAGCGGATGCGCCGCGATTGTCTCGTCGATTTCCTCCAACTCGGCGGCCGAGAGACAGAGCGGTTTCTCGACGAACACCTGCCGCCCAGCCTTGAGCGCGGCGATGACCATCGTCGCGTGCAGGTGGTTGCGCGTGCCGATCAACACCGCGCCGTCACCCGCTTGGCCAAGCGCTGTCTCGGGATCTGTCGCCGCGTCGGCAAAGCCGAACTTGTCGCGCACATGGTTCGCGCTGAGTGCCGTGTTGTTAATGATCGTGCCAAGCGGGATACGGCCCCTGAGGCTCGGCAGCAGCATGGTCCGCGCAAAATTGCCGGCACCGATCACGTCGAGCCGTTCCACCGGCTTGGCCAAGCGCTTGGCCGATGGGTAATCGCCAGGCTCGGCGCTTGGCTTGGCCTTGGCCGAGGCCGGCGCATCGTCCGGCTCGCCGTACTCCATCACCACGCCGACGTCGCTCGAAGTGCCTTCCCCGAGCGACTGGTACACTGGCATTGCTTCCTCGAATTTCACACGCCGTGTGGTGATCGCGCCGAGGTCGATTTCGCCTATACCCAGCAGGTGCAGACAGGCCTGGAAATTGCGCTGCTCGGTCCAGCGCACATAGCCGATTGGGTAGTCGGCCCCGCCCCATTCGTACGACGGATCGTATCGACCCGGGCCGTACGAGCGCGAAAACCGGACGTCGAGTTCCTTGTTCGCAAAGACGCGCCACGGCAATTCGATCTTCGTGATGCCAACGTCGACCATTCGGCCGCGGTCGCGCAGCGCGTCGGCACACTGCTCGATCGGCGCATTGCTGTCGGTGCCGACGCAGACCACCGCAGCATCGACGCCGTGGCCGTCGGTCCATTCGCGTACCTCGTTTTGCAACTCCTGCGACGACGAGATCACCACCCGCTCCGCGCCCATCGCCGAGGCGTGCGCGCGGCGCGATTCAACGAGATCGACCGCCATGACGCGCGCGCCGTTGGCCTTGAGCAGCGCGGTGACCAGCAGGCCGACCAATCCCTGCCCCATCACCAGGACGCGATCGCCGAGGCGCGGCTCGGTCTGGCGCACCGCCTGCATCGCGATGGAGAGCAGCGTGGTGTAGGCCGCCTGCCACATCGGCACGCCGTCCGGCACCTTGGCCGCAAGCATGTCCGGCACAGCGATGTACTCGGCGTGAAACGCGCACTCGGCACCGCCGCAGGCCACGCGGTCGCCAACGCGAAAACGGGAGTTGCCGTCGTCCACCGCCTCGACGATCCCGGCCGCGCTGTATCCCAGCGGCGTCGGCGACGAGAGCCGGTTGCGCACCTTCTCGTAGGCCGATTTCCAGCCGATGTTCCGCGCGGTGTCGATCACCTTGCGCACCTGGTCCGGCCGGGCCTTGGACTTCTGGAGCAAGTTCATCTTGGTCTGCTCGACCTTCATCTTCTCCGTGCCGATCGAGATGACCGAGTGCGTCGTGCGCACCAGCACCCCTCCCGGCGGAGGAACCGGCCGCGGCACCTCCTGCCACTCCAGCCGACCATCCTGATATTGGGCGATTTGTTTCAAGCCGCGAAAAAACTAACACGCGCCACCGGGGGCGTCACCGTTTAGTGACACCCTACTTGGTTTTCTGTTCGAGGATTTTGCCGGCGGAGGTGAGGGTGAGTTCGGTCAAACCGGCAGGGAGGGAGGTTCGGGTGGTTTTGCCGCTTGGCCAGCGAACCTCAATAACGGACGGCGGCTGGGGCGTTGCCAAGACCTTGGCCAAGCTGTCCTGCGAACCGTAACCGCTGCCGAGATGCCATTCGCGCCACGTGCCGGAAACCGTGTCCGGCGCCTGGCCAAAGTGCAGCCGGGCGGCCGCGCCGATGGCGTCCGGGTTCAACCGGCCGCCAGCCAGGCGAACGCGTAGGCCCGGCTTGGCTTGGTTGTTGCGGTACAACCGCGTACGACCACCGCTCTGCGTCACAACGAGATCGAGCCGGCCGTCGGCGTCGTAGTCGGCAAGGGCACAGGCACGCTGGTCGCCGTAAATTGTCAGGCCGGCCTCGTTGCCTTTTACCGGCGTGAAGTTGGCCTGGCCGAGGCCACGCAGCCAGAGGCCGCGCCCGGCGTCGAGCCGGTCGGCGTCGGTCGGGAACGCGGCGAAATTCTGCGCGAGGAACAGGTCGTCGAGACCGTCGCCGTCGAGGTCTCCCACCGACACGCCGAACGCGGGCGACAACTGTGCCTCCGGCGGCAGCGGTTTCGCCTCGAAGCCATCGGGGCGATTCAGGAACAGCATTGACTGCAGCACCACCGCGGTCACCGACCGGGCCGGTGACGGGTGATGATCCAGCAACGTCTGCACGCCGGCCTCGGCGAAGGCACGGTACGTCTGGAACACGCCGCGCAGGCCGGGGTAGCCTGTGAACAGGGCCGACAGGTCGCGAGTCGGCAAATATTTTTTTAGCCGCTCATCCCACGTGCCCAGAAGGAGCGAAGTCGGCACGCTCGAGTCGGAGAAGTTGTAGTGAAGGCGCGGCGGGTTGATGACGTTCGGGCGCAGCGCCGAGTTGAGTCCCCAGTTGGTGGCGACGATGTCGGTGCGGCCGTCGGCGTCGAAGTCGCCGGTGGCCACGCCCTGCCACAGGCCGGTCAACCCGCTGAGGCCAAGCGCCTCGGTCACCTCGCTGAATGTGCCCTGCGTGTTCTTGAACACCCGCACCGGCCCCCACTCGGTCGCCAAGATCAGCTCGGGGAACCGATCGCCATCGAGGTCGCTGAAGACCGCGCCGTTCACCAGCCCAAGCACCTGACCCAGTGTGCCGCCGACGGGCTCAAGACTACGCGTGGTGTTCCGCAGCAGCACAGAGGCGCTCGCCTGCGGATAATGCCCCGTGACCGCGCGGCCACCGATGAACACGTCGAGGTCGCCGTCGGCATCGATGTCCGCCACGGCGATCGGCCCCGGCATGATGCCGTCGAGCGACTGGCCACCGCTGGCCAAGCCGCCGCCCTTCTTGAATGTCCGGAGGCGCGCCTTCGAGCGCGGTGACTCGTAATTCGTCACCGCCGCCAGCCAGGTGCGCCGGCCACTGCCGTCCACCCAGCCGCAGGCGCTGACCACGTCGCCCGGCATCTTGAGCCCGGCGGCACTCGACACGATGCTGAACCGCCCGTCGCCCAGGTTTTGGTACACCGCGACCGACGAGCCGGCGGCGGCACCGATCAGCAGGTCGTCGTCGCCGTCGTGGTCGAAGTCAAGCCACGCCACGCCCGGCCCGGCGCGGTCGAACCGCCTCGGCAGCAGCGGTTGCAGCGCGGTGTCGTCGTAGGCGTTTTCAACATGCGCGTGATTGAGCAGGCGACTGGCGTCCTCGAAGAACGGTTCCGGCTCGCGCTTGGCCAAGGCCGGTTTCGGCGGCTCGCCGCTTGGCTCAGCGATCTCGTAAAGATGGTTCGGCTGCGGGTCGGCGATGAACGAGCGGTGGCCGCTTGGCCAAGCGACCTCGATCGAGCGCTTCACCACGCCGGTGCCGATCGCGAATGTCCGTCGCGACTGGTCGCCGGAAAGGTAACGACCGCCGGCGACGATCTCCTGCGCCTGCCGTAACGAGCCGACGGCCACCGTCACTCGCGCGCCAATGCCGTGCGTGTTCGGTGCGCGACCGCGCAGTTGCACCGCGACGCGCGGCGAGATCGAGTTATTGCGGTAAACCAGCGGCGGTTGGTTGAGGCAATTGACGACAAGGTCGAGGTCGCCGTCGTTGTCGAGGTCGCCAGTGGCGATGCCGTGGGACATTTGCGGGGAGTTGAACCCCCACGCCTGCCCGGTCTCGGCAAAGGTGAAGTCACCCCGGTTCCGGTAGGCGACGTTGGCCGTCGTGTTGGGCGGAAACATCAGCGGGCCGACTTGGCTGCGCTTGGCCTTGGGCACGTGCTGAANCTTCGCCTGCGCGTCGCGGTCGTTAACGTCGTGCAAATGGCCGTTGGTGACGAGCAAGTCGTCGTAGCCGTCCAGGTCAACGTCGATGAACACCGGCTGCCACGACCAGTCGCTCGCCTCGNCCCCGGCGTAGCGACCCACCTCGGCGAACGTGCCGTCGCCGCGATTCCAAAACAGCGTGTTGCGCGCCACCAACAGGCGGTTGGCCAAGCCGCCCGGCACGGGGGGACGCGGATTGTTTGGGCTGGACTTCGTCAGGCGCGTGGCGGCGTCACGGCTGAGCATCTCCACCACGAAAAAGTCGGTGTGGCCGTCGCGGTCGATGTCGGCGAAGTCCGCCCCCATCGAGGCGTACGCCACCGAGCGCACCGCCTCCGGGCCGGCCTCGCGGAATTTGCCGGTGCCGTCGTTGAGCCAAAACCGGTCCGGGGTCTGGAAATCGTTGCAGACGTAAATATCAGCGAAGCCGTCGCCGTTGATGTCTCGCATCTGCACGCTCAGACCGAAGTCGAGCGGCTCGGCAAACGGTTGGCCGTTGGCCTGAACAAACCGACCGGCACGCCACGGCACGCGCTGGAACACACCCNNCCCGTCGTTGAGATAAAAAGCGTCCGCCTCGCCGTACTCGACCAGTTGGCCGTTGATGATTTTCAGCCGCCCGGCGTGCTGGCCGGTCACGACCGGCTTCCCGCCCACTTGCCGCACCGCGAACGAGCCGCCGTCGCGCAGCAGCGCCAGTTCGCCAAAGTTGGCCACGTACAGGTCGAGGTCGCCGTCGCGATCCACGTCGCCCAGCGCCAGCGTCGTGCCGGAGGTGCGGCTCTCCAGTCCGACGTCCGCCGTGGCGTCGGTGAACTGCCCCTTGCCGTCGTTCAACAGGCAGAGCGTGCCGTTGCGAAACGTGGTCAACAGCAGGTCGAGCGCGCCGTCCCCATTCACATCGGCGAACGCCGCGCCGCGCGTCAGGTGCCCGGCCGCCGCCGCGCCATTGGCATCGGGCGCGGACTCAAAACGCCAGCCACCGCGGTTGAGGTAAAGCTCGTTGCCGCCCTCGAGTCGGCAAAAGTAAATGTCACACAGCCCGTCGCCGTTGGCGTCGCCCAGTGCCACGCCGGAGCCGTTGGTCAGGTTGGAGCGCTTGGCCAAGGCGGCTCGGGAGACGCGGTTGGTGAACTGCAGGCCAAGCGCAGCGGTCGGCAGGGCCGTGAAGCCGGGCCGCCCCTGCCCCGGCAACGTGAGCTTGGCCAAGCGATGCCCGTCCGCCTCCCGCCACTCCAAGGCACTGGCCAAGCCGGAGTTGCCTGCCAGAAATAATAACAGTATTCGACGCAACCAAATCACGCGCGGAACCTATCGCCGCCAGTACGACGGGGCAAAGGGATTTGTCGGACAAAACTCGACAAACGCCAGCTTGCCGTCCAGATTGTCGTTGCTGGCACAGCTCTCCGTTTAAAATGAACCAGATCACCATTGTCACCAAGGATTACAACGGACTCACCGCCGACATTGCCTCGGCACTCGGCAGTAACGACATCAACATCGAGTCGCTCGACGCGAAGAAAATAGACGACACCGGCGTGGTAATGCTAAAGGTGGACCAGTACGACCGCGCGCTGCTCGTGCTGCGTGACGCCGGTTGGAACGCCATCACCGAGGACGCGCTGCTCGTGCGCGTCAAGGACGAGCCGGGCGCGATCGCCCACTTGGCCAAGCGCTTCCGGGACGCCAACCTGCAGGTNCGCAGCATGCGGATCGTCCAGCACCACGGCGACTGGGGCGCGATCGCCGTCAGCGCCGAGCCGATGGAAGAAGCACGGGCGCTGGTAAAGGATGAGCTGCTGGCGAGCAGCGCCGGAGGCTAGGCGGGTGGCCCGTTGTTCGCGCGACGCGTCAGGCCAAGGCGGAAGTAGCGGATGGGCAACTGCGACAGCACCATCCCGCAAAACATCAGCAGGCAGCCGCCCAGTTCCCGCTCGGTCAGTTTTTCGCTCAGGATCAGCCAACCGGCGAACACGCCGACCACCGCCTCCATCGCGAAAATGATCGACGCATGGGTCGGGTGCGCCTTGCGCTGGCCGATGATTTGCAGTGTGAAGGCGATCGCGATCGACATCACGCCGAGATACAGCGCCGGCAAAAATGCCGCCTGAAAATTGGCCAACTCCATCGGCTCGGCAAACGCCGCCACGACCCAGCTCGCCACCGCACACACCGTCACCTGCCCGATGGCGAGATGCAGCGACCGAACGCGATTGGTGAACCGGTCGATCACCAGCACATGCCCCGCCCAGCAGAACGCGCCGAAGAACACCAGCAGGTCGCCCTGCCCGATCGCCCACTGCGCGTCGGCCTGCTTGAAGCTCAGCAGCCACAACCCGACCGTGGCCAAAGCCACGCCGGCCCAGGTTTGGAAATTCGTCCGGTGCCCGACGAATAGCCCCAGCGCCGGGACGATGACCACGTACAGCCCGGTGATAAAACCGGTTTTGCCGGCCCCGGTCGCCTCGTCACTGATGCCCGCCTGTTGCAGGAGCGACCCCAAAAACAAAAACAACCCCGCGCTCAAGCTGGCCTTCACCCAGTCCCGGGAGCGGAACCCCTCCAGCAACTGCCCNCGGTGCCAGACCATCAGGATCACCAGCAGGCAGACCGTGCCGATCGAGTAGCGGGCCGCGTTGAAAGCATTCGGCCCGAGGTGATCCGAGCCCATCTCCTGCGCCACGAAACCGGCCCCCCAGATGATACTGGTGGTGAGCAGGAGCAGGTTGCTATTGAATTTTTCCCGGTTCATGACGCTTGGCCAAGCGGCCGCGGGCACGTTATCGCTTGACGCCCCGCCGCTGAAAGACTGAATTGCCCGCGATGCAAATCCGAACCGTGCTCCTGCTCACCGCCGCGCTTGGCCAAGCGGCCTCGGCCCGGGCTGTCGATTGGCCGCAATGGCGAGGCCCGACCCGCGACGGCGTCCTGCCGGCCAACGGCCTGGCCTTGGCCACGCTTCCCGACCAGCCGCGCGTCGTCTGGAAAATCAACTCGGGCGAGGGACTCGCCTCCCCGGTCGTCGCCGGCGGTACCGTGTTCCATTTCGAGAATCGCGGCGGGAGGGAAACGATCGCCGCCCTCTCCGCCGCCGACGGCTCGGAACAATGGGCGACGGGGCTGGCGCCCGTGTTCGAGGACGGCCAAGGGCCGCGCGGGCCGCGCTGCACGCCAGTGGTCGACGAGGGCGAGGTGTTCGCGCAATGCAGCCGCGGCACCCTCCACTGCCTCGACGCCCGGACCGGGCGGGTTCTTTGGGAAATCGACTATGCCAAGCTGGGCATGACCTTTGTCGGCGAAAAAGGCCGCGTGCCCGGCGCCCGGCGCCACGGCTTCACCGGCGCGCCGCTCGTCATTGGCGGGATGGTTTACACGATGGTCGGCGGGAAGGGCACCGGCATCGTCTGCCTCGACCGGGCCAGCGGCAAAACCGCCTGGGCCGCGCTCGACTACGAGCCCGGCTATGCGCCGCCGATCCCCGCCACCCTTGCCGGGCGACAGCAGTTTGTCTGTTTCTTTGTCGAAGGGGTCGTGGGGGTCGATGTCCGCAACGGGGCGGAGCTTTGGAAGATACCCATGAAAACCGACTACGGCCGCCACGTCGCCGCGCCGATNGCGCACGGCGACACGGTCGTCGCCGGCTCCCACCAGACCGGCCTGCAGGGCATCACGATTTCCGCGGACGGCGACGGATTCAAGGCGGAACGTGCCTGGAAAAACATCGAGGCGCAGCCGAACATCACCCACGGCGTGCGGGTCGGCGGACATTATTACGGCATCGGCGACCCGGCGAAACTCGTCTGCGTCAACATCGCCACCGGCAAGACGGCGTGGAGCGACGACAGCCTGTTCTTCCCCGACACCAANCGAGCGATGGCGGCGTTCATCGTGATGGGGAAGAACATCCTCTCGCTCAGCAGCGGCGGCGAACTATGCCTGTTTACCGCCTCGCCGAACGGCTTCAAGGAACTCGGCCGCACCCAGGCCTGCGGTATCAACTGGTGCATGCCGGCCTACGTCGACGGCAAACTTTTCGTCCGCGACGGCATCAGGAAAAAGGGAGGCAACCTGATCTGCCTCGACCTGACAAAGTGACGACTAACTCCCCGGTTTGATCGCGGGGATGGCCTGCAGATCTTCCGGCAGGTTGTCAGGGTCGAACGTCTCGACCTCCATCGGCAGTAGGCACTCCATCGGCACTCCGAGATCAACCGTGCCGTTCGAGCGATCCACCACCACGCCGACGGCGCACACCTCGGCCTGATGTTCCCGGGCGATCGCGATCGTCTCGGCAACACGCCCACCCCGGGTCACCACGTCCTCGACGATGACGAGCTTCTCGCCGGGCGCAATCGTGAAGCCGCGACGCAGCACGAGTTTGTCCTCCTCCTTCTCGACGAAGATGAATCGCAGGCCAAGTTGCCGCGCCACCTCCTGCCCGATCACGAGCCCGCCCATCGCCGGGGACAGCACGGTGACCGGCCCGTGGCCGCGCAATTTGTCGGCCAAGGCCGCGCCCAACCGCTCAACGCTTGGCATATGTTGCAACGCCATCGCGCACTGGAAAAACTGCCGGCTGCGCAGGCCGCTGCGCAAAATGAAATGTCCCTCCAGCAACGCGCCGGAGTCCTTGAAGAGTTGAAGAATCTCGTCCCTCGTCACGCCGCCCATTCAAACAGCCAAGCGACCGGAGGAAAAGCCAATCTAATAGGCGGCGTGGTAAATGGACTCCATCTCGGCTTGGCCGGCCTCGCGCGGGTTGAAGCCGGCGGTCCATTGGTCGGCCGCCTCCCTGGCGAGAGTCGGGAGCATCGACTCCTCGACGCCGCTCGCGCGCAGCGTCGCCGGCATGTCGGCCTGCTCCAGCAAATCGGCCAGGCGCTTGGCCAAGCGCTCCACCCCATCGCCTCCCGCTTGGCCAAGGTTGGCGATCCGTGCCAGCTCGCCGTAAGCCTCACGGCACGACTCCATCCCGGCGTTGAAGCGCACGACGTGCGGCAGCATCAGCCCNACTGCCTGGCCGTGGACGATGTCGTAATGCGCCGTCAACGGGTTGGCGGTCGAGTGGGCCGCGCCAAGCATGCTGGCCTCGATCGCGCAGCCGGCCATCGCCGCGCCAAGCAGCATGCTGCCGCGGGCGTTGANGTCGTCCGGCTGGTTGAGCACCGTCGGGAAATGCGGCAGGAGCAACCCAAACGCCTCCTTCGAAAACATCCACGACAGCTCGGTTTTCTTTCGGGTTACCGCGGTCTCGACCGCGTGGGCGATGGCGTCGATGCCGGTGCAGGCGGTGACGTTGCGTGGCTGGGAACAGGTCAGCTCGGGATCGAGGATGGCGATCTGCGCCGCCGCCTTGGGATCGCCGCACGCCATTTTTTGATGCGTCTCGGCGTCGGAGATCAGCGCGAACGACTGGCACTCGCTGCCGGTTCCGGCGGTGGTCGGAATGACGATGAGCGGCAGCATTTCCCGCTTGGCCAAGCCAACGCCCCAGTAATCCTGCATCCGGCCGCCATTGGTCAGCAGGAAGTTGGCACCCTTGGCCGTGTCCATCGAACTGCCGCCGCCCAGGCCGAGGAACGAGTCGATGCCGGACTCCTCGGCCACACGCCGGCATTTCTCCACGCAGTCGGTGGTGGGGTTCTCAATCACGGCGTCAAACACGATCACCTCCAGCCCGGCGGCATTAAGCGCGTCGCGCACCGTGGCGGCGTGCCCGGCCCGGACAAGGCCGGAATCGGTGACAAGCAGAATGCGTTTCAGGCCCAGTCCCGCAGCCAATTCGCCGGCACGAGCCGCACTGCCGTTGCCGAAGACCAGGCGCGTGCGCTGCACGTGGTCAAACGCGGCCATCGCTTTGGCGTGTTCCGGCGGTAACAAACTGGACATGTGTTGGCTCTCTCCCTGGCTCTCGGCACGGCGAACCGTATTCTGTACGCCTTACGGCGGCAACCGGTTACGTGTTCAATTGCTTCCGCCCTGTTCCGCGCCCTCCTCCACGACAGTGCGGGGCGGATCGGCCTCGCCCGGGAAGTACACTTTCACGAACCGCAGCCGGTCGTCACCCCAATGACCCTCGCGCAACAGCCAATCCTCGATGAACTCCGACACGGTCTTGCGGCAATTCTCCCGCACGACTCCAAGATGCCGATCGTCCCCGGCATAGTTGCGAATGGTCGGCGTGATGGTTTTCTCGAGTTGGACCATCTGCTCCTCGGCGTTGAATCTTGCCCAGCCCTCGTCGGACGATTTTTCCATGCGGTCTGTGTGGATTGCCGGCGGCTGGCTTGGCCGGATCGCCGGCGCGTGCACGACACACACGGCGTTGGTCACGTACAGCTGCCATGCATCGCGCATGCGCAGGTGGTACCGGTACGTCACCGGCACGCGGATCTCGGTGGTGGTCGTGCCGGCATCGACCTCGAACCACTTGAAGTCGTAGGTCAGTTCGTCCTCGCTGCGGAATGTCTCGGTCGCGGTGACCTTGGCCAACTCAAGCAGCCCGCCCCGCCCAGTCTCGAGGGTCGGCAGGCTGGCAACGAAGGTCTCGGTGATGTTGCCCTGCCGGAAGTTGGCCGCTGCGTCGTCTAGCGCCTCTGCCACCCCGGCGGCACCTCGCCCCGCCGACTCGATCAATCGTTCCGGCGTCCGGATCAGCGTGACGAACGCCACTAGGCCCAGCGCGGCAATCAGCACGAACACGATTGGCCAACGCCATGCGGCAAACCCGTCCGGGGTTGGTTTGGTCGGCTCGTCACTCATCGTTCATTGCAGCGCCACCTCTCCGCAAAGCTGCACGCGCAGCCCCATCCCGGCAAGCATCGCCGCCTTGATGCGGGCGCCTTTGTGCGCGGCTTTTTCGCCCGGCGCGTAGACGACCTGGATATGGTTCGACTTGTGCCGAGCCATCATTTGGTNGCGGGAAACGCCCTTGAGCACCGCGTGCATGATCGGCCATTGCGGCGTGGTTTCCTTCCACCGCCGGTCGGTTTCCTTTTGCGAAAGTTTTACCACCTCGGCGACGCCGATGTCGCACTGCAATGCGCCGTCCATCACGAACACCCGGCTCCAGACCACCCAGCCCGGTTTTGAAATGCCCTTCAACGTGCCGCCGCCGAGCCGGAAATACATCGGCGGCTGCCGCTCGCTCGACGCCCCCTTCCAGCCGCCGATGAAATGCGCCGGCGGCGCGGCGCCGGAAATCAAAAACACCCAGACGTACTCGCTCCGCCCATTGACCCGGCACGGCGCACCCCAGCGCAGATCGTGAAGCGTGTTCTCCGGCGGCCAGCCCAGCTCCGTCCACAGCCGGTTGGTCGCCAGCGCGTCCAGCCCGGCACATTCGTCCACCTCGTTGAAATGTGGCACGGCCTCGCCGGCGAACAACTCGCGGCCGTTGGCATCGCGCACCGGCGGGCGGTCGACGTTGTTCAACATCCCCTCGGCCAAGTCGCTTGCCGGCGCCAGATCCTTCAACCCCTGCTGGTACTGGATGCCGATTGTCGCGCAGCCGAACTCATCGGCAATCCGCACGGCGGCGATGTACATTTTGCACTGCTGCAACACCTGCGCCTCGGTGAGGTCCGTTTCCTCGCTTGGCCCAAGTCGAAATTTCACCCCTTTTTTCCTGAGCCAAGCGTACACNTCGGCTGCCTCGGCATCGCTCACATCGCCCATCGCAGCGAACAGTGCCGACTGGCTCAGGCGCTCCTTGAACAGCCCGGTCGGGTTGAGCAACTCGTCCGGGATGATGGCATTGTGCATCCCCATGCAGCCCTCGTCGAACACGCCCATGATCGCCTTGTCGTCGCATAGCCGCCGGGCCGCCGCTTGGCCAAGCCGCGCCTCGGCGGCCGGCAGCTTGAGCAGGTCGAGGCTCCGCACGTGGCCCTGGTCATGCGTCACCGCGCCTTCGGCCAGCCATTGCCGCAGACCATCTCGAAAATATTTGTCACTGAATTTTTCACTCCACAGCGTGCTGTAGTCGACGCCCATCTTGGTGAGAGAGCCGTTCAGATTCAGCATGCCGACAAGGCCCGGCCATGTGCCGCTCCAGTTGGCCACCGTCAGGATCGGCCCGCGATGCGTCGATAGCCCCGGCAGGATGTGCTGGCTGTATTGCCACACGCACTCGGCGACGATCAACGGCGCGTCCGGGTCGATCGTGCGGAAAACCTCCAGGCCGCGCTTTTGCGAGTCAATGAAACCGTGTCTCTTTTTGCGGTCGAACGCGTGGGCGCGCACCACCGTCCACCCCTCCGCCTTGAGCGCCTTGGCCAAGGCCGCCTCCATTTTCGATTGTTCCGCCCAGCAGACCCGGTTGGCCGACAGCCGCAAGTCGCCGTTGGCCACAAGGGTAACCTGCCTTGCCTTTAATTTTTTCGCACCGCCCATGTTCCGGCGAAAAAGTACGGGGCGACTCGCGAGCGGCAAAGTCCAAAATGAGTCGCGCCCCCGCTTGGCCAAGCGATATAGTCGCCGCGTGCGGGCATCGATCATCGGCTGCGGCTACGTTGGCCAAGCGCTTGGCCAACGACTGATCGCGCTGGGCCACGACGTCACCGGCGTCCGCCGCAGCCCCGATCACAACACCCGCCTGGCCAGGCTCGGCATTCGCCCGGTCAATCTCGACATCACCGAGGACGGCGCCTTGGCCAAGCTCAATGACCTATACGACTGGGTCGTCATCGCCGCGGCCTCATCACGGGGCGGCGATGAGGCGTACAAGCGCGTGTACGGCCTTGGCTCGGAGAATATCGCTCGATGGCTCAAGTCGGTGGACGCCCGGACCGTCGTGTTCATCAGCAGCACGAGTGTCTATCCGCAAATCAACGGTGAGTGGGTCTCCGAAAACTCCGCCGCCCCCCCGGAAAACGGCCCCGGCAAAATCCTTTTGGAGGCTGAACAAACCATGGCTACCGCCGGCCCAACGGTCACCCTTCTGCGTTCATCCGGGATTTACGGGCCGAGTCGCGGCCACCTGTTCCGCCGATTCATGAGCGGCAACGCCGTCGTCGAGGGCGACGGCAGTCGTTATTTAAACATGGTGCATCGCGATGATTTAGTGGAAACTATTATCGCTGCGCTGAAAAGCGGCGGGCGGCGTGGCCTTTACAACATCACCGACGACGAACCGGTGACGCAGCTGGATTTTTTTGAGTGGCTCAGCGAAACCACCGGTCGCCCGATGCCGCCGTTTGTTCCCAATCCGGACCCCTCCACCCGCAGGCGCGGCATCACCAACAAGCGGATCTCCAACAAACTCTTCAAGGAAACTTTCGGCTTCAAATACAAATACCCCACCTTCCGCCAAGGATTCGAGGGACTTAAAAAACTGGAAAGCGACAGCGTAAGGCGTTGAGCCTCACATGCCGCCCATGATCTGGTAACCACAGTCGACGTAGATGACCTGGCCGGTGATGGCCGCGCCGCCGTCACTGGCAAGGAAGACGCCGGTTTGACCCAGTTCCTCGTGGGTCACGTTGCGGCGCAGCGGCGCGTGCTCGTCGTAATGCTTGAGCATCGAGGAAAAACCGGCGATACCGCGAGCCGCGAGCGTGTTCACCGGACCGGCGCTGATGCAGTTGACGCGGATTTTCTGCTCGCCGAGGTCGGCGGCGAGGTAGCGCGTGCTGGCCTCGAGCGCCGCCTTGGCAACACCCATGACGTTGTAATGCTTGATGACCTTTTCCGCGCCGTAATAGCTCATGCCGATGATGCTGCCGCCGTCGGTCATCAGCGGCGCGGCGCGCTTGGCCAGGGCCACCAGCGAGTAGGCGCTGATGTCTTGCGCCGTGGCGAACGCCTCGCGAGTGGTGTCGACGAAACGGCCCTCGAGCGCCTCGCGCGGCGCGAACGCCACGGAGTGCAGCAACAAATCCAGTTTGCCATCGAACTGCGAGCCGACCTCGCCGAACACGCGGTCAATATCGTCGTCACGGCTCACGTCGCACTCCGTCACCATCGTGTCCCCACCGAAGTCGGCCACCAGCGCCTCCACCTTCCCCTTCAGCCGTTCGTCCTGGTACGTGAACGCCAGCCGGGCTCCGGCCTCATGCCAGGCTTGGGCGATGCCCCACGCGATCGAGTTTTTGTTGGCGACGCCAAAGACAACCCCGGTTTTTCCTTCAAGCGGTTTACTCATCCGGCGGTCAGCAGTAGAAAAAATCCCTCCGCTTGGCAAGCGGGAAGAAAAAAGCCCTTGCGGTTTTTGGCGGGAATGCATCTCATCCGCCCGAGAGACCAACCAGCACGCCCATGAAAACGATCCCCCTCCCTCAACCTTTACTCGTTGTTGCCGCGGCGCTCGCGCTTGGCCAAGCGGGCCTGGCCCAAAACCAGTTGCTCGAGGTACTGAAGGACGAGAACGCCCGGGGCGCCGAGTTTTGGATTTACAACGACCTCGCCGCGGCCCGCGCCGAGGCCCGGCGGACGAACAAGCCGCTGTTTGTCACTTTCCGCTGCGTGCCGTGCACAGCCTGCAAAGGCTTTGACGCCGAGGTGGCCAAGAACAACCAGCGCATCATCCGGCTCGCCCAGGAGAAATTCGTCGCGGTACGGCAGGTGGAGATGAAGGGCGTCGACCTATCGCAGTTCCAGTTCGACTACGACCTGAACTGGGCCGCGATGTTCCTGAACGCCGACGGCACGGTGTACGCCCGCTACGGCACCCAATCGGCCGAGGGACCGGACGCCTACAACTCGATCGAGTCACTCGAGAAAACCATGCGCCGCGTGCTCGCCCTCCACCAAGGCTACCCGGCCAAAAAGGCCGCGCTCGCCGGCAAACTCGGCAAGCCGAAGCCGTACAAGACCGCGCTGGAGATGCCGGGCATGAAGCACCGCAGCAAGCTCGCCGGCGGCACCGCCCGCAACAACTGCGTGCATTGCCACAACATTCACGACGCCGAGCATGAGCAGCTGCGCGCCGCCGGGCGTCGAAACCACGACGTGCTGTGGCGCTACCCGCTTCCGGATAACCTTGGCCTGCGGATCGATCCCGGCGACGGCCGCGTCATCCGTTCCGTGCAAGCCAACTCGCCCGCGGCCAAGGCAGGCCTCCGCCCCGGCGACGTGCTCACCCATGCCGACAATCAGGCGCTCACCTCCATCGCCGACCTACAATGGGTGTTGCACAACCTCACGAACTCTGAAGCCACCGTCACGCTGAAGGCGATCCGCGGCGACCGGTCCATCACGAAACAAATCGCCATGAAGGCCGGCTGGAAGAAGACCGACATCTCGTGGCGCGGCTCGCTTTGGTCGATCAAGCCGGTCCTGGCCACATGGTGCGCGCCGATGAAGGAGAAACGCGTCAAATCGCTGCGCCTGGCCAAGGGCGTGAAGCCGCTCGAGGTGCGCTGGATCAACACCGGCCGACCCGAGGGCCGCAACGCCAAGCGCGCCGGGCTGCGCAAAGGCGACATCATCATCGGCATGGAGGGCGAACCGCTGCGGATGAGTTCGCAGCATTTCAACATGCATGTGAAACTCAATTACCGGGTCGGAGACAAACTCCCGCTGACCCTGTTGCGCGACGGCAAACGCATCCAGTTCGACTGGCCGCTGACCGACCGGGATTAAGCCAGCGCGGCCTTGAGGGCCTCGGCGGCACGCTGGTTTTCGGCCGTCGTGCCGATGGAGAGGCGAATCCACTCGGGAAGGCCGTAGCCGCCCATCGGGCGCGTGATCACGCCGTGCCGCTGCAACGCCTTGAACACCGCCTGTCCGTCGCCGACCCGTATCATCACGAAGTTGGCGTGCGACGGCACGAACTCAATTCTCTCCTCCGCGCAAAGTGACTCGAAGAACTTCAGCCCCACCGCGTTGGTGCGGCGGGTGTTTGTCAGGTGCGCGTCGTCGTCGAGCGCAGCCATCGCGCCGGCCTGCGCCACGGCGTTGGTGTTGAATGGCTGGCGAACCTTCTCGAGAGCAGAGACAAAGTCGGGATGCCCGATGCCGTAGCCTATCCGCAGCCCGGCCAGGCCGTAGATTTTTGAGAAGGTGCGCATCAGCAGCAGGTTTGGCTTCTCGCCGGAACGCACCAGCGGCAACAGGTCCACCGGCTCGTCGAGGAACTCGTAATACGCCTCGTCCATCACCAGCAACACATCGTCCGGCACTTGATCGACGAGCGCGCGAACGTCGTCCGGCTTGGCCAACGTGCCGGTGGGGTTGTTCGGGTTGGCCACCCAGACGATGCGCGTCGCCGGAGTAATGGCGTTGAGCATCGCTCGGAGATCGTGCCCGTATTCAATAGCCGGCACGGCGTTGATCTTTGCCCCCATCATCATCGCGACGAGCGGATAAATGGCGAAGCAGTATTGCGACACGACGATCTCATCGCCGGGGCCAAGCAGCGCGTGTGACACGAACTCAATGATCTCGTTTGAGCCGTTGCCGAGGATGAGGTTCGCCGGCTCGACGCCCAGCTTGGCCGCCAGTTTGTTTTTCAGGTAAAAGGCGTTTCCGTCCGGGTAAAGGTGGCTTTGGCCGACGGCCGCCGTCATCGCCTCGACGGCGAGCGGGCTGGGGCCAAGCGGGTTTTCGTTGGAGGCGACCTTGATGATTTCGCCCGGGTCAAGGCCCAGTTCGCGTGCGACCTCCTCGATCGGACGGCCCGGCTGGTACACCGGCAGGGTGTTCAGCGTCGGGTTGAGCTTGTCAAAAAACGGCATCAGGAAAACAGGCCAAGCGCTTGGCCAAGCGGCACGTTACTTGAGCGACTTGAGGAACGCCTTGTAGCGCTTGGCACACAGTTTGTGCGACGCCTTGGCCTGCGCGTCGGACTGCTTGGGCGCGTTGGCCGGGGTGTCGACCTCCTCGATGGCAAACCGGAAATTCAGGTCGAACGGCTCGCCTTTTTTCAACTGCTTCGGCAGGAAGTAACCGAAGCGGCCGTAATCGCGCCACGACAGTTCCTTCACACCGTTGTCCGGGGCGTTCATCTCCTGCGCCGTGTACCAACGCTTGCCGATCGGGAAAAGCAGTCGCGCCCATTGGTGGTTGTCGTCGATAATCCGGCCTTTGCCGGCGGCGTTGGGCGGCTCCCAAATATAGCTGGTCTCGGCCTTGCGCGTGGCCACATCGGTGTGGGCGCGGAAGTGCACCCCGGCGTGTTGCAAGTCACCGGCCAGGCTAATGTCGCGCTCGGCCTTCAACTCGAATCGGGCGTCCACCTGCGTGTAACGCCCGCCCGGTCGCGACACCCGGAACGTGCGCCGCTCGGAGAGCATCCCGTCGCTGCCGCTGGCGTCTTTTTTTGTCGCGCGCCACTTGATGTGTGCCACGATCGAGGCGGAGTTTTT
>NYYJ01000114.1 GCA_002686755.1 Verrucomicrobiales bacterium
TATTAAACCAGCTAAAACATTGGGTGAAATACTCATCCAACTAACCCTTAACTATGCCAGCCCCCTTTTTTAAGCATCGATATGAGAAACGCCATCAGTCCTGCCACCATCAAACCGCAAACCAGGATAAGCATCGGGTAGATGGTCAGGCCTCGAAGACGGGTCACCAGCGTGCCGATGCGTTCGTAATAGTCGGCGACACAACTCAACACCTTGGGCATACTTTGGCTTTCCTGGCCAAGTACCAACAGCCGCTTATAGGTGTCTGGCAGGTCGAGCCCCTCGACCGCCTGCTCAACGGCCTGTCCCTTCTCGAGACGCTCGCCGAGTTGGCCAAGCTGATCCTTTAACCGGCCGCTGCTCATCGATTCGGTCATCTTTTTCAGCCCTGCCTCGAGCGGGATGCCGGACTTGAGCATTCCGGCCAATTGCCGGTTTACGAAGGCAAGTTCCTCAGTGTTCATAGGTGCGAGTGTCGATTAATTTCAGCCTCGGTCGTCAGCGCTTGGCCAAGCAGATTCGCGCGCGATTGCTCGAATGACAGGCCCGGCTCGAGCTTGGCCAATTGCTTGGCCTCGATTGCTCCTTTGTTGGCTTCGTCGAGGCGCAGCATTTCCAGGAACGGCACCCTTCCGCGCAGACCGGAGCCGAAGCAGGCCGTGCAGCCTTTACCGGAGCAATCCGCGCACAATTTGCGCACCAGCCGTTGGTTGAGGATCAGCCGCAACTGGCTGGCCACGAGGTTGGAGTCGTCTGTAAGAGCGTTCAGTCGTTCGACCACTCCCCGGCACGAGCCGGCGTGCAGCGTCGCAATAACCAGGTGGCCGGTCATCGACGCTCGCAGGGCGATTGCCGCGGTTTCCTCGTCGCGAATCTCGCCGATCACCAGCACCTGCGGATCCTGCCGCAGCAGATGCTTGAGTGCCTTGGCAAATGTCAGCCCGCGCTCAAGGTCGATCTCCGTCTGCATGATGCCGGGTATGACGCGCTCGACCGGATCCTCGACCGTGATCACGTGGCAGGAATCGGTCTCGAGCAGCCGCTGCAGCAGTGCGTAAATCGTCGTGGTTTTGCCGCTACCGGCCGGGCCGGTCAATAGGATCATACCGGAGCGGATGCCGAGTTGATGCTCCAGCGCCTCACGAACCCCGGCGGGAAAACCCAGTTGGTTGAGTGTCAATTGTTGTTCCTCGTAAAAGAGGCGCAGCACCAGTTTCTCGCCGGTCACAGTCGGGTAGGTGGAGACGCGGACATCGCTGGCCAGACCCACTTCATCGGCGGCAATCCGGCCGTCCTGTGGCAGCGACTCGACGTAGGTCTTGAGCTTGGCCAGGTACTTGACTCGGCCGAGAATCAGCTTGGCCGCCTCGGGCGGGAGCGTGCCGACATGGGTGAGTACACCGTCCAGCCGGAACTGCACGCGGCACCCTTCGCGGTCCATTTGCAGATGGACGTCGCTGGCCTGGTGCCGGGTGGCAAACTGCAAAAGCCACTCAACCGCCGCGGTTGCATCCTGCCCATCGAGCGGCGGTGCCCAGTTGATGGCTTGTGCCTTTTGATCCAGTTGCATTGCGTAATGCAGAATGGTGGACTTCACACAGCCATTTGTCAAAAAAACAAATCAGTCGAAACCGTCAGTGGGTAATTTTTTCGGCGAGGTCCTCAGCGGGGTAGGTCCAGATCTCGGCAAGGGTGGGGTGATAGTGGGGGGTGGCGGCCAACTCGGTGACGGTCATGTGTTTGGCCATGGCGGTGACGATCTCGTGGATCAACTCGCCGCCCATCGGCCCGACGCAGGCGCCGCCGAGGATTTCGCCCGACTCGGGATCGCACAGCAGTTTCACGAAGCCGTGCGTTGCCTCCATGATGATCGACTTGCCGTGGTCGTTGAATGGGTAGCTGGCGGCGCGGTACGGGATGCCCCGCGTCTCGGCTGCCTTTTCGGTGAGGCCGACGGTGGCGGCCTGCGGGTCGGTGAACACGACGCTGATCAGCAACCGATCCTCCATCGATCGCGGGTCGGCGGGGTGCAGCATGTTGTGCGCGGCGGTTTCGCCCTGCTGGATGGCGATGTGCACGATTTCGTGCGGGCCGGCGCAGTCGCCTCCGGCGAAGATATGCGGGGTGCTGGATCGCATCTGCGCGTTGCAGAGGATGCGACCTTTGTCCGTCTCGACACCGGCGTTCTCGAGGGCGAGCGGGGCGGTGTTGGGCGAGCGGCCCAGCCCGTGAAAAACCGCCTCGGCGCGCACCTCATGCCGTGCGCCGTCCTGCTCGTAGACGATCACTTTGTCGTTGCCGTCCTGCCGCGCGTCGATGAGCGAGCAGCCGGTGTGGACGGTGATGCCCTCGTCGCGGAAGGCGGTTTCGACCGTGCCGGCGACGTCGTCGTCAAAGGCGCGCAAAATATGCGGGCTGCGCTGGAGCACGGTCACCGCGACATCGAACCGCGCGAAGAACTGGGCGAACTCGACCGCCACCGCGCCGCCGCCGAGCACGACGATCGACTGTGGCAGCGACTCGAGCCGCAGGGCGTCGTCGCTCGTCATGCAGCCGAGCTTGGCCAAGCCGGGCAGCGGCAGGTCGGCAACCCGCGAGCCGGTGGCGATCATGATTTGCCCAGCGGTGATCGCCTGGCCGTTGTCCAACTCGAGCGTGTGCGGGTCGCGGAACTTGGCCAAGGCGCGAATTAGCTCGAAGCGGCCGTCTCGCAGTTGGCCGCGCCGGTAGCTGGCGAATTCCTCAACCATCGCCGCCTTGCGCTGCATCACCGCCCCGAAATCGAAGCCGACCTCGCCCGGATTGAGCCCCCAGATTTTTGAGCGCTTGGCTTGGTGCCGCACCTCGGCGGCGTGCAGCAGAGCCTTGGTCGGCATGCAGCCGCGCAGGATGCACAGCCCGCCAAGTTCCCCGCCGCCGTCGATGACGACCGTGCGCCGGCCGGCGGCGGCGGTGGTTCGTGCGGTGGCGTAGCCGGCGCTGCCGCCGCCGATTACCGCCACCTCGTAGTCGTGCGCTTCCATGTCGCTTGGCCAAGGTGTAACGGAGGGGAGGCCAAGCGGGAAGGATTGACTTTTTTCAACGGATCGAGTAGCCAACCTGCCCATCGGAGAAACAGAACATGGCCGCAAAAGCATCCCCCAAGACCCCGTCCGCCGGACTCGACAAACGCACCGCTGACCTCGAGTCCGCCATCGCCGCGATCACCAAGAGCTTTGGCGAAGGCTCGATCATGCGGCTTGGCGACGAGGGGGCAAACCTGAAGATCGACGCCATCTCCACCGGCTCGCTTGGCCTCGATATGGCGCTCGGCGTGGGCGGCGTGCCGCGCGGGCGCATCATCGAGATTTACGGGCCTGAGTCGTCCGGCAAGACGACGGTCATGCTGCACGTCGTCGCCAACGCGCAGAAGGCAGGCGGCACGGCGGCGTTTATCGACGCTGAGCACGCGCTTGACCCGTCGTACGCGGCCAAGCTGGGCGTGAACCTCGACGAGCTGCTGATCTCCCAGCCGGACAGCGGCGAGGAGGCGTTGACCATCTGTGAGACGCTGGCCCGCTCCGGCGCGCTGGACGTGATCGTGATCGACTCGGTGGCGGCGCTCGTGCCGAAGGCGGAACTGGAGGGCGATATGGGCATGGCGACGATGGGCATGCAGGCGCGGCTCATGAGCCAGGCGCTGCGCAAGCTGGCCGCCATCCTCGGCAAGTCCAAAACGATGTGCCTGTTCACGAACCAGATGCGGGAGAAGGTCGGTGTGATGTTCGGCAGCCCGGAGACGACGCCCGGCGGCAAGGCGCTCAAATTTTACGCCAGCGTGCGGATCGACATTCGGCGGCGCGAGCAACTCAAGGACAACACCGGCAACGTGATCGGCAACCATGTCCGCACCAAGATCGTGAAGAACAAGGTGGCGCCGCCGTTCATGGAGGCGGAGTTCGACATCATCTACGGGCAGGGCATCAACTGGGAGGGCGACCTGATCGCCGTCGGCTTGGCCANGGGCGTCATCGATAAGAAGGGCGCCTGGCTGCAGTTCGACGGCGAGATGATTGGCCAAGGCAAGGAGGCCTCCCGGCAGGCGCTGCAGGACAACCCGGAGTTGGCGCAGAAAATCCTCGCCCGCATCAAGGGCGAACCGGCGGCGGAGGAAGAACCGGCGGAGGAGACCGAAGCAACCGCCGCCGAACCCGAAACCGCCGCGGAATGAGCGCTTGGCCAAGCGGGCCGGGCCGGGATTTGGCACTTTTCCCGCTTGACGTTCGGGTGCGACTGGGGGACAAACCGCCCGCGTTATGGCAAATGCAGTGGCAACAATCGTAATGGGACTGGTCGTGCTGGTACTCGGCCGGGGTCGGGTTTGTTGCGGATAAGCTGAACTTTCCAAGACGCCCACGACCCAAACGGTCGTGGGTTTTTTTTTGCAAAACCGAACCAACAATGAGCGAGATAACTGAAACCAGGACAGGGACACCGGACAAGGCCAAGGGCGAAATCGGGCCGAGCCTGCTCGGCTGCGAGATTCTCGTCCGCGCCCTCGAGAAGGAGGGGGTCGATACGATCTTCGCCTACCCCGGCGGGGCGAGCATGGAGTTCCACCAGGCGCTGACCCGGTCCGAGCAGATCCGCACCATCCTGCCGCGCCACGAGCAGGGCGGCGTATTCGCGGCCGAGGGGTACGCCCGCGCCACCGGCAAGGCCGGCGTCTGCATGGCCACCAGCGGCCCCGGCGCGACCAACCTCGTCACCGGCATCGCCGACGCGTACATGGACTCGATCCCGTTGGTTGCCGTCACCGGCCAGGTGCCGCAGGCGATGATCGGCAAGGGAGGATTCCAGGAGACCGATTTCTACGGCCTGACACTTCCGGTGGTGAAGCACAGTTACCTCGTCACCGACGTCAATGAAATACCGACGGTGGTGAAAGAGGCGTTCAAGATCGCCACCAGTGGCCGCCCCGGCCCGGTGGTCGTGGACGTGCCGAAAAACATCCAGCAGACTCGTGCGCAGGTTTTCTTCCCGGCCGAAGTCGACATCGCTGGGTTCGATCCCGACAACCGGAAGGCCAGCGANCTGGAACTNAANGAGATNNTNGGGCTGATCGAGAAGAGCGAGCGGCCGGTGCTCTACGTCGGNGGCGGCATCATCAGCGCCGACGCCAGCGAGGCGCTGCGGCGGCTGGTCGAGGTGACCGGCATCCCGGTCACCACGACCATCATGGGGGTCGGCGCGTTTCCGGAGACGCACGAACTGTCGCTGCGCTGGCTCGGCATGCACGGCTCGGCGTATGCCAACTGGGCCGTCAGCGGCGAGTTTGAGAAGGACGCCGACGGCAATACACAAAAAGTGGCCGACGGCGCCGACCTGCTGCTGGCTTTCGGCGTGCGGTTCGACGACCGCGTCACCGGCAAGGTCGACAAGTTCTGCGAGCACGGNACAATCGTGCACATCGACATCGACCCGTCCGAGATCAACAAGAANCGNAAGGTCGCCCTGCCGGTGGTGAGCGAGATCCGTTACGCAATCGAGCGCCTAGCCGAAATGATCACCGAGCGGCCGTTGCAGAAAAAATTCACCGCGTGGCAGAAGCAGATCGCCGCGTGGAAGGAACGGGCGCCGTTCGGCTACCGTGTGACCGACGAGGTGATGAATTCGCAGCACATGAAGGATCACCTTGCCGGCTCGGAGGACGAGGTCATCCTGCCGCAGATGGTTATCGAGACTCTTTACGAATTGACCGGCGGCGACGCCATCCTGACCACCGGCGTTGGCCAGCACCANATGTGGAGCGGCCAATACTACCTGTCCGACGAGCCGCGGCAGCTCATCACCAGCGCNGGGCTGGGGGCGATGGGCTTCGGCTACCCGGCGGCGCTGGGGGCGAAAGTGGCGCNACCGGACAAACAGGTGATCGACATCGACGGCGACGGCTCGTTCCTGATGAACGTGCAGGAACTGGCCACCGCGCGCATCGAGAAAATTGCGGCCAAGGCCATCATCCTGAATAACCAGCACCTTGGCATGGTGATGCAGTGGGAGGATCGCTTCTACGCAGGCAACCGCGGCCACACCTACCTCGGCGACCCGGACGACATGAAGCAGATNTATCCCGACTACGTNNCGATNGCCAANGGCTTCGACGTNCCGGCCGAGCGGGTGATGTACNNGCGCGACCTNNNGGCGGCGCTNCAGCGGATGCTCGACTCNGACCAGCCNTATNTGCTCGANGTCATCGTNCCGTACACCGAGCACGTGCTNCCGTTCATCCCGGCCGGCAANACCGTNGCCGANATGATCTGGAAGGNGTAGGCCAAGCGCTTGGCCAAGCGGGGCGCGTCACAGCGCCTTGAGCAGTGTGCGCAACTCCCCCAGCCGGCCGTCGGGGGAGCGCTTGGCGAAACGCGGGAACTTCCCGCCCAGCGTGATCAATTTGCCGTTTCGGGTCAGCATGATTTTGTCGCCCTTGGCCTCGACGCCGGTGACACTCTTCGCGGCGGCCAGCACTTTCAATTCCGCGACACGCAGCAGCCGTTCCACCGGCTTGGGGATTGGGCCGAACCGGTCACGAATCTCCTCCCGGAGCGCCGCCAACTCGGTCGCGTCCGACAGCCCGGCCAATTTGCGGTAAAGGATGATCCGCTGCCGCATCTCCGGGATGTGGTTGAACGGCAAATAGGCTGGTACGCGACCGATGTCCCTCGCCTCATCGGCGGTCTCGGTCGGCGTCTCCTCTTCCTCCTCCACTTCGTGGACGACCTCGCGTGGCACGGTTACCTCGAACTGCGGCGGGGCGGCCTTGCGTGGTGCCCGTTCGGCGCGCTTTTCCTCGCCGGGATTCATCGCGAGGAAGTCGAGCGTTACGCGCACCTCGACTCGGCGGCCGACCGCCTCGCCCTTGAGCCGCTTCACGCTTTGCTTGAGCAACTGGCAGTACAGCTCGAAGCCAACAGCGGTGATGTGGCCGCTTTGTTGCGCGCCGAGCAGGTTGCCCGCACCTCGGATCTCGAGGTCGCGCATGGCGATTTTGAAACCGCTGCCGAGCTTCGAATACTGCTTGAGCGCGCTGATGCGCTTGCGGGCGTCGGCCAGCAACGCGGCGTGGCGCGGGAGGATCAAATAGGCGTACGCCTGGTGCTTGTAGCGGCCGACACGCCCGCGCAACTGGTACAGCTCGCTCAGGCCAAACCGGTCGGCGCGGTCGACGATGATCGTGTTGGCGTTCGGGATGTCGACGCCGCTCTCGATGATGGTCGTCGAGAGCAGGATGTCGGCGTCGCCGTTGACGAACCGGGTCATCACCTTCTCGAGCGTGCCGCTGGCCATCTGGCCGTGGCCGACGATGAGCCGCGCCTTAGGGATGAGCTTGCGGAGGCGATCGGCCATCGTCTCGATTGTGGTCACGCGGTTGTGCAAAAAGAACACCTGCCCGCCCCGGTTGAGCTCGCGCTGGATGGCGTCGCGCACGGTTTTTTCGTCGAACTCGATCACGGTGGTCTCGATCGGCAGTCGATCCTGAGGCGGCGTCTCGATGGTGCTCATGTCGCGCGCGCCGGTGAGCGCCATGTGCAGCGTGCGCGGGATCGGCGTCGCGGTC
The DNA here is from genome assembly GCA_002686755.1 of Verrucomicrobiales bacterium. Lineage (GTDB taxonomy): Bacteria > Verrucomicrobiota > Verrucomicrobiia > Limisphaerales > UBA1096 > UBA1096. The sequence continues at coordinate 7,595 of NYYJ01000114.1, forward strand.
AGCGTCAGCAC
>NYYJ01000115.1 GCA_002686755.1 Verrucomicrobiales bacterium
AGAGGCGCCCCGGTAAACCCAAGCCAAGCCCGACGACTGCCGAGGCCGTGCCGGCAGTCTTGAGAAAGTCCCGCTTGGTGAGTTGCATCGGCCGCATTCAATCGGGAAGTCGCTTGGTTTCCAACTCTAAACGCTTGGCCAAGCGCGTTTTGCCCACACGCAGCGCGGGATTCTCACACGCCTGTTTTCTCGAAAAAACGCCTTTAAACAATAATTAAACAGCGGTTCGCGCTTTGACAGTTGGCCTGGTCGTTGCTACTTCTATCGGCATGAATTCTTGGTCGCGAAGGATTTCCATCCCGTTCGGGTTGGCGATGTGGGCGGGCATCGGTTTCATGGGGTCGGATTCACTGCGTGCGGACAACAACGAACCGTTCATTTATGCCACCAATCTCAAGGGAGAACAGGTCGTCGTCAGCGTCCACGTGCCGGCCGGCCAATTAAGCGCCGTCCTTGAGATCAGCAACGATGTCGCCTCCGGCTGGCAGCCGGTCGTGGCCGGCGAGTTGACCGGCGAAGAGGGCCTGGTGAAATTCACCTTCCCCGACAACCAACCGGTCCGGTTCATGCGCGTGCAGGTCGGCCCCTCGGTCAAGCTGCCCAAGGCCCCGTTTGGCGGTGAAGACCATTTCTCCGTCGAACCCGGCTTTTACCAGTTCCCCGAGCAGGAGGATGCCGAGGTGCCGCCGTTCGGCCTGAACCCGGTCTGGAGCCTTGGCCAAGCGAAGAAGATCGGCCACCTACTGAACCGGATCGCCTACGGTCCAAGCCTCGCGGACGTGACCAAGGTGGAGGAGATCGGGATCGAGGCCTACATCGAGTCACAACTCAACCCGTCTGCGGTTCCGTGGCAGGAATCCCCCAGGCAAATCAAGAAGGAGGCCGCGCTGTTCCACTATCACGAGCCAAGCATGGACAAAGCGCACGTTGAGGAAGGTGAAACTTGGCGGTACTTCAAGGGAACCAAACAACCGCCGCGGAATTGGCGGACGATGAGCTTCGACGACAGCGAATGGGAGCAGGGGCCCTCCGGCTTTGGTTATGGCGACAACGACGACATGACCAAACTGAGTGACATGCGTTTTTACGAGAAGACCGCGGACGACCCTGGGCAACCTGGCTACCTGAGCCTGTTCATCCGGCGAAGTTTCCAAGTTAGGAACCTGGAAGAAATTAAACAACTAATCTTCCGCGTGGACTATGACGACGGATTCATCGCCTACTTGAACGGAAAAGAAATCGCTAGGGCAAACCTCGAGGGAACTCCACGATACAACACTAAGGCAAAGAAGGGCCACGAGGCGGGCGACCCTGAAGATTTTGATATCACAGATAAGCTGAAGCTACTAAAGCAAGAAGACAATGTTCTCGCCATTCAGGTGCATAACGACAAGATCACCAGCAACGACCTGACCATGATCCCGCAACTGATCCAGCGTACCAAGCTGGATCTTCCGCCGATCAAGCGAATCCGAAATATCGACTCCCTACAGCAGTTGATCCACACGCGCGGCATCTATTCCCGCCGCCAGCTTCAGGCTGTCTTGGCTGAATTTTGGGAAAACCATTTCACGACCGACTACGACAAACTCGTGGAATACCTGGAGGACCTTGAAAACTCAAACGGTAACGAGGCTATGAGTTCCAAGCAGGCCAAACAGGAAGCCGCACAGATGGAGTGGCGTGAATACGAGTTCTTTCATGAGAACGCGCTTGGCTATTTCGGCAATCTGCTGCTCTACAGTGCTAGCAGCCCCTCCATGCTTATCTATCTTGACAGTGTCCTGAATGAAAAAAAGGCGCCGAATGAGAACTACTCACGGGAAATTCTAGAGTTGTTCGGCTTCGGCGTCGACAACCGCTACAACCAGATTGACATCGAGGAATTGTCCAAGGCTTTCACCGGGTGGAATGTACGAAAAGCTTGGCCTGACGATATAAAGCCATTTCCGGAATCGGCACGAGCCCCATTCACCCAGGAAAGTGCCCAGTACGAAGATGACAACAAGTTGAAAACCGGTCGTGTTTGGCGGTACTTCAAAGGCAAATCCGAGCCCTCACCAAAGAGGGTCGGCAACGACCTAATCCCCACTCTCGAATGGACGCAGACTGTCTTCAACGACTCCAAATGGGCACGAGGCACGGTTAGTATTGGCTACGGGGATAACGACGACAAAACGACCCTGAGTGACATGCGCAACCGATACACCTCCGTCTATCTTCGTCACACCTTTGCGATTGGCGACCCTTACGAGATGGAAAATCTGATGCTCCATGTGGAATATGATGATGGATTCATCGCCTACCTTAATGGAGAGGAGATTGGCAGAAGCGAGACGATGAACTTCACCGGGTATCCACCACCCTTCGATGCCGAAGCAAACGCCGGACACGAGGTCACCGATCGCCCGATGGTCATCAACCTCAAGGATTACTTCCAACTGCTGAAGCCCAGCCCTGAACAGAACGTGCTCGCCATTCAGGTACACAACACCACCAAGAACAGCTCGGATCTCTCCATCAATCCCAGGCTGGTTGAGCGAAAGACACTAGCCGGCAGCATCGAGAATGGTGATCCGAGCGGAGAGTGGACATTTCGGTTTATTCCCGAACAACATCACACTGGCGCAAAGACCTTATTCAAAGAAACGGAGCACCAGCATCGAATACGCGCCAACCAGCGCGGCATTAAGGGGGTCAACGATGCTATCAGCGTTATTGACCGAATGGTTGGCCACCCTTCGACCAGTGAGTTTATTTGCCAAAAACTCATAAACAAGTTTGTCTCCGACGAAATCAGCCTGGCGACCTACCACAGCCGGACCGCTCCAGCGGAACTGCTCGAACTGATGGACGAGGCCATCAAGGCGTGGCACTCCACTAAGCCGGCTGGCGATATCACGAAGGTAATGAGAGTCATCCTTGATCCAAGGAGGCAGCAAAGCGCCTTCTGGCAAGACATCGGCTATCGCGGCAAGATCAAGACACCGATCGAGTATATCAACAGCTCCCTTCGCGCCCTTGATGCAGACATCAGCGGCACCGAGTTGCCGGAGTACAATTCCGAACTGGGGATGGAGTTGTTCGTCCGAGACGATCCTGATGGTTACTCGGAATTTGGCGCGGACTGGATGGATACCAGCACGCTGCTCGAGCGCATGACCTTCGCCCAAAAGATGGCGGCCAATGCAGACAAATACGCCTCGTGGGACGCCGAAACGCTCTTTTCGGAGCGAGGCCCGGACACTCTCCTCCGCTACCATGTTCCGTCCGAAGGCTCGCTGAAGAGGGACTGGACCAAGCTCGATTTCAACGACGCCAACTGGAGCCAAACCGGAACAAGCGTCGGGTACGACACCAACGCCGATTACAGTGAGTTGATCGACCTCGATGTCCGGGCCGGGATGCATAAGAAAAAAACCTCGGTTTACATTCGCCTCCCATTTCTCGTCGAAGATCCGGGGCAGTTCGAATACCTGCGGCTGGACATGAGGTATGATGACGGCTTTGTCGCCTACCTGAACGGCGCCCGGGTCGCGTCCGCCAACGCGCCGGAAACCCCTTCCTGGAATTCCAACGCGACCGCGGGACATACCGACTCCCAGGCCAGAGAGTATAAGGCGTTCTCGCTTTCCAAGCATATCAAGCGACTGAAGAAGGGGAAAAACATCCTCGCGATTCACGGGCTGAACGTTTCCAACACGAGCTCAGATTTCCTGATCCAACCCAGGCTACGCGGTGGCCTTGGCGGCGGCGCGTCCATCGTAAACTACTTTGACCGGCTCCTTTTCCAGGAGTCCCTCACGGAAGAGCAGCGCGAGATTCTGCTGAACTTCGTCAACTCCAACGTGGTCGGTCGGCCCAACAAGCTGGATCCCGCGTCGGCGACCTATCTCCAACGGGTACAGGAACTCGTGGGCCTGATTCTCTCCATGCCACAATGGCAATTTCAATAAGCATCAACTTTTAAGCACCGTGAACATGCAACGACGCGACTTCCTCAAGACCGGCGGACTGGCCGGCGGAGCGCTTGGCCTGAACATGCTGGGATCGCTTGGCCTGCCGCGGAACCTCCTCGCGGATGGCCATTCCGGCAACAAGAAGATGCTGTTCATCTTCCAGCGCGGCGGCAACGATGGGATCAACGCCGTCATCCCGCGTGGCGACAACCAGTACAACACCACCAACCGCCCCACCCTGTTCCTGCGCGAAAACCAGGCGCTCGACCTCGGCAACGGGTTCGCCCAGTTGCATCCCGGGCTGGAACCGATGATGGAGATTTTCAACAACAGCAAGCTCAACGGCCAAGCCGGGCCGGGCAACCTTGCAATCATTCACCGGGTCGGTTACGCAGGCCAGTCGCGATCCCACTTCAACAGCCAGCATTATTGGGAAAACGCAACGCCGGGTGACAAGAAGCTCGACGAGGGGATGTTTTACCGGCAGATCACCCAAACCCTTGACCTGACGGATGAGCAAAACGCCTTTGTCGCCGCGAGCCTTTCCGGTTCGCAGATGGTCTCGCTGCGCGGCCCCAAGCCGCTGCCAAACTTCCGGAAGGCGTCCGAGTTTGCGTTTAAGGGCAGCTCAGCGCAGAATCGCAAATTCCTCGGCACTCTGCCCGGGGCCGATCCCCGTTGGCCAAGCGGCTCCGGGGTGCTTGGCCTTTACGGCGGACGGCCCAACCTGCCGCGCAAGCGGTACCGCGAAACCGTCCACCGCACCGGCCAACTGCTCGGCTCGACGATCCAGACCCTGCAGGACGCCACCCGAAAAACCTACACCCCGACCAACGGGGCCACCTACCCCAACGGCAGCTATGGCCAGCGACTCCGCGAGGCCGCGATGTTATTTAAGCGAACCAACGCCAAGATTCTTGGACTCAACATCGGCGGCTGGGACACGCACACGAGTCAGGGGCAGCTTTACGGCAAGCACCGCCAGTTGCTGGGCAATGTCGGCATGGCGTTTCAGGCGTTTTACCGCGACATGCAGGATCAGTGGGACGACATGGTGATCGTCACGATGACCGAGTTTGGCCGCACGTCGAAGGAGAACGGCAGTCGCGGCACCGATCACGCCGAGGCCACTGCGATGTTCGTAGCCGGTGGCGGGGTCAAGGGCGGGGTTTACAACTGCGACCGTAAAACCTGGAAAAACGGGGATATTTTCAGCACCAAGAACGGTCGTTATCTGGCCCGCAAGACCGATTTCCGTTCCGTGTTTGGCGAAATTTTCACCGATCACTTCGGCGATTCAAAGAAGCAACTCTCGCAGGTGATCCCCACCTACGAGGAGGCCAAGCGGAAGAATCCGACTGACTTCCGGAAACTTGGCCTGTTTGCCTGAGCCAAGCGCTTGGCCAAGCGCGCGTTTTCACACACACCAACGTTCCCCAACACAAAGGCCCGGCCAATCGGCCGGGCCTTCTCTTTTAGGAGAAACTGATCTTAATGAGTAAGATCAGAAAGCGAATTGAAACCGCGTAGCGATAACATCCACATTGTCGTCATCCAGTTCGGCATTGCTATAGTTGAGCATGGCACGAATATTTTTGTTCAAATACCAATTCACTCCAATCGTCCAGGTGTCGATTTCCTGATTGGGAGCTAAGTCGCTGAAATCGAGGTTGGACCAGCGCAAGACGGCTTCCCAAGCGCCAATCCCACCATCCTCCAAAAATTTTGAGGAAGGAGAAACACCCTTGAACGCACCCAGTTTCTGGTCGTAGCTGCGGCTTTCACCTGTCAACACATATCCAGCTTGTAAATAATAACCATCAAGATCGCCCCCCTTCGGAGCATCTACATCGACTTGAATCAATTCCGATTGCACCGAGAACGAACCCAGCTTGAGCGCCGCCTCGAGACCAAGCACGCCTGTGTTGTCCACGTCCGAAATTGAGTGCTTCCAGCTTGGGGCAAGGGAATGATCGCTGCTCAACTTGTATGTTGCTGTGTCATCGTCACGATAACTGTAACCGATGCCGAGATGCATTAGTTGCGAGGCATCCTCGTTCAGGTAAGGAAGTCCGCTTAATCTTGCGGTTGCGGCATACCCATCGCCCCTATAGTTGCCGTAGGAATCGTCAGCGCCTCGGAAGAGGCCAGCTGCGACTGTAATACGCGTATCCGCAAAATTGTTATAAGCCATGATGCCCGCACTGCGGCTTGGGACCAGGCGATTTACATTTGCCCGCTCAATGGTGGAGTTGCTGTTGCTACTATTCAATTCCTCGAGACTAAGTGGTTCCTTGAACTGCCCGACTCGGAGATTCCCGAAAACCGGGACATCTTTGATTCCAAAATAAACATCTTTGAAGTCAGCGTCACCGCCTGCAAAATCATACTGCATTTTGAAATCGTATCGCTCCTGAACCTGTCCGGAAAGATAGATACGTGAACGGCGAAACACATCACCGTCTTCCAGAGGTTTTCCACCAAACTCATCATCGCCAAAGAAGGCATTCTCCCAGTGGATGCGCCCCCCGAGGCGGAACTTGTTATTTCCGTCCTCCGTCTCAAGGCGCAGGCTGTCCTTCCAGAAGACCTTGACATCGCTGTCATCCGCCCGGGCTGTCAGCCCCAGCGCGATTGTCGCGGCGACCGCAATCGCCGTCCTGTTCCAGTTGTTGAATATTCTTTTTTTCATGTCATTTATCCCTCAAAGGCCGGGACGGTAGAGTATCGTTTTCGGAAACGAAAAGCACTTTAATGTCACGATTGCGTTACAGGGGCCAAGCGCCTGCCCGCCCCAAGTGTCACAAAACTGCAACATCAATAAGTTGGGGTGGACAACCTGAAATCAGGAGTCATTTTCGCGCCGAGGCAAAATGCTGCCTTTAATCTGATGAGCGACCAGACCCATTTGGAAGCGACGCTTCAGCGGGACATCGACACGATCCGCTCCAAGGTGGAACGGATGGCGAGCTTGGCCGAGTCGGCCCTGTCCGACGGACTAAAGGCGTTGCTGGAAAACAACGGCCAACTGGCCTACTCCGTCATCCTGCGCGACCGCGAGATCGACGAGTACGAGAAGGAGATCGACCGGCTTTGCCTCGAGTTTCTCGTGCGCCAGCAACCGGCCGCCGGCCCGTTGCGGTTCGTCTACGCGACCATCAAGGTCAACCTCGAACTGGAGCGCATCGGCGACTACGCGGAGAGCATTGCGCGCCGGGGTCTCGTGGTCAACTCGCTCAACCTCGACCTCGACTACTCCGACTTTGAGGCGATTAGCGCGACCTCCCTCTCGATGCTCAAGGATGCGATCCGCGCCTTCCTCGAGCAGGACGCAGAGCTGGCCAAGACGACCATGCTTGCACAGAGGGAGGCCAACCGGGTGCGCGACAAGATCAACGACACCCTGTTCCAGTTGAGGGCCGACAAAAAGATCCCCATCACCGCCCTCACCCCGCTGCAGACCATTGCCCGCAGACTGGAACGCGTGGCCGACCAATCGAAAAACATCTGCGAGGAAACGCTGTACATGTGCACCGGCCAATACATGAAGCACCTGGGGCGGGACACCTTCCGGGTGCTGTTCGTGGACGACAACAACGCCGGCGCCAGCCAGGTCGCCGAGGCAATCGGGAACGCGCTTTGCCAAGCGAACTTTGTCTTCAGCAGCGCCGGGATCACGGCGGAAAAGGTCACGGACGAGACAATCGCCTTCCTTAAGGGAAAAGGCCACGACATCAGCAGCAACATCTCCAAGTCGGTGGACAACATCCCCAATCTGGACCATTACCAGGTCGTCGTGGCCTTGAGCGATGCCGGCCAGAACGCCTTCCCCACCCCTCCCACCAAAACCATCAGCATCGCATGGGAACTTGGCCAAGCGGAAGGCGACAACGATGCGACGTACAATTTTCTGGAACAGAACATCAACGACCTGGTGCAGGCAATCATCGGACAGTCCAGAGAAAACAACTGAACAAAAAGAACGACATGAACACGACACGAAAAAGCACCTTCGCAGCATCAGGGCTGGCCGTCTTGGCTGGCGGACTTCTCCTTGTCGGGTGTGGAAAGAACACATCGAGCGGAGACCCGACCACGGAAAATGACAACGGGAAAGAAGCTGTCGAAATCCAAAATGCCGGATCCGACACAATGGTCAATCTCGCACTGGCTTGGGCTGAAGAATACAAGAAGGTGAAACCGGAGGTAAATGTATCCGTAGGCGGCGGCGGATCCGGCACAGGCGTTGCCGCGTTGATCTCGGGCACGACCGACATTGCCAACTGCAGTCGGGCAATGAAGGTCTCGGAACTGACAAAGGCTAGGAAAGAAAATGGCACCGCTCCAAAACAGCATATCATGGGACTGGATGCCTTGGCCATATACGTGCATGCGGAAAACCCACTTAATGAAATCACCATAAAACAATTGGGGCAAATTTACGCCGAGGACGCCAGCATCACAAAGTGGTCACAACTGGGCATCCAGCCTCCCGGAGGCAATGATGAGATCATCCGAATCAGCCGCCAGTCCAATTCCGGCACCTATGCCTACTTCAAAGAAGCAGTGATACCCGAAGGCAAGGAATTCAAGTTGGGGACACGCGATCTGCACGGATCAAAAGATGTCGTGGAATTGATTGGCAACACGCCCAGTGCCATTGGCTATAGCGGCATGGGATACGCCACAAGCCATGTCAAGATGCTGAAGGTTGCCATAAAGAAGGGCAACACGCCGTACGCACCAACACTGGAGAATGCGCTCGATAAAAAATACCCAATCGCCCGCCCCCTGTTCATGTACACCTCAGGAGAGCCGTCCGGCCATATCAAGAGTTACATCGATTGGTGCCTCTCGGAAGCAGGTCAAAAAATCGTCGTGGACAGCGGATACATCCCCGCACCGAAAGACTGACTCGAATTAACCTGCTCTGAATTGAGAAGATGCTGCATCGTTCCAAGGGGAAAGTACTGCGCGAAGCCATAATCGAGTGGCTGATTCGCATCTGCGGAATCAGCGCGGTGGTCTTTGTTTTCGCGATCTTCTTTTTTGTTTTCTGGGAGGCCAAGGGACAGATCTTCAGTGGGAAGGTTAACATCAACACGGCAACAGCCACAGCGCTCACCAAGGTTGAGGGCATAGACAACGCCCTTGCTGATAAGATTGTGGCCCAACGAGCTCAAATCGACCCGAAAAAAAGAAACACCGTCAACTGGCTTCTTGAGGAAAAAGTCATCGATTTGGAGCAATTCTTCGAAATCGAGTCACAGATCAAGGCCAAGGAATTCAGCTTTTGGAAATTCCTGACCACAGAGAAATGGTATCCCGCATCTGAAACCAATCCCCGCTACGGTGTATTTGCCCTAATCGCCGGAACAGTCAGCGTCTCAATACTCTCCATGCTAATCGCTGTCCCGTTCGGCTTAGGTTCAGCGCTCTTCATCTCCGAGTTTTGCTCTCCCAAACTCAAGGAAACGCTAAAGATCGTTATCGAACTTCTGGCGGCGATTCCGTCGGTGGTGTGGGGCTTCATCGGCCTGACCATCATGAACCAGTTGATCATGCAGATCTTCGGGGCACCCATCGGTATCACGGTTCTGAATGGGGCTATCATTTTGGGATTAATGAGCGTACCGATCATTGTGTCGATCGGAGAAGACGCCCTGCAGGCCGTCCCAGACTCTTACCGCGAGGCAGCGATCGGCCTTGGCGTCACGCGTTGGCAAATGGTATACAAGGTCCTTTTGCCCGCTGCAAAAAACGGTCTACTGGCAGCCGTACTGCTGGGGATCGGGCGTGCCATCGGCGAGACCATGGCCGTGCTGCTGGCTACCGGTCATTCGGTAAACAACCCATTCGATGGGACGTTTCCGTTTTTGCATGCGCTGGAATCCGTCAAGACGCTCACCGCGACGATCGCGGCCGAGATGGGCGAAGCCCCCCGGGACTCCGACCATTATCAGGTACTTTTCATTATCGGCATCCTATTGTTCACTCTCACGTTCATAGTCAATCTCTCTGCAGACCTCATCGTGAAAGGAATCAGGAACAAATGAGCGAACCTGTCGACAACGCGAAACGATTCACCAAGACGCCCTCCGTAGTCAGGAAGGAGCGCAATGAGAAGATTGCGCAGTTCGTTTTTCTGTCCATGACGCTCGCGATGGTACTGCCGCTGGTTTTGATCGTCGGCTTTCTCGTCTTTAAAGCTTGGCCTTCGCTTTCCCTGGATTTTATTTTTGACATGCCCCGGAACGGCATGCGCGAAGGTGGCATTTGGCCGGCATTCCTTGGCACGCTTTACCTCGTGATTATCTCGCTGATGATCGCCGCCCCAATCGGGGTGATGGCGGCGGTGTACCTCAATGAATACGCCAAGGACAACTGGCTGACGCGGACGATCAACCTGGCGGTTATCAACCTGGCCGGAGTACCGAGTATCGTGCACGCGCTATTTGGGTTGGGTGCGTTTGTTTACGCCGCCAAGATGGGGACATCCATTATTGCCGCCTCCCTGACGCTGGCAGTCATGACCCTGCCGGTGATTATCGCCAGCACCAAGGAGGCTCTCTCCGCCGTCCCCATGTCGTTTCGTCAGGCCTCATGGAACATGGGGGTCAGTCGCTGGCAGACAATTTGGCGTATCGTTCTCCCTAACTCGATCAGCGGCATCCTGACCGGGATCATCCTGCAGGTTTCACGGGCGGCGGGTGAGACGGCTCCCATCATGTTCACCGGCGCGGTCATCAGTGTAAACATCGCCAAGGATCAACTATTCGCCTACGGACTGACGGACGAGTGCATGGCGCTGGCAATGCATCTGTACACGATCTCCACCCAGATCCCCAACGTGCCGGAATCCCTCCAGTTCGCCATCGCGGTGGCACTCCTTGGCGTGGTTCTACTGGTCAACGCGCTCTCAATCAGCCTGCGGGTCTACCTGCGGACGCATAGAAAATGGTAGCATCTATCGCCAAACTTAAGGTTGAGGATCTCAAGGTTGCCTACGGCGACAAGCAGGTCATCCACGGAATCTCATACGAGATTCCACCCAACGAAATATTTGGTGTCATCGGCCCGGCACAATCCGGCAAGACATCGATGCTTCGCGTCATTAACCGAACGATCGAATTCACGCCGAACGCCAAAGTCAGCGGCAAAATTGAAATCGACGGCGAGGATGCCTTTCGTATGAAGGACGTCTACGGCTACCGACGGCGCATCGGCATGGTGGCGCCCCTGCCGGTCGGGTTGCCTCTGACAATTTACGACAATGTCGCCTTCGCCCCGCGCAGTTTTGGGATGAAGGACAAGGATCAATTGGATGCCTTGGTGCAAAAATGCCTCGAGCAAGCCGCACTGTGGGATGAGGTGAAGGATCGACTGGACTCGCTTGGCACCAAGCTCTCCGGCGGCCAGCAGCAGCGACTCACCATCGCCCGCGCCTTGAGCCACCAACCGGAGGTTCTCTGCCTTGATGAGTTTTCCATCGCGATCGACCCGGTGACGACCATGAAAATCGAGGACGTGCTCAAGGAACTGCGTGAGAGCATGACCATCATTCTCGTTACCAATCTCGTGCAACAGGCCCGTCGCTTGGCCAAGCGCACGATGTTCCTGCTTAACGGTGAACTGGTCGAGGAGGGCGACACGGAAAAAATGTTCTCCGGCGATGCCGACAACCCCAAAACCAACGAGTTTGTCTCCGGCGCATTTGGCTGATCGATGACCGAGCAAAATCCATACGCGATCATCACCGAGGATCTCGACCTTTGGTACGGCGACTTTCAAGCGCTGGAAAAAGTGAGCCTCAACCTCCGCGGCGGCATCATCACGGGGCTGATTGGGCCAAGCGGCTGCGGCAAGACCACTTTCCTGCGCTGTCTAAACCGCGTAAACGAGCGTTACGGCAACGTCCGGACCGAGGGTACCATCAATCTGCTCGGCAAAAACATCTACGACCCGGATGTCTCTCTGATCGAGTTGCGCAAGTCAGTCGGAATGGTGTTCCAACGCCCAAACCCTCTCCCGATCTCGGTCTACGAGAATGTCGTTTTCGGCCTGCGGATACACTCACCGCGAAGCGAGTTGAAGCGGTCGCTGCTCGACGAGGCCGTCGAGCAGGCGTTGCGGGAGGTGATGCTTTGGGATGACCTCAAGGACAACCTGAAGCAAAAGGCCACCGAGTTGCAACTGGAACAGCAGCAGAAGCTGTGCATCGCCCGACTGCTCCCGCTCAAGCCGGATATCATCCTGATGGACGAGCCGTGTTCGGCGCTCGACGTCGAGGCCACCGCCGCTGTGGAGGAGTTGATGCTCACGCTGGCCGGGAAATACACCATCGTCATTGTCACACACAACATGGCCCAAGCCCGGCGTATCAGTGACGAGTGCATCTTCATGCTGCTTGGCGAGATCATCGAGCACGACCGCACCGAGCAACTGTTCCTCGCCCCCAAGAATCCCAAGACCAGCGACTACATCGAGGGTCGCTATGGCTGAAACGCCCCCGTGGCGAACCTACCCGGCATAAGCCTTGGCAGGCAGTGTGCGCCCGAAGCCGCGGGGACGTTCCTGCTCGTGTTCACCGGCACAAGCGCGATGTTGTTTAACGAACTATCCGGCGGAGCGATCACGCACCCCGGCATCGCGACCACCTTCGGCATGGCCGTGATGCTCGCGGTGTTCACGCTTGCCCCCATCTCCGGTGCCCACATCAACCCAGCGGTTACGCTTGGCTTCTGGGCGGCCGACCGCCTCGAGGCCAAGCGCTTGGCCCCCTACATCGCCAGCCAATGCGCCGGCGCCATCCTCGCGAGCGGGCTGCTGCTTGGCCTGTTTGGCAACCAGACCGCCATGGGCTCGACCCTGCCAATCGAGATTGACGGCCAACGCTTGGTTTACCCCTGCCTGGCGCTCGAGACGCTGGCCACCTTCATCCTCATGTTCGTTATCCTGCGGGTGACTGGCGAGAATATCTCAACCGTCTCGGTCATCGTGGGCGGCACGGTCGCCATGCTGTCGCTGTTCGCGGGACCGATCTCCGGGGCGTCGATGAACCCGGCCCGGTCGCTTGCCCCAGCGGTGGCCTCCGGGAACTTCACGGCATTCTGGATTTATCTGCTTGGCCCGGCGATCGGCGCGCTGCTCGCCGTTCCCGCCTCGCGAGCGATGCGCTTGGCCAAGCACACAGGCGAAGCAGAATCGCCGTCGTGATTCCATGGAAACAAAGGCCAAGCCGACAGTCCTGATTCTCTGCACCGGCAACTCCTGCCGCAGTCACATGGCCGAGGGCGTCCTGCGCGAAGTCGCCGGCGATCTGCTGGATGTGCAAAGCGCCGGGTCCGATCCCGCCGGATTCGTACACCCCTTGGCTATCCGCGCCTTGGCCGAGATCGGCATCGACATTTCCGCCCACGCCTCAAAGCATTTGAACGAATTCCTGAATCGCGAAGTCGAGACGGTGATCACCGTATGCGACGACGCCGACCGAGCCTGCCCCGTCTTCCCCGGTCAGGTAAACCGCCATCACTGGCCCTTCCCCGACCCGGCCAAGGCCACGGGCAGCAAAGCCGAAATCTGGAAGACGTTTGAGCAGGTGCGCGACGACATCCGGCGCAAGTTTACCGACTACGGCCAAGCCAGAAAAGAAGCTGGCCAAGCGCTTGGCAAAATAATCGACGAAGGGGACGACAGGCATTAGCCTTCGCGCGTGTCAGATGCGTCGTGCAACATCCTTCTGATCGTGGGCAGCCTCCACGAAAACTCCATCACACGCGTGGCCGTTAATCACCTCGCCGACAATCTCTCGGCAGACGGCTGCGGTGTTCATGTGCTCGACTTCGCGGAAGATCCCCTGCCCCTCTTCAATCCCGACACCGCATGGGAACAGGACTACTACCCGCTGCTGAAGGAAAAGGTCGTCGCTGCGGATGTGATCGTGCTGGGCACGCCCGACTACCACGGCAGCATCAGCAGCACCCTTAAGAATTTCCTCGACCATTTCTGGAAGGAATTCGCTGGAAAGTTGTTCGCCACCATCGTCGCGTCGCACGAGAAAGGACTCACCGTGCATGACCAACTCCGCACCGTCGCCCGGCAATGCTACGCCTGGGTGATGCCGTACGGTGTCTCGTTCATGGAGAAGGTTGACGTAAAGGACGGGCAGGTCACCTCCGACGAACTCCGCGACCGCCTCGACATGATGCGACATGACATCCAGATTTACGGGCGTCTCCTCGCCGACCAACGCGCCGCCGATCTCACCGGCACCGCCCCCGGTTTCTTGGCTCAATTGCGCAATTAGCTGCAAATTGCGTTATCAACTATTCTGACGGCACTAATTAGAGAAACAATTCACCCCAAGCGGCTTCGTTGAATCCTACTCCGCCAACGCCTCCCCTTATGGCGAATGGGCGTTTGATGAGGTTCCCATTTTTTGAGAGGAGATTGATGGCTTCGCAGTCGGTCATGTTGGGGAGTTTTTCCTTCATGTTCAACGACTTGTAGTCGCCGCCGGAAGTGTTGAACAGTTTCCGGATGTTGCCTACGTAACACGCCAGCATTGCCCTGAGTTCCGACTTGGTCGGGGGCTGTTCCCGTATCGGGAACAGCTCGTGCTTAATCTCGTTTGCCTCAAGAAATTTTTTGGCCCTTCGGCAAGTGTCACAGTTTTTGTAGGCGTAAACTTTCAGCTTCATGATTGGTTGCATTGCCGCAAAAGAAAAAAGGCAGCCTGTTCGGCCGCCTTAATTCACAAAATGTTCTAAAAACTGTTTATTGCCCAGTTGAATCCTCGCCGACCGTCCCGTGAACTGAGCAGGTGGCCTTCTGGCCAACTGATGCGATGGTGTATGAACCCCCCGCCGGACATACAGGGAAACCGTCCCTGAAGAAAACTCCGATCTGACTTTCGCTTGGGACGTCCGCATCGCTGCGCTTCTCCTCCACCGACCATTGCATCTTCGACGCGTCGATGTTTTGAAGCTGGGTGTGGCAGGCGATGGTCCGCGACTTGTTAATGGAGCGCTTGAAGTTGGGCACGGCAACGGCGATCAACAGGCCTATAATGGCCACCACGATCATGACTTCCACCAGCGTGAAACCGCTGGTCCGCATTGTTTTGATTTTCATTTTGTTAAAAGTTTCCACCTGTCTCGACCCGCCGCTTGTTAGCAAAACAACGGTGTTTGTCAACCAGCGAGTATACCCCGCGGCATCTAAAAAGTTGCGCTTGGCCACGCGCAACGTTCACGGAGCCGGCTTGGCCAAGCTGTAGCAGAGTATTTCCCGGTCGTTGCGGAGATAAACACTGCGGTTGGCAAAGGCGGGGTGGGACCAGACCAGCATCCGGCCCGCGACCCGGTGTGTTGGCTCGATAAGTTTGGCCCTGCTTATTTCCGAATACCCGCTGGCGCTCAGGTTGGCGATGATCAACTCCCCGTAGTCGTTGGCCAGAAAGAACCGGCTGCCGTTTCGGACCGTGAACACATTGGCCCAACTGGACGGGCGACTGCCCTCCGCCGGGGCGAATGTCGACCACACGGTTTCGCCGTTGGCCAAGCGAGCGCAGGCGTATTTACCGTTTGGCCCACAGGCATAAACCAGGCCATCCTGGATGAAGGCGGTATTGTGTACCCCGGCAATGCCGCGACGGGTGGTGCCCTTCCAGAGCAGGCTGGCCGTTTTGCCGTCGTCGCCCACCTCCACGCAGGCGGAGACGCGGTTAAAGCCCATCACGTAGACCCGGTTGCCCTCCACCACCGGTTGGCCGATTGACATGGCGTAGGTCGGCTTGATGGGCACCGACCAGTAAACGGCGCCGTCTGCGGGGTTGAGTGACTCCAGCGCATCGCCGTGCCACACCAGCAACTGCTCCCGCCCGGCGATGCGGCGGATGATGGGCGGACAGTATCCCGGCTGCGCCGCGCTCAACGCACGCCACAATTCCCGACCGGTCATCTTGTCGAAGGCCACGCAAACGCTCCCCTCGCCCCCGACAATGCAGATCAAGCGGTTCCCGTGAACGAGCGGGTGGGCTGCCGTACCCCATTCCGGGATTGTAAGGTTGTAATCCTGCTTAAAATCCCGTTGCCAAATTACCGAACCGTCGGCCGTGGAGAGACAGAAGAGGTTCCCTTCCGCCCCGAGCGCATACACGCGCCCACCATCCACTGTGGGTGTCGCGCGCGGACCGGTCGCGTAGGCGGCCACAGTCGTGTAGGGGCAATCCCACTCGTGCACCCAAAGTCGTCTGCCATCCGCCTCATTCAGGCAGACCAAGCGCTCCTTGCCGGGCAGGAGTTTGCGGACGAAATTGATGTTACGGGGCGGTGTCCCGTCATGGAGCAGCTTGGCCTTGGCAGAATCCGTCCCAGCGGCCAAGCGATCCATGACAAACACCCTCCCGTTCGCCACTGCTGGGCCGGAATACCCCCCGCCCAACTTGGCCTTCCAGCGCAGCTTGGGGCCAT
This sequence comes from Verrucomicrobiales bacterium, assembly GCA_002686755.1. GTDB lineage: Bacteria > Verrucomicrobiota > Verrucomicrobiia > Limisphaerales > UBA1096 > UBA1096. Next base: position 16,433 of record NYYJ01000115.1, read on the forward strand.
CCTCCGGGAAGCGGTCGAGAATGCCCTCCTCGCGCCAATCGGCATCACGGTTCGGGCCAAGCCACTGCGGCCAGTCGTCCGCTTGGCCAAGCGATGCCAACGCCAGGCAGAGAGCCGACGCCCGCATTATTGCGACGTTTAAACCGATGGCATTCATTCGTTACTTGTTTTTAAGCAAATGCCTGTCGAACCAGTCGCCAACCGTCTTTAACTCTGCCGGTTCCGCCTCCCACCCGTGAGCCTTGCCGGGTATCACAAGCAGTTTCGCCTCGACACCGGCCGCCTTGAACTTGGGCATGATCCGGTGCGCCTGTTGGATTGGCACCAGTTTGTCCGCATCCCCGTGGACAATCAACGTGGGGGCGTCCCCGGCGGAGACGTGGGTGACGGGTGCGGCCTCGCTGAAAGCCTCTCGCCGTTTCGTCTCGTCAGTGATGCGTTCGTACCAGTTGCTCGCTGCGTCGTAACGATGAAAGTCCAGCGCAGCCAAAAACGGATTGTTCCCATCGGACAAAGCACGGATGTACGGGTCAAAGTGCTGCCCTTCGTCGCCGTAGTTTAAAAAGTCAGTGGGCGGAAAATAGGCAACGACCGCCTGCACGCGACTCGATTCGCGCTCGACTGGATCGCTGGCCTTGAGGTTGCCATCCTGGCCGTCGGTTCCCTGCATCAGCGATAGATGGCCACCGGCAGACCCGCCAAGAATACCGATGTGTTTCGGGTTGATGCTGTAGCCGCTGGCGTTATGACGGATAAACCGCACGGCGCGGTGCAAGTCTTCGCGAATTTCAGGGACGGTAAACCTGGGCTGACTGCCGTGCACAACTGCGAAAACCGTGTATCCCCGTCGGATCAACTCCGCGCCATTCAACACCTTGAATGCTCCCTCTATTTTATTGTGCGCGCTGAACCAGCCGCCACTTATCACCAGCACGATCGCACGAGCATTTCGCTTGGCCAAGGGCTGGAACACGTCGAGCGTCATGGCCAAGCCGTGCTTGCGCCCGTAGATCACTTCGTTCTCCCTCTTGTAGAGGGATTCCTCCGCATGCGACCCATCAACCAGCGTCAAGCCGCCTAGAAGCACAAGAAACAGTCGAACCTTCATGAAACAGAGGAGACAGATAATGGCACGCCTTGGATAACGCAAGAGCCTGTTGAATCAGCGGAAACAAAAAAAGGCCCAGCGACGAATCGGCGGAGTCGTCACTGGGCCGGGAGGAACTGAGGGTTGAACCTCAAGCAAATTTAAGGAGAGAATGCTGAGGCAAAAAGCAGAGTCAACAAAAATCGTTAAAAACGGTGGATATCATTGCCGAAAAGAATGCTGGCTGGCGACTGTATCGTTACAGTTTTCAGTGAATTGCTATGCGTATTTTGTCAATAATGTGTGAAAAAAATGGAAATAACGGGTTAACGGTCGGGTTCTTCTGTTGATAACTGCCCGTGATCGGTTGGCTCGAGTGTTTCCTCTGGTTTCGATTCCGGATTGGGAACGTGTTCCGAATCATTTTTGCGGCGGAGGGAGGGAATCTCTTTATCAATTGCTGCCTCAAGTTTCCGCAGCAGTTTCTTCGAGGAGGCAGATGCTGAAAGACTCCGTAAGCCGTGGACGCGCATAATCTCCAGGATACCCGGCTTGATGCTCTCCCAAGTTGCATACAAATCTGCCCTCTTTTTGAGCGAAAGCTCGTCCCTGTAGGCGCGTTTGAAGAACACGTCGATCCCCTCCTCTGTCTCAATGGAGCGACGCAGGTTTCGCAGGCCAAGCGAGAGGATCCACCAGAAAACCGCCGTCAGGACGATTACGATGCCCAGGGCGATACCGGGTTCGGTTAATGCGCTCCAGTCCCGTTTGCCCAATGCGACTTTCCATTCCGGGTCGAACCACCAGTTGCGGGTCAGCCATCCGGTTCCGGCAGTCAAAAGAAGGATGCCGGTGAACCCCAGCCAAAGTCGGTTGACGAGTCTTCGGTATGCGGAGACCGCCTCGAGGCAGACCTTTACGTGCACCGACAACCGATGAGCGTGGGAGAGCAGCCCGCTGACGAGGTTGTCGGCGCGGCGGGCGGGCGCGCGCATGATTTCCGCGACCACCTCCTCGCGAGAGATGTCGAAATCCCCGAGCGGAATCGGCGCGGCGTACTCCTCGACCATCCGGGTGGCGAAACCCGGAAGGTAGGTGGTGTAGATGCGCGGCGTGTCCTTGGTCGGGATAGTCTTGGAGAGGTTCCAGCAAAGGGTTCCGTAGGCGCGGGCGAAGTCGCGGATGTTGTCAAACAGATCGACCTTGTTGAGGACGATCAGCAGCTTGTGGTCGAGCCCGACCAGTTCGCTGGTGAAGATGGAAATCGCCTCGCCGGTGGTGCCCGGCTTGTCGGGGTCGAAGAAAAAAAGGATCAGGTCGGCGCTCTCGGCGAAACGCCGGATGCTCTCGCGGAAATCGTAGCTGCGGAGCTGGTGACTGCTGGCCGAGTCGATCATGCCGGGGCTGTCGATCAGTGTCAGTTGGCGCAGGTTTTCCGACGGACGCGCCTTGAACCGCAGCTTGGCGAGGAACTCCGGGCCGAGGCTGGCCAACTCCTGATAATCCAGCTCGGGGTGTGACACGAGCGTCTGGCCGTCAAGCGTTTCCTCCGTCTCCCCGTGAGTGACGAGGGTGAACCCGTCGTCAGTCGGCGCCATGCCGGATTCCTGAATGTCAACCCCGGCGATGTAGTTTATGAATGACGACTTGCCGGAGGAATGGTTGCCGAGAAACAACACTCGCGGCGATCCCGGCACATCGTTGTCGCTGACTGGCAGGTTGAAGCGGTAGCGGCTAGCGAGCAGCGACAGCTTCCGGGCATAGATTGACCGGACGTTGCGCTCGAGTTTTAAAAGATCATCCATCGCGGGTACCGGCCAAGCGGTTATAGTCGATGCTCAACCGCTCCCAAAGAAAAATGAATCGCTTGGGCGCGGAAATGGGATTCACACCGGCTTGGCCAAGCGGTAGCATGGCCGACGCATGAGCTTGACTGAAGAAATGACCGCCTTGGCCAAGCGGGCGCGCTTGGCCTCCCGCCGCCTCGCCAGCCTGTCCACTGCAGACAAGAACGACAGTCTCATGGCAATGGCGGAGGCTATCGAGGCCAACACGCAACGCATCCGGGAGGAGAACGCGAAGGACATGGCCGCCGGTGCAGAGTCCGGCTTGGCCAAGCCGATGCTGGATCGACTGCTGCTGGACGGACCGCGCATCGAGGGCATGGCCACCGGCCTGCGCGAGGTTGCCGCGTTGGCCGACCCGGTTGGCCGCGTGATCGAAGAGCGCACCCGCCCGAACGGGTTGAAGCTCTCCAAGGTGGCGGCGCCGATCGGGGTGATCGTCATCATTTACGAGTCGCGCCCGAACGTCACCGCCGACGCCGCGAGCCTCTGTTTCAAGTCCGGCAACGCGACCATCCTGCGCGGCGGCAAAGAGGCGCTCCACTCGAATCAGGCGATTGCAAAAATCATGGTCGAGTCCGCCGCCAAGGCCCTGCCGGCTTTCCCGGCGGACGCCATCCAAGTTGTCCCGACAACCGACCGGGCCGCGATTCCTGAGCTTCTCTCCCTCACGAACGAGGTCGACCTGTGCATTCCGCGTGGCGGCGAGAGCCTGATTCGCGCCGTGGCGGAGTGCTCGCGAGTGCCGGTCATCAAGCATTACAAGGGCGTCTGCCATGTCTATGTTGACAGCGCGGCCGAGTTGGCGATGGCCGAGGAGGTGGCTTTCAACTCGAAAGTGCACCGCCCCGGCGTGTGCAATGCCGCCGAGACGCTGCTGGTCGACCGGGCCATCGCCGCCGAGGCAATGCCGCGCCTGGCCAAGCGCCTGGCCGGGGCCGGTGTCGCGTTGCGCGGGGACGAACCGACCCGGAGCCTGCTGAACGGCAGCGGGATCGATGTCACACCCGCCACCGAGACGGATTGGGATGAGGAATATTTGGATCTCGTGCTGTCGGTGAAGGTCGTTGACGGCGTCGGCGGTGCGATCGAGCACATCAACACGCACGGCTCAGGCCACACGGAGGCCATCGTCACCGGGGATGCAGCGGCGGCGAAACGGTTCCAAGTCGAGGTCGATTCATCGACGATTTTTTGGAACGCCTCCACCCGCTTCACTGATGGCGGCCAGTTCGGGATGGGAGCCGAGATCGGCATCAGCACCGACAAGATCGGTGCGCGCGGCCCGATGGGCCTTGAGGAATTGACCAGCTACAAGTGGCTGGGCGTGGCCGACGGGCTGGTCCGGCAATGACCGCGGGCGAGGCGCTTCGGGACGCGGAGGCCCGCCTGGGCCAAGCCGGTGTCGACTCGCCCCAAGCCGACGCCGAATGGCTCATGGCCGACCTGTTGTCATGCAGTCGCTCTGAGTTGCCTCTCTTCACAGACACCGCCTTGAGCGTCGATCAGCAAACGCGCTTGGCCACCCGCGTTGAACGACGCTTCCGCCGAGAGCCGTTACATCACATTCTAGGGACTGCACATTTTTTTGGATACGAATTTCAAGTGACCGGTGACGTGTTGATCCCACGACCGGAGACGGAACGACTGGTGGAATTGGCGGTAGCGTTTTTGGAATCCCTCCCCCACCCGTCCGTGCACGACCTCGGCACCGGAAGTGGCTGCATAGCCGTCGCGTTGGCCAAGCGCTGTCCCAAGGCCAACGTCATCGCCTCGGATCTCTCCGAGGCGGCCCTCCGCTTGGCCAAGCGGAACGCCGAGTCTCTGGAGGCGCTTGGCCAAGTGGCGTTCCGGCATGCCGACGGGCTCGACGCCTTGGCCAAGGGCGAGCAGGTGGACTTGATTCTCTCGAATCCGCCGTACATACCGAGCGGTGAGATCGACGCCCTCCAACCTGAAGTCCGCGATCACGATCCGTGCCTGGCCTTGGACGGCGGGCCGGACGGGCTGCGGTTTTACCGAATGCTCGCCGCGGAGGGACGTTCCCGACTCAATCGCGGCGGGCGGCTGATGGCGGAGTTTGGCGATGGGCAGGAGCAGTCCGTCGCCAAGCTGTTCCGGGAGGCAAACTGGCTCGATGTGGAGATTGCCGACGACTTGAGCGGCCGGCCGCGAATCGTGATTGCCTCCGCTGGCCAATAGCGCAACACTCCGCGCGACAAACGTTCATGGATTGCCTGGTCATCAAGGGAGGCACCCCGCTCAAGGGCGAGGTCAGAATCAGCGGCGCGAAGAACGCCGCGCTGCCGCTCATGGCGGCGACGCTGTTGACAAAAGAGGAGTGCGTTTTGCGCAATCTCCCCGACTTGAGCGACGTCCGGTTCATGGCGCGGATTTTGGAATCCCTTGGCGCCGAGGTGAAAATGAACCGGGGAACTCTCCGCGTCCGTGCCGCGAATATCGAGGGCTACGGCGACTACGACCTGATCCGCAAGATGCGGGGTTCAATCTGCATCCTCGGCCCCCTTATGGGGCGGTTGAACAAGGCCAAGGTCTCGATGCCGGGCGGCTGCGTCATCGGCGCCCGGCCGATTGATTTGCATCTCAAGGGCATGCGCGACCTCGGCGCCAGCGTGCGGATCGAGGCCGGGTACGTCCACGCCCGCGCCAAGCGGCTGAACGGCGGGGAGTGTTTCCTTGGCGGACGGTGCGGCCCGACGGTTCTTGGCACGGCCAACGTGATGATGGCGGCCACCCTGGCCAACGGCACCACGGTCATTCAAAGCGCCGCCTGCGAGCCGGAGATCGCCGACCTGGCCGAGTTCCTCAACGCGATGGGCGCAAAAATCTCCGGTGCCGGAAGCCCGACCATCACCATTCACGGCGTGCGCCGCATGCGGGGCGCGGAACACCGGGTGATCCCCGACCGGATCGAGGCGGCGACCTACGCCCTCGCCGGCGCGGTGACCGGCGGCGATGTAACGCTCCGTCATTGTCGTCCGGGCGACCTGAGCGCGGTGCTCGAAAAAATGCGCGAAGCCGGCGTGCGACTCGATACGGGTCGTAACTCCCTGCGCGTTCGCGCCGCAAAACAACTTTGCTCGGTGGACATCACCACCATGCCGCACGCCGGTTTCCCGACCGATGTGCAGGCGCAGATGATGGTGCTCATGCTCCAGTCGCCGGGAATCAGCATCATCACCGAGCGGATTTTCGAGTCGCGCTTCATGCACGTGCACGAGTTGGCCCGCATGGGTGCGGACATCTCGATCGAGGGGCCAAGCGCCATCGTCAAGGGAGGCCAGGCGCTCAGCGGTGCCGATGTCATGGCCAGCGATCTGCGCGCCTCTGCGGCGCTGGTGCTGGCTGGCTTGGCGGCGAAGGGGACGACACGGGTGAACCGCGTCTATCACATCGACCGCGGCTACGAGAACATCGACGGCAAGCTGCGCGCGCTTGGCGCGAATATCTCACGCGAACCCGGTCAGTAGCCAAGCGCCAGCGATGAAGAAACAGTCTTGCCCTCCGGGTTCGGCTTGGCCAAGCTGCACCCAACCCGCACCCATTGGGCGTTCCCGCACACGGCAGACGTATCGATGCGTGCAGTGTTGCGACCTGAAAACACACCGATGAACGACACAAGACCCCTTGCGTGGATAACCGGCGCGGGCGGGCTGATTGGCAGCCATATCGCCCGGGCGGCCGCCGCATATGCGCCGGAGTGGCGTATCCGCGCCTTGACTCGGGCTGATTTCGACCTGACCTACTTCCCCGAAGTGCAGCGTCAATACGAGAGCGATTTGCCCGAATTGGTGATTCACTGCGCCGCGATGAGCGACCCGGTGGCGTGCGAGGCGCAGCCGGCCCAGGCGCGCCTGATCAACCGCGAGGCGACTTTTTACCTGTCCGGCCTCGCGCAGGACATACCGATGATCTTCTTCTCGTCCGACCTTGTGTTTGACGGGAAACACGGCCACTACACGGAGGAGGATGAACCGTCCCCTGTCAACACCTACGGCCGGAGCAAGGCCGAAGCCGAGGCGTTGGTCTTGGCCAACCCGCTGCACACCACCGTCCGCACCTCAATCACTGCCGGCAAGTCGCCCAACGGAAACCGCGGCATCGACGAGGCGATGAAACTGCGATGGGCCAAGGGCGACACAGTGAAGTTGTTCGCCGACGAGTATCGCTGCCCCATCCCGGCGGAGGCCACCGCGCGCGCAGTCTGGGAACTCGCCTTGGCCAAGCGGCCCGGCCTTTATCACCTCACCGGCAGCGAGCGGCTGTCCCGCCTTGAGGTCGGGCAGTCCATCGCCGCGAATCATCCGGAACTCAATCCGCAGATCCAACCGTCCAGCCTTAGCAAGCACGAAGGCCCGCCGAGATCGGCCGACACATCCCTCAACTGCTCCAAGCTGCAGCATCTCCTCTCCTTTCCGCTGCCGGGGTTTCGGGAATGGCTGGCTTCCGGCACGCCCCAGCCTGCATGAAGGCATACCGAGGACGCATCGCCCCAACGCCGACCGGCCTGCTCCACCTTGGCCACGCGCAGACATTTTGGATCGCCCAGCATCGCGCGCGGCAAGCCGGCGGCAAACTGGTGTACCGGACGGAAGACCTCGATCCGCAGCGATGCAAAGCTGAATTTGCGGATGCCGCGCAGGACGACTTGAAGTGGCTCGGCATCGAGTGGGATGAGGGGCCGGACCGCGGCGGCCCGTTCGCCCCGTACATTCAAAGCCAGCGCTTCGACCGCTACCGCTCGATCCTAGGGCAACTTAAGTCGGCCGGACTGGCCTACCCCTGTCGCTGCTCGCGCAAGGATGTACGGGAGGCCGCCTCGGCCCCGCACGAAAAGGGGGACGAACCGCTCTCCCCCGGCACCTGCCGCCCGCCGCTTGGCCAAGCGGCTGCTTTTGATATTGAATCGGCACCTCGCGTCAACTGGCGTTTCCGGGTGCCGGACGGCGAATCGGTTGCCTTCGAGGATGGACGGTTCGGGAGCCAGTCGTTTTTGGCCGGCGACGACTTTGGCGACTTCATCCTTTGGCGTCACGATGACGTGCCCAGTTACCAATTGGCCGTGGTGGCCGACGATCACGACATGGGCATTACCGAGGTCGTTCGCGGCGAAGATCTGCTCAAGTGCACCGCCCGCCAACTGCTTATCTATCGTGCGCTTGGCTTGGAGGCGCCGGTGTTTTACCACTGCCCGCTGGTGACCGATCCCGATGGCCAACGCTTGGCCAAGCGGCACAACTCGCTAAGCCTCCAAGCCATGCGTAATGCCGGAGCAACGGCAAAATCGCTTCGTGCAAAAGTCTCCGAGCTCGTTGAGTCGGGATAGAGGCCAGCGTATAGCACCTGGCTTCAGACTAAATAGGAAACCTTGCCCGGCGATGAAGGGTGCGCCATTGTGCACGTGATGGACTTGAAGGAAACCGAGACGGAAGAAAACTACGTTCGCCGTCTGGCGACGGGATTATGCACGGTCCGGAACAACAACCCCAAGGCATTCAAGTGGTGGAGCGGGTTGGTTTAATAGAATACTTCAGAAGTGGATATTTTGGGTTCTTCAGAAAAAAAGGATGAAAATTCTGTAAAATCACCTCTTTCTTTTCTCCAAGCGAAGTATTTTTCCCAATGCTCAACCGTAGACCATTGAGTCCAAAGAGTAACGATAGACTTCTCCTTGTCTACGGAACCGTAACAAGTTTCACATCCGTCATAAGCTTTTGTGTCTTCCAGCCTATTCTCCACTAAAAGCTTGATGCAATCATCTAGTTTTTCAGGAATGACTTTTACCTCCATTAAAATTACACAAGGCATAGCGCGAGAACTGTCACCCCAATGAGCACAGTTTTCAAGGCGTTTTAACTGTTGCCCACGAACCACAACCCTACGGCGTTCAAGTGGTGGAGCGAGTTGGTTTAATGCTCTTGCCCAAACTTTACACCAAAAGCTGACTCGGCGTTTTTCCAGAAGATATCTTCAATATCTGATGAGGACAGGCCAACGATCTCAGATGCATGCTTCATTGCGAGCAACTGTTCATAGATAGCCAGAATCGGTCGACCGTCACAATGAGGAAAACGCAATGAGGACTGGTCTGCATTAAGGCCACACCATGCCCGACCCAGAGTCACGTATTTTCCTCGAAAGAAGGTAGAGTCGACCAAATCCGATCCATAGAAAATTCGCTTGATGTCCTCCTCCTGAAAGAGCGTGATCAGTGGGCGCAGATCGGTAACTGCTGAAACATCGTACCAAAGATTTGGCATTTGCCGAAGTATCGGGATTGCTTGTCGAATCGGCCAATAGCTAAAGCTTCGGGCACAGTGGGCCAAGATCCAGCGCACATTGGGATAACGTTTGGTGGTGTATTCTTCCAGGTCGGACAGGTTTAACTCGTCAGCGCAACCATGATAACGTGAAAGGTGCATTGTTATCCAAAGTCTATGCTGATCGGCAAATTCCAATTGCGAATGTGTAAGGAAGTCAGCGATACGACATTGATGAGGATCACCAGTTACGGAAAACAAACGATACGGTTTCAGTCCGTTGAATCGCCATTCTGCAAAGTCACGTTCAATTTCAACGGTCTTACATGTGGGTGTCACAAGGCGATTCATGCGAGATTGGGAATCCAACTGGATCTGCTGGGCAATCCATCGGTTGTGCGACTCCACATCAATACCCGGTGAAGGGGTTCCAAGGACAAGACAGTGCAATTCGCGACCGGGAAACAGTTGCCGGGCGCAACCTTGGAGAGCATTCCAATCCGTGTCTTTCCAGTCCAAGAAAGCGCCTTCGACCTGAGACAAATGGCGTCGATCAAGCAAATGAACATGAGCGTCAAAAATTCGCTGCGGCACAAATTGAGCGAGCTCCTCTTCCCATATCACACGATCTTGTTCGCTTAACATTTCATACATTCCTCGGATTTATGATTATTTTAAATAACAGTCAGTTCTCAGTTTTCAAGCGCGTTTTAACTGTTGCCCCCGAACAACAACCCTGCGGCGTTCAAGTGGTGGAGCGGGTTGGTTTAGTCGGAAACTTCTCGGTTCTTCCTAGTGAACATATCCCTTAAGAAAACAATAAGATTAACAATCCATAAGCCGATTACATACCAAGGGGAATAATATACAACCATAGGAAAATCTAACTCTGCTTGCCCACGCTTCATGTCGTATTCAAGCGACTGAAATCCTCCAACAAACAACATCATAATCCATATTAAACCGACCCCCGCAGTAGCTAATGTCAACATCACGGTTGCGACAATTTGGACGGTTCGCTTTTTTTTGATTGTAGCAGTGGAACGCGCTGAAAACGCAAATGCTAACGGTGCTAACAATAAGAACAAAGCAGAGATAAGTATTATGAGGGGTGCTATTAAGTCGCCTTGAGCAATCACAGTTGAAATATTCTATCTTTAATTAAACGGTTCATTGAAAAAACAATGTTAACCTTGAGGGAGTCAATACTCCCCCCCCACCAGCACCACGGCTGCGAATGTTGTGAGTAGGAGGTGTTTCATTGAGTCTTATTTGGGTCGGGGAACGGA